>JBKQJL010000029.1:0-30930 GCA_052147975.1 Myxococcaceae bacterium
GTAGCCTTGGGGCGACTTGGACAGCTGCTTCGAGGTGCCTTCCATCTCCGCGCGCACCGACTCCAAGGCAGCCACGGCGATGGACTGTAGCGGAGTGAAGGCGTCCTTCCTCGGCCCCGTCTTGAGGTCCTGCTCGAGCTGAAGCGTCAGCACCCAGGCGTCGAGCGACGCTGCCAAGGGGTCCGCGTTGAAGAGTGCCTGGTAGTACGCGGGGACCACTTCCATTTTCCACAGCAGGGCCCGACGCCGGAGTGCGACGTCCGCCGTCTGCGCGGAAATGGCGTCGGCCGCCTCCTCAATGGTGCCCGGCACCCGGATAGCCAGGACCGACTGCGTGGTCCGCAGCTCCTGGGCCGTTATTTTGGTGCCCGTCGCCTCCATCAGCGAGGTTTGCGTGCCACCCTGCGAGACGGTGGTGCAGGCCGAGCCGAGAATGGCCAACAGGCCCCAGCTGGCCACCACACCTGCGTCGAGGACGGCTGGAAACCGGCGGCCAAACGGCATGGTGAAAAACTCCTCGGGGGCGCACAAGACGCCTTTCGCCCTCCCAAGGGCGGAAAGGACGAGTCCCCTCCTGCATTCATTACTTCCAAAGTGGCTCGAGCGGTAAGCCTCCCCTGGCAGGAAGCGCCCGCGGCGCCCTCGGCGCGGGGATGCGCGCCACACGTCCACGCGACGGCCCCCGACAGTCCGTGCGCTGTGGGGCGACGCCTGCTAGAGGTGGCGGCCGGACATGCCACCCCCAGTCGCCTCGCAGCTGCCCGCCCCGGGGACGCCGGATGCTTCGGCGGACCGGCGCTTCTTCCTCTTCAACGCGGTGGTGTCCGCCGCGGCGCTGGCCCTGCTGGCCTACCTGTTGGTGCTGCGTCACGGCGCTGTCACCACCGGCGCGGACGTCTCCTTCCTGCCCGGGGTGAATGCCTCCCTCAATGCGCTGGCGGCGACGCTGCTGTTGTGCGGCTACGTGGCCATCCGCCGCCACCAATGGCGCGTCCACCGCTTCTTCATGGTGGCCGCCTTCGCTGCCTCGTCCCTGTTTCTCGTCAGCTACCTCGTCTACCACGCGGTGCACGGCGACACCCGCTACGCCGGGACAGGGCCCTGGCGCACCGTGTACTTCAGCGTGCTGGCCTCGCACGTGGTGCTGTCCGCCACCGTGGTGCCGCTGGCCCTCACCGCCTTCTGGTTCGCCTACCGGCGGCAGTTTGCGCGCCACCGCCGCGTGACGCGCGTGCTGTGGCCCATCTGGCTGTACGTCAGCGTCACCGGCGTGGCCATCTACTTCCTGTTGCGCTCGAGCTACGGCGGCTAGGCACAACGGCCCACAAAAGCGCCCTGGGAAGCTGCTTTCTGGCCCCCCTCAGGACGTTGGCTTGGGCTTGTCCGGCGCGCCCACGGTGGAGCGGCTTCCGTCCCGCAGCGAGGCGTAGTGCGGGGAGAGAATTTCCACCCCGCCCTCGTCGAAGGCGTCGCGAATGGCCTTGTGTAGCTCGGCGTAGGTGTCGTCCAGCACCTCGGGGTGGGCGGTGGCCGCGTTGAGCTCGTAGGTGACGAAAAAGTCGTCGAGACTCTTCTGCCAGACGAAGGGTGCCGGCTCGGCCAAAATGCGCGGCGTGGCGCGCGCCGCGGCCAACAACAGCGCGTGCACCTTGCGCCACGGGGCGTCGTAGCCAATGGTGACGCGGGTGTGCAACAGCAGGCCCTTGCCCCGGGCCGCGGCGGAGAAATTGACAATGTGCGTCCCCATGACGACGCCATTGGGGATGGCCACCTCCTCGTTTTTGATGGTGCGCACCCGGGTGACGAGCAGCGACTTCTCGATGACGTCCCCATAGCTGTCCCCCACCCGCACCCTGTCCCCCACCTGAAAGGCGCGGGTGTAGGTGAGGATGACGCCGGCGAAGAGGTTGGAGACGGCCGAGCCGCTGCCAAACGTCAGCAGTGCGCCGAGGAGAATGGTGACGCCCTGGAAGGCCGGTGAGTGCGCACCGGGGAGGTAGGGGAAAATGACGACGGCCGTCATGACGACGACGAAGGCCCGCACCAGCTGGAAGGTGGGCTGCGCCCACTCCGGGTAGAAGCCAGCCAGCCGAATGCGCCCTGCGCCCAGCTCCTCGAAGGCCGCGCGCAACAGCCGCAACAGCCCCCGGGTGACGAGGAGGGCAATGGCAATCACGAAGACGTTGGGCAAATAGCCCACCAGGGCGTGCCCCAGCGTCAGCACCGGGTCAATCGCCCAGACCAGCAGGGTGGCGCCCCAGCTGCGCGTCCAGGGGAAGAGTCGGAAGACGGCCGGAATGTAGAGGTAGAGAAGCAGGAGAATGACGACGACGCGCAGCACGCCCAACAGCGCCACGGCAAGCGCCGCCAGCCGCTCCGCCGTGCTGTAGCTGTGCAGCTTGCGCCCGGCCAGCCGAAACCAGGCCTCGAGACGCCCGCGGGCCCGGCGCACCGCCCAGTTGACGGCGAGGATGGCCAGCACCAGCACCAAGGTGGTGACGAGCGCATAGGCCGCGTCTACAAGGAGACTCTTCGGCGTCCGCGCCGCCGCGGCGTGCTCGACGGCCACCCCCATGGCAGCCACCACCTGGGCAGCAAGCTTCGGGCGGGTGGTGTCCGCCGAGGCCGCGTCGTCGTCGGTGAGGGCGAAGAGGAATTCCCCCCGCCAGTACAACATGGTGACGTCGTCGTGGTTCTCGACGCTGACGTCCTCCGCCCGGAAGAGGGGCGAGCTCAATATTCCATGCAGCCGCTCGGTAATGTCGTCCGCCCGGGCCGCGGGCGTGTAGCCGTAGACGCGGGTGTGGAAGGTGAGGATGGGCTCGCCGTCATAGGTGACAGTGGCCGGCGGACTCGGCTTCGCCGTCCCCGCGTCGGCACCCCCCTGGGCCTGGGCCAGCGCGGCACTCAAAAGCAGGGCACAGCCGAGCGTCCTGCACAGGGTGGCCCGCTGCACTGCGTGCGTCCAAGCGTTTCGCATGGCTCCCTTGCCGCGCCCCGGCCCGCCCCCCAAAAGGGGCACCCCCGGCGTCGCGTGCCAGGCTAGCGCGGACGCCCAAGCAGAGGCAGCCTCGAAGCAGCCCTAGCGCAGCGGCAGGAAGAAGGCCCGCACCTCGCGCGCCAGCACCTCCGGGCGCTCGAGTGCCGCGAAGTGGCCCCCGGACGTCTCCACCGTCCAGCGGCGAATGTCCGCATACCCCCGCGCCGCCACGGACTGGGGCGGCCGGAAAATGTCTTTGGGGAAGAGGACGTAGCCCATGGGCACCTGCACCCGCTCGCCGTCCGGAATGAGGGGCTTTCTCGCCTGTCGCCAGGCGTAGTAGGGCCAAAAGGAGGCGCCAATGGCCCCGGTAAACCAGTAGAGGCTCACGTCCGCGAGCAACTCATCCACCGGGACGGCCTGGAGTGCGTCCCCGTCGCCGTCCGTCCAGGCGCGGAATTTCTCGAGCAGCCAGGCGGCCAGGCCGGCCGGCGAGTCCATGAGGCCATAGGCCAGTGTCTGCGGCCGCGTCCCCTGTTGGTGCTGGTAGCCGCCCTCCTCGGACTGAAAGTGCCGCAGCGCCTCGAAGTAGGCCGTCTCCTCGGCCGTGGACTCTCCCGCCGGCGCCTTTCGGTGGAGGGCCAAAAGGTTGAGGTGCACGCCCAGGACGCGCTTCGGGTAGGCGTAGCCGAGGTAGGTGGAAATGTCCGCCCCCCAGTCCCCGCCCTGCACCCCGAAGCGCCGGTAGCCGAGGACGTCCGTCATGAGCTCGGCGAAGGCCTCGGCCATTTCCGGCACGCTGAGGCGCCTCTGGCCGGGCGTGAAGGAGAGGGGAAAGCCGGGCAGCGAGGGAATGACGAGGGTGAAGTCCTCTTGAAGCAGGGGAATGAGGCGGAGAAATTCAAAGACGCTTCCCGGCCAGCCGTGCGACAGCAGCAACGGCATGGCGTCCGGCCGCTTGCCCTTGACGTGGAGAAAATGGACGCGCGTCCCAAAAAGCGACACGGTGAATTGCGGGAAGGCGTTGAGGCGCGCCTCCTGGGCGCGCCAGTCAAAGCCCGTCTGCCAGTACTGGCACAGGGACTTCACCGCGTCGAGGCTGGCGCCCGTCTGCCACGGCGGAAGCGGTGGCTCGTCCGGCCAGCGGGTGCGGGAAAGCCGCTCGCGCAAGTCGCGCAGGGACTCCTCGGGAATGTCGAGACGAAAGGGCTGTGGGCCCTGGGGCCCGTTGCGCCCCAGCCCCAGCGCCTCCTCGGCAAAGTAGAAGCCGGACAGGACGCCTGAGGTGACGAAGGCGGACGAGCGGAGAAAGCGGTGCTGGGAGAGGGCGCGCACCCAGCCGGAGAGGACGCCGGCGGTGGACGTCCCCCTGGAGGAGGGCCGACGCCGCACCTTCTGGCCTGTCTTCCCGCGGGCGTCCCGCATACCGCCCCCCGCTTTCGCCAAAACCCCAAAAGGCCACTCCGCCGGGGCAGGGCCGTGCTGCCTTTCTCTCACCACTCTACGGCGCCAACCACGAGGCGTCCTCTACCGCGACGCGTCAGCCTTGGTGGCCTATTGCGGAAGCCGGCTGAGCTGGCCCACCGGCGTTGCCGGCGTCGGCCGAGGGGCGACGGGGCTGGGGGACGCTGGGGCGGCCGGCGGCGCTGGACTCACCGCCACCGGCTCGGCCGGCTTCGGCGCCGGAGGGACAAGCGTCGCGGTGAAGTCCACTGAGGGCTCGCCTGTGCCTGGGCCGAGGCGGTCTGCCAGCTCGCCGGCCGCTTGCGCCACGTCCGCGTAGCCGGCGCTGGCGCGCTGCAGCTCCTTCTCCAGCCGCTCGGTGCCCTCGTACTTCTCCCGGCTAGTGGCCGCGTCGTGGTCCGCGGCGTGAAGGGCCACCGAGGCGACGCTGTCTCGGCGCAGCCCTTCCAGCAGCTTGGCCAATTGGCTTTGGGTGTCCGCGTCGAGGTCCGCGCGGGCGTAGGCCTTGAGGCCCTGGCGGTTGCCAAACCAGACGCGGCCCGGGACGCCAAAACTCTGCGCGTCCGTCGGGGGCAAGTCCTCCAGCACCACCGCCGGGTAGGCGCGGAAGGGGAAGTCGCGGTTGAGGACTTCGAAGAGGAGGGCGCCATCCTCGCGGACGCGCACCGCCGCCGCCATGGGCCCCAGAGGGAAGTAGGCGTCCAGGGCCTGCTTGGTGGCCGCCACCAGCCGGCCGCGGGCGGCCGCGTCCAACTGGAGGCTCGCGTCGGCGTGGGCCCGCGGGCTTCGCTTCAGCGTCGTCATGAGGTCCCGCACCTGGTCGATGCCGATGACGACGTTGAGGGCGCTGCCGCGGGTGTAGCCGGCGTGGTACACGCCCACCAGCTCGAATTCGCCCGTCTTGCAGGAGATGGCGAAGACGGGCGAGCCCGAATTCCCCGGGGACAAAAGCGCGTCGATGACGAAGTCGTCGTGGTCCCAGTCCTTGTAGCTGTCCCGGGCGTAGGCGGAGGTAACTTTCCCGACGTTGGTGGCCTTGAAGACGCCCAAGGGAAAGCCGCGCACGTCCACCACGTTGCGCTCCTTCAGCCCGGCGCTGCGGCCGACTTTCCAGGGCAGGACAGGAAGCAGCGTCTTGGCCTTGAGGACGGCGATGTCGAGCGTCGGGTCCACCACCACGCGGCTCAGCGGGAGGTCATCCGCCTCGTAGCTGTC
Organism: Myxococcaceae bacterium; assembly: GCA_052147975.1. Classification (GTDB taxonomy): domain Bacteria; phylum Myxococcota; class Myxococcia; order Myxococcales; family Myxococcaceae; genus JADGRA01. Next base: position 5,660 of record JBKQJL010000029.1, read on the forward strand.
GGTGGTGTCGTCCACAATTTTGAGGGAGTCCGCCACGCGCTTACACCCGGGCGGGACGTCCTCGACGGGATGCTCCTCGTCCGTCACCGCGGGCCACTCGGCGACGTGCTCATTGGTGAGCAGCAGCGTCTCGCCTGCCTGCTGCCGGTAGGCAAAGCCGGTGCCGTGGGCCGAGACGCGCACCTTCTTGCGCCGGAGGTTGCCGTCCGGCCCGTAGGAGGGGCACTCGTAGGTGGCGCTGGTGCGAATGCAGAACGTGTACGCGCCCACCTGTTGCTCGAGCTCCCTGGCCTTGGGAAGCAGGGCGGAGAAGTCATCCGCGTACTCGCCTGGGCAGTAGGAAGCCCCACTCACCGGGGCAGGCGCCGGGGACACGGGCGCGGCAGCTCCCGGGGGTACCGCAGGTGGCGGGGAGGCGGACGCGGGCGGCGGCGTCCCGCCGGCGGCGGCGACGGGGAGAAGGCACGCGCACCACAGGCTGAGTGCGAATGCCCACGGGCGCTTTTGCACCAAGGCGTACCTCCTTCACCCTCCCTGGCGGACGCTAACGGGCCCAAACGGGCCAGCCGGGGCCTTTGTATTGGCAAACAGCCGTCTCGCCGCTTTCGTTCCCGGGGGGGCTGACGCTAGTCCCTAGGAGGGAAGGCCCGCGACGCGGCCCGGCGTCGGTGTGCCCGGCTGCGCACCGCCACCGGTGTCCGCCGGCGGAGGCCCAGCCAACAAAGCGTCAAAAGTCCGCCCAGCGCAGAGGCCGGGCCCCCGGCGTTGGAGCAGCCGCCGCCGGAGCTGGGCGGGGCGGTGGCGGAGGTGGGCCCGCAGGCCCCCGAGGTTTGACAATACGGGCCCGCCGCGCTGGTGGTGCACTCGGCGTCCCCGTTGCAGGCACGGCACGTGTCATTGGCCGAGCCGCCCTGGGCGCAGACGGGCGTGGTGCCGCTGCAGCCCTGCTGCGCGGTGCAGCCGACGCACTGGCCGAAGGAGGTATTGCTGTTGTCCATTTCGCAGAAGGCCGTCGCGCCGGTGCAGCCGCCGTCCTGGCCGACGTCGGTGCTGCTGCACTGCCGGCAGTAGGTGACGCCGGCGGTGCACACCGCCAAGGGGCTGGCCGGCGCCGAGACGCAGGCGCCTTGCAGGTTGGACCAACCCGTCTCCACGGTGTAGCTGCCGGCGTCCGCCGGCTGGAGGTTGCAGAAGTCCGCCGCCTGGTGCTCGGTGCCGCCGGCGCTGTACCAGGCCAGCGGCGGCCCGACGACGCTGTTGCCTTGAAACCACAGGCCGTTGCCGACGTTGGTGACGAGGTTGAGAAGCACGTGCGAGTGCACCTCGGTGGCGTCGTTGAAGTAGTTGGGGTCCGCCCCACAGAGGCCGAAGCAGCCGCCGTCCGGGCTTTGGTCGGGAATGAGGCCGACGCCCACGTTGAGGGTGCCCAAGGTGAAGTTGGACACAGTGAGGGTGTCCGTGGTGCCACAGAAGCTGCCCGGCCCGGGCACCAGCTCGCAGCTGGTGCTGCCGCCGTAGGTGGTGATGGTGACGCCGGGCGGGAAATTCACCATGTACACGGTGTTGGCATTTCCCTGCGCGTCGACTTGGGGCTGCGGCAGGTTGCCGCTGGCAATTTGGGACTGAAGCTCGGTGAGAATTTGTGTGTTGGACAGCGCACTCCCCTGCAGGCTGGGGGTAATGGTGTAGCTGCCGTAGAAGCTGCCCCGGCCAATGCGCTGGTTACTGCCCGCGTCCGGGGCCGAGACGCCCGTCAGCCCCACCGTCGAGTACTCGCTCACCCAGTCCAAATAGGGACTGTCCAAAATGGAGGAGTAGAAGCCCGGCATGCCGTTGGCGACGTTGACGTCCACGTTGGGCCCCCAGGAGACGACGACGACGCTGGGGTTACTGATGACGGGGCCGCCGTAATAGGTGAGGTGGTTGGCGGCGGCGACGGCCTCGGGGCTGGGAAGCAGCGCGAAGCCGAGGACGGTGGCAAGAGGGAAGAGTGGGCGCATTCTTTTTCTTGCAGCGGGGGAAGGCCCGCAAAGAATACCCCCTCGGCGCGCTCGCGCCGCTTCAGCCGTCGCGCACTTCAGTGGCCGCTGGAGACGCCTGCCCTACCTCTGCCGACACCTGCACCGGGACTCCGTCCACGTACAACACGCGCTCCCCCAGCACCGCCGGGACGCGCGGGCCCGGGGTGACAATGCCGGTGAGGTTAAGCGGGTCCACCGCGGAAAGCTGCACGCGCTCGGCCTGCCCCACGGCACGGCGCACGGCGCGCGCCGCGTCCACCGCCTCCGGCAGGGCAAAGTGCTCGCCGCCGACACCGGCCACGAAGCGTCCGCCTCGCAACTCGCCGCGCGCCTCCATGCGCCGGTAGAGGGCCACCAGCACCCGCCAGGGCGGGGCCAGTGGCTCGCGGGCCACCAAGTCTCGAAAGACAATGCCCCAGCGCTGCAGAAACAACTCTGCCAGGGCGCGGTGCCTCTCCTCGGGCGGCGGCACGCTGGTGGGAAGCAGCAGCGTCCACCGGCCGGGCCCGCCGCGCTTCTCGGCCTTCTGCTGGCGGCGCCGCTTGGGGCTCTGCAGCACGCGCAAGTTTTCCACCGCGTCCGCGCTCACCACGCCGCGGGCCAACAGCTGCCACAGCGCGTCCTCCACCTCCTCCGCCGGACGCCGGGTGGTGGTGAGCAAGTCCTGGAAGAAGCACGCGCCGCGGCGAATGAGGGCGCGGCCGACGTCCAGCGCGGCGCCCTCCAAGTCCTCCGGCAGCCAGGGCTCGCCGTCCGCGGATAGCTCGGGCCGGGCCGCCGCCAGGAGCGCGTCCATGCGGCCCCGGCGGAAGAAGGAAAGCGTCGCCACCCGGCTTAAGGTGAGGGCCTTCCGGCCTTGAGTCTCCACCTCGGCCCCCCGTCGCGGCCCCACTGGCTTGCCGTCGCGCAAGGTGAGGCGGCCCCAGGCCACCTCCCCCCGCCAGCAGGCCTGCTCCAACAGCGCGCCCACGTCCCCCTGCACCCGGGCCGGAAGCAGCACTTGCTCCCACGCCGCCGCCGGCGCCTCCACGCCCTCCAAGAGGGCAATGGCCTTGAGGAGGCCGCCCGGCCCCCGCAGCGCGTCCGCGGGAAGCAGCCGGTGCCAGCGGAAGAGGAAGCGCATGAAGTCGCTTCCCGAGAGGGGCTCAATTTCCCGGCGCAGCCGGCCCACCGTGAGGCGGTGAATGCGTTGCAAGAGGCGCCGGTCACACCACTCCAGCTCGGCCTCCGCAGGCGCGCCTGGACGGAAGCGGCCCCGCAGCACGGTGCCCTCGGACTCCAGCTGGTGCAGCGCGGCGTTGACGTCCTCCGGGCGAATGGCCAGTGCCAGGCCCAGGCCGGTGGCCGTCACCGGGCCGGCCACCTCCATGCGCCCGCGCACGCAGGCCAAGAGGGCGGTTTCGGCGTCCAGGGGCCCATCGCCCGACAACGGCAGAAGCGGCGGGGTGAGGGTGCCTTGGGGAAACAGGGCCAAGGCGTGGGCCACGCGCTCCGCCGGGACGACGAAGGTGCGCTCGCCTGTGTGCAGGCGCGTGGCGCGGCCCGCGGCCAACAGCACTGCCAGGAGGGCCGCGTCCAGTCCCTCCTCGGGCACCAGCACCCCTTGCAACAGCTGCTCATGCAACTCGTCCGCGTCGCGGACGAGGGGCCTTGCGTCCGCGACGACTTGGTGGATGGCGTCCGCGTCCAGGGCGCCCATGGCCGCCGCGTCCTCGGCCGGAAGCGAGCGCCGCACTTGCACCGCGCGCGCCCGGCGCTCCTCCAGTGGCGCGTCGTCGAGAAAAGTGTAGGGCTGGCTGTTGAGAAGCGCGTGCGCCAACGGAGAGGGCTCGGGCAAGTCCACCGCCACGGTGCGCAGGCTGCCCGCCTTCAGCCGTCTCAGGACGGCCTTCAGGCCGTCCACGTCCATGGCCTCGCGCAGGCAGTCCTCCACCGTCTGGCGGACGAGGGGGTGGTTGGGCAACTCGACGTCACCGCCCCCGTGGTTGTCCTGACAGCCCACCTGGGCGGGAAAGACGGCCGCCAGCAAGTCATCGCTGCGCGCGCGTTGAATTTGGGGCGGCACCCGCTTGCCGTTTTGGAAGCGCTGCAGCGCCAGGGCCCGGGTGGCATTCCAGCGGAAGCGGGTGCCGAAGAGGGGGCTCTGCAGCACCGCCTGCACCAGCACCGCTTCCACCGTGTCCGGGTGGAGGAAGTTGAAAATGTCCGCCAGCGGAAAGCTGTGCTGCTCGCCCAAGGAGAGAAGAATGCCGTCGTCGGTGGCCGCCGCCTGCAACTCGAAGTCAAACGTCCGGCAGAAGCGTTTGCGTAAGGCCAGGCCCCAGGCGCGGTTGATGCGACTTCCAAAGGGGGCGTGCAGGCACAGCTGCATGCCGCCTGCCTCGTCGAAGAAGCGCTCGGCGACGAGGGTGTCCGTGGTGGGCAGCGCCCCCAAAATGCCCTGCGAGACGCGCAGGTAGCGCACCAGGCTGTCCACCCCGGACTCGGTGAGGGCGCAGGCGGCCTGCAGGGACGCCACGTCCGACGTCTCGGCGGCCTGCTGCCGCAGCTGGCCCACCTCGAAGGAGAGCTCGTCCGTGCGGCCTGGCGCCTCGCCGCGCCAGAAGGGCACCGAGGGAGGCGCCCCGTGCGCGTCCTCCACCCGCACCGTCCCGGCGCGGATGCTTTGAATTCTCCACGAGGTGCTGCCCAGGAGAAATATGTCCCCGGCCATGGACTCCACGGCGTAGTCCTCGTCGAGGGTGCCCACCTGGCGGCCCTCGGGCTCGGCCACCACCGGGTAGGTGAAGGTGTCGGGACTGGCCCCGGCGTTGAAGACGGCGGTGAGGCGCGCCCCGCGGCGGGCCTTCAGCTGGTGGTGCACCCTGTCTCGGTGAAGCAGCGCCCGCGGCGGCCCACGGACGGCCACCCCCTCGGCCAGCATCCGCACCACCTCCTCGTACGCCTCCCAAGAGAGGTTGCGGTAGGGCCAGGCGCGGCGCACCAGGGCATACAGCGCTCGCTCGTCCCAGGCCTCCACGCTGCAGGAGGCCACCAGCTGCTGGGCCAGGACGTCCAAGGGCGCCTGGGGAATGGCCACGGAGTCCAGCTTCCCCTCCCGGACGGCGCGCACCAGCGCCGCGGACTCCACCAACTCGTCCCGGGTGAGGGCCACCAGCAGCCCCTTGCTGACGCCGGCCAGGTGGTGGCCGGCCCGGCCCACCCGCTGGAGGAAGGTGCCGAGGCCCCGTGGGCTGGCCAGCTGGACGACGACGTCCACCGAGCCAATGTCGATGCCCAACTCCAGGGAGGCGGTGGCCACCATGGCCTTCAGCTGTCCGGACTTCAGCTTCTCCTCCGCGGCCAACCGCAACTCCCGGGCCATGCTTCCGTGGTGGGCCGAGACGAGGGTGGGGCCAATGCGCAGCCCCAAGTCATGGGCCACGCGCTCGGCCAACTTCCGGGTGTTGGTGAAAATGAGGGTGGTGCGGTGCTCGGAGACGAGCTGCACCAGCCTGTCGTACACCTGCCCCCACATTTCATGGGTGGCCACCGCGGTGAGCTCCTCCTCGGGCGTCTCCAAGGAGAGCTCCCACTTCCGCAAGTGGCCCACCTCCACCACCGCGCACTGTGGCGCCCTCCCGCCGGTGAGGAAGTCCGCGAAGTCCTCCAGCGGCCGCACCGTGGCCGAGAGGCCAATGAGTTGCGGGCGCGCGCCGGTGAGGTGCTTCAGCCGCTCGAGCGAGAGGGAGAAGTGGCTGCCCCGCTTGTCCCTGGCCAGCGCGTGAATCTCATCCACAATGACGGTGTCCACCCGGGCCAGCGTCGCGCGAGCCCGCGGCGCGGTGAGGACGAGGTACTGCGACTCGGGCGTGGTGATGAGAATGTTCGGGGGCCGGCGCAGCATTTGGGCACGCTCCGCCGCCGGCGTGTCTCCGGTGCGCACCTGGACGCGAATGGCTTGTGGGGCGAGGCCCTCGGCCGCCGCCAGCGCGTAGAGCTCCTGGAGGGGCTGCAGCAGGTTTTTCTGGACGTCATTGCCCAGCGCCTTCAGCGGAGAGACGTACAGGACGTGGGTGTGCTCGCCCAAGTTGGCCGTGAGGGCGAGACGGAAAAGCCTGTCCAGGGCGACGAGAAAGGCGGCCAGCGTCTTTCCCGAGCCAGTGGGCGCTGCCAGCAGCACGTCGCGGCCTTCGAGAATGGGCGGCCAGCCTTGCCGCTGCGGCGCAGAGGGGTTGCCCAGCCGGCCGGCAAACCAACGCTGGACGAGAGGGTGAAAGGGGGCCAGCCCCTCTGCGCCCGAGGCCGGCCCTCGCGAAAACGGAAGCGGCAGCTGGGGGGCGCCCATGGCAAACCCGCATTTCTGAACGCCCGTGCAGGACGCGTCAAGCCCCTCGTTGGAAGGCCGCGTTGGCCCTGCAGGCCATTGGACACGTCCCCCCCTCTCTGGGCAGCCTCACCCGGGCCCCATGACGACGCGCTGGCTGGCGGTGCCACTCCTCTTTCTTCTCGGGACTTGGGCCCGGGCGGACAGCCCCTCCTACGTCGCGCCCAGCGCAGCGCAGGCAGTGGAGCAACCGGGCAGCCACCGCGTCCTTTTCGAGGTGCAGGCCGGGACAGCGTACACCCTCCTCAAGCGCGGCGGGCCGGCCGGCGCCTGGTGCAAGCTGGCCTCGCCACAAGGAGGCGCCCCCGGCTGGGTGCTGTGTGAGGGAAGCGCCGCGCCCACGGAGGCGCGCCCGGCGCCGCAGGCCGGGGCGAAGGGGCACTGCCTCACCCAGTGCACCAGCGCGCCACTCTTCAGCGGGCCGGTGGCCCTCTCGTTGGTGGACAAGGAAGTCCTCTCGGTGTGCCCGGCCCGGCCAGACGCCGCGGCCAGCCTGGAGGACGTCCGCCGCTTCATGGCCGCCCACGTGGACGACGAGCGGCTGGTGCGCGCCCTGTCCGCCGCCGGCCGCCCCGGGGACAGGGCTGCCAACGTGGAGTGGCTCGCCTCACTGTGGGTGGGCACTGGGCCACGCAACGCCTTCACCCACGTCTTCTGCGGGGATGACTGGACGAAGGCGGCCATCGGCGGGCTGCACTTTTTGCCTCGCTACGCGCAGCTCGAGTCCGAGGGAAAGCTGTGCTTCGGCGGGCCGGTGAAGGGGAAGGAGGTGTTGCAGGACGGCCAGTACACCTTCCGCTTTTCCGCCGTCTCCCCCTGGTCCTGCGGCGTGAAGCGAGTGGGCGGCTTCACCGTCCAGCACGACGCGGTCCAGGTGTTGGCCATTGGCACGCGCGCCTTTGCCCGCTGCTGCAACCGCTCGGGGGGAAGCAAGGACGGCGGCGTCTACGCCGCGCCGGACTTGGGCGGGGTGCGTTACCGCATTTGGTGCGGCAGCCGGAATGGCAGCTACGGCATTGCCACCCTCTACCCGACGGACGAGACGCCCACCTGTGGCCCCTAGGGCCGGCGGCCTGGGGCCCGCGCGGGGCTCCGGCTGGTGCCCCACCGTTTGAAGCCGCCACCCCCAGCGCGGAGGCAGAAAGGCTCTCTTTCCCCTTCAGGGAGGCCGCCTCAGGAGCGCTCGGTTGGAAAGAGGGCCACCAGCAGCTCGGTGGGCTCCCCGTCCTCCTGGGTGGTGTCCATGTCGTCGATGACGGCGCGCAGGCGAAGGCGCAGCTCGGCCAACTGGGCTGGCCGAAGCCGCAGCAGGACGCGAGAGACGAGCGTCAGCTTCGAGTGCTCCGGTGAAGACGCCGACAGCTCCTCGAAGTCCTTCACCGCATTCCTCAAAATTTGGCCGCGCGCGGCCAGCGCCCCACGCCTCGCCCGGCCTCCCAGAAGGCTGCTCTCGACGCGGAAGCCGCGGGCGACGGCGCGGTACACCCGTTCCACCTGGCGCCCCCGGACGCGCTGGGCGACGACGCGAATGAGTCCGTGCTGCTCGAGGAGATTCAAGTGGTAGTACACCTTCGGCCGCGACATGTGCAGCTCCGAGGCCAGCTCCCGCGCTCCTTGAGGGCGTCGAATGAGCACGCTGAGTATCCGCTGCCGCTGGTCGTCGCTCACCGCGCGAAGGGCCGCCAACGTCGTAATGGGGTGAAGCGGTGGGAGCGCCTCGGGCCGGGCCAGCTCGGGCGCTGTCTGCTTCACGGGTGGAGTCGGGAAGCAGCCCATTGGGAGAGGGTGCTTAGAATTTCCGGCGTCGTCAAAAACGCGGGCAAGAAGAGCCAACCGCTGGGCAGGCCGAGTGGGTCCGGCAACAGCGAGTGGCTGACGCCTGGAAAGAGGCGAACCGTCACGTCCTCGTTACCGCCCGCTCGCATGGCGGTGGCCAGGAGCTCCGCGGAGCGCGGCGGCACCGTCAAGTCCGCGCCGCCGTGGATGAGGAGGGCAGGGCAGTGCACTTTTCGAGCATAAAAGAGCGGCTCAATGCCCAGAAAGGAGCGCTCGCGCACCGTCAGCGGCTCCGCCAGTTGCTTCTCGACTTCTGCGCTCCGGCGCTCGGGTGGGACGCTTGGGTCTCCTCGCACTGCCGCCTCGATTTGGTAGCGCGCCAGCTCAGGCCCGGGCACGCCCGGGCCGGCCAGGGTGACGATGGCGGCAATGCCTCCATCCGAGGCGGCGACCATCGGCGCAATTAACCCACCCTCGCTGTACCCCACCAGCATCAGCCGTTGGCCGTCGACGCCGCTGCGCTTTCGAAGCCAGGCCACTTCGGTGCGGACGTCATTCGCCTCGTCGAAGGTTGTCGAGGAGGCGTGGTCTCCGCTCGAGGCGCCGACACCGCGGTCATCCACGCGCAGCACGCAGAACCCGGCCCTCGTCAGAGCGTCGGCCAAGTCGCGCAACGGCATCCAGGGGGGCGACCCGTTGTTACGCTCGTGGGGCGAGAGCCCGGTGATGAGGACCGCCGCGGGACAGCGCGCCGGCGCCGGCTGGGGGACGGTGAGCGTGCCGGCCAGGACGTGCCCCTCGGGCGCCGGGATGGCGACCTCGCTGGCGGTGTAGCGACCGTCCGGGGCCGCCGCGTGCGGCGGCCACAATGGGTACGCTTCCGGCTGGAGGCTGGCGCGCCGTTCCACCACCACGCCGTAGGCTGGCAGCGACGCGGACAGCATGCAGCCGTTGTCGTCGGTGACGACGTCATACTGCTTGTTTCGGTAGACGAGCTTCCAGTTGTGTGCGTCGAGCCGCTCGACCTCCACCTCGTTTTGGTACGCGCTGTAGAGCGAGGCGATGGGCAGCTGGAGTGACGTCTGGCCAGTCGCCCGCGCCCGGAGAATGGCTTGCTCGAAGGAGCCCGGAATTTGGTCCGACCAAAAGCTGTAGCGCTCCTCGAAGCGCCGCTGCGTGGGCGCCTCGGGGGGGCTTCCGGCCGGGGCCCGGGTGGCCGACGCCGCCAGCGTCGTCTGGTCGGCCCGAAGCTCGACGTCGGCCTCGAGGACAATGGACTGGGTGACGATGCTCCGGAGGTGGACGTGGCGGGCCTCGCGCTGAACCCAATTCACCCCAGCCAGCACCCCGTGCTCATAGGTGAGGAAAACGGCGGAGGCGCACGGCGCCGGGACAACGCCCGAGACGACGGCCCACAGCACCCAGGAGGACAGCATGGCTCCCGAGACATTCAATATTGGCTGACACGTGTCAACATTATTTGACTGTTGCCTGAGGCCACCCCCAGCGAAAAGGCGGTTGTCCGAGAGGTGAGGCCAAGCGCCTCAGTGGGCCAGGCGGGCCCGGCTTCGCTCTTGGCGGTAGGCCTCCGGCATGCGGAAGAGGGGCGAGGAGATGAGGTAGTCCGCCGAGCTGCGGTTACAGGCAATGGGCACGTCGTGCAGCACCGCCAGCCGCAGCAGCGCTTTGACGTCCACGTCGTGGGGCTGAGGGGTGAGTGGGTCCCAGAAGAAAAACACCACGTCAATACGCCCTTCGGCAATGAGTGAGCCGAGCTGCGCGTCCCCCCCGAGCGGCCCTGAAAGCAGCGAGCGCACCGGCACGCCCAGCGTCGTCACCAGGGTGCGCCCGGTGGTGCGGGTGGCGAAGAGGGTGCAGCGCTCCAGCGTCCCGCGGTTGTAGGCAGCCCATTCCGCCATTTCCTGCTTTCGGCCGTCGTGGGCCACCAGCGCCACCACCGGGCGCGGCGTCTCTCCCGGCGCAAGGGTAATGTACGAGTCCATGGGAGTGAGTCTCGGTCGAACTAACGCGCTGCGCCAACGCGCCCGGAATGACTTCTGGCGCCAAGGAGCAGCCAAGCTACTCTCAAGAAGGCGACACACGGCCCCGTTTGGCGTGGGCCAGCCTCCCCTCCTTCACTGGAGCTGCTCACTTCGTGCCAGCTGAAGCGCAGGCGGACGTCGGCCGAAGCACCGCTGACAGCGCCCGGGCCGAGAGCCTCAAAGGCCCTGGCCTGGCCAAGACGCTGGGCATGTCCAGGACGAGTTTGGTGCTGACGCTCGTCTTCTTTCAGCTGGAGTCCCTCGGCTACCTCCTCGTCAACCGCCTCAGCATGCTTCGACGCAGCATCGCGCTCATGACGGAGGGCGACGCGGTGGTGCGCTTCCGGCCGAAGTCGCTGTGGCTGTACGTGTCCCTGTTGCCCTACTGCTTCTTCGTCATGCTGGACGTGGCGCCGCTGCGCCGGCTGTTGCGCGGGGCCGTCTGCGTCTTTTTGACAAGCCTCATCTCCTTCCGCTCTTTCCTCAAACACCCCTCCTGCTACCCCCGGCCACCGCTCGAGTCTGAGGAGGGACGCCTTGGGAAGGCCTGGGTGACGCTGCGCAAAGTCGACTTGCCGTCCAACACCTTCCCCAGCCTCCACGTGGGGCACACCGTCCTGCTGTCCTTCCTGTTGTCCCGGCACCTCCCCAAGGAGCGCTCGGACGCCTACGTGCTGTGGGCCATGCTGCTGTCGCTGTCCACCCTCACCACCAAGCAGCATTACGTGGTGGACATCACCGGAGGCATCCTCGTCGCGGAAACCATCTCCCAGCACATTTACGAGCCCTGGGAGGACGGGCGGCTGTCCTGGCGCACCGCACTGTTGGAGCTTCGGCGGCTGTGCCGACGGCTGGACGCGCTGGCGCTGACGCCAGAGGCGTACAGGCTCCCGGCGGCCGAACGGCACCCCAGCCTGCAGCACCTCCTCGAGGACTTCGCCCGCTGTCGCACGCTGAGCGAGGCCTACACGCACACCGAAGGGAGATTCGTCCTCCTCGAGCGCAAGCAGCTTCTCGTCAACGTCCTCAACAACGTCCGGCCGCCCCTGTCGCGGCTTCTCGCGCTTCTGCCCGGCTGGCTACAATTCCTTCGGGAATTCCAAGAGGCGACGCCGCGGCTCACCGACGCCAGCCTGCGCAGCTACGTGGGCGAATTCGACGAGGACTTTCGAAAGGGAATGGAGCTCCTCTTTGACTTCTCCGCGCTGCGCCCCGAGGCGGCGGGCGGAATGCTCCCGGCGGGGCCAACCCCCACCGGCGCCTGAGGGGAAGGGCCACGCCGGGCGGGGCGTCAGTCGCTCTCGGCCGGCGACCAGTGCGGGTCGAGGCTGGCCAAGTGCCCGCGCGGGCAGCGGGCGCCCCCGGTGGGCGCCGCTTTCCAGTGGGCCTTGCAGTACGGCAGCCCGCACGAGACGCAGTAGCCCGCGTTGTCATGCAACTCCGCCGTCCGGATGGTTTCAAACACCAGCGGCTCGCCAAAGGCGCTGGCGTAGCGGGCCGCTTCCGCCTCTGCAATGTCGGCCCCGAGGCCGTTGCCGCCCCCCGGCCCTTCATAGAGAAAGCGCCACTTTGTCGACTGGTGCCACTGCTCGAAGGCTTGGCGCTCCAGTCCACGCCAACTGCTCCACCGCGCCGGCCGCCCGTTGGGCGGTACCAGCTCCACCCGAGCGGTGCTTTGCCCGCACTCGGTGCACTTCGGCTCGGCAATTAAATGGCGGTCCTTGTCCACAGCCCCCTCCTCGCGCTGCCGCATTTTGCCCGAAGACAACCGAGGCCTTGAAGCGAGGAATGCGGGGCGTCGGCCCCACCGGGGCCTGCCGCAGCGCGTCTTGAAGCCCCTGGGCCACAGGGCGAGCGCGCGGGCCCCCGGGTGCCGCGGCGCCCGAGGTGACGCCGTGACGCCGCCACGGCCGTTTCGCCTTTGGCAGCCATTGCCCGACGCTGTCCCCCCCGGCGCGGGTGGGGTGTTGAGGGGGTTGGCCCCTACACCCCGCTTCCACGCCTCTCGCTCTCTTGGGGCAGCCCCGCCCGCAAAAGGGGCGAGCAGCGTCGGGCTCAACTTTGGCTTGCACTATTGAGGGCAGGTTCCGTCCGTTATTTGCCCTGAGCAGTATTGAAGGACTGTGTTGGCGGTGGAGAAGCTGTTGTTGGACGAGAGGTACGCGCTCAAACTCACGTTGGAAACGTCAAACAGCGTAATTCCGTACAGGGTGCTGCCGTAGTTGCTGAAGGTGGAGTTGGTGATGGTGGGGCCGAGCGGCCCATTGGCCGTCTCCTGCCCGTCGCCCATGGCCACCTCGCCCGTGCCGTTCAGCGTCCCTTGGCTGCTGGAGGCGTACTGCACCGTCACGTCATTCAAAAGAGAGCCGGACTGCTGGTTTCCATTGGTGCACCAGAAGTTGATTCCCGCCCAGTCTCCGGGCGACGGGTTTCCGGCGTGGCTGGTGAAGGTAATGGGCAGGGTGGCTGTCCCGTCGGCCACCAGGTAGCTGTTGCCGTTGGACAGTTTGCTGCCGGCCGGCGGCGGGTCCACGTCGAGCTCGGTGCTCAGGAATTGGACGGTGTTGGGGGCGGCGATGGTGAGGGTGTCGGACGCGGCCGTGGGGCCTTGGGAAATGACTTGCACGCTGTTGACGGCAAAATAGGGCAGAGGAATGGCCGGCCAGGTGGTGCTCGCGTCGACGAAGCAGCTGCTGGCGACGTAGCTGTGCAGGGCCACCACCGCCGTCGCGCTCGTCGAGGGCGAGGCGGAAATGCTGGTGGGAAGGCTTCCGGCCGTATTGGCCTCAATGACGAAGGGGTAGTGGAGGCTGAGCTCCCAGGCATTGACGCTGAGGTAGCCCGAGGCCGGCGCCAAGCCCGTGTCCAACCCGGCGAAGACGAAGCCGTGGCCGGCGCTGTGGGCGACGGTGACGTAACTCAACAAGGGGGCGGGAGGCGGGGTGGCGCTTCCGGCCAGGACGTCTCCGCCTTCCACCGTCAGCGCCGCGGCGTCCGTCGTCGCCAAGTCACTGGCCCCTTCCCCCCCGGCAAACTCAATGGTGGCGTACTGGAGGCTGGTGCCGAGACTTTGCGGCCCCAGCACCACCCCGCCCCAGTCTCCGGGGGCCGGAGTCGCCGCCTCCGAGGTGAAGGTGACGCCGGCCGCGGCTGTCCCATTCACCACCAAGGAGCCCGGTTGGCCGTCCGCCCCCACCCGCAGCGCCGCGCCGTTGTTGCCGTTGGTGCCGGGAGCAAATTCCAGCGTCGTCCCGGGCGAGATGGTGAGCACCGGGCTGTTGGGCCCCCCCACCAGGACGGTGGCGGCGGCCGTCCAGACGCAGGTGGCGGCCAGCGTCATGTCCGACGTCACCTGCGCTGGCAGAAGGCAGGTGTTGACGAAGGTGAAGCCGCTCGGCAGGGCACCCGACTGACCGTCCGGGTTGGTGACGGTGACGTCCACCGCCCCGGCCGCTTCCGCCGGCGTCACCGCCGAGAGGCTACCGGCGCTGTTGAAGGTGACGGCCGTCGCCGCCACCGCGCCAAAATGGACGGTAGCGCCCGCTTGGAAATTGGCTCCGGAGAGGGTGACCGCTGTCCCGCCGGCGGGCGGCCCGGACGTCGGCACAATGCCCGTCACCATGGGCGCCGGCGCTGGGGTGGAGCCGCACGCGGCGAGGAGGAGAAGAAGACTTGCCAGCGCACTTTGAAATGCAGGACGTCCCATGGCCTCTCCTTGAGTGCTGGGGCCAGGGCGCACCACGGCGTCGGCCCGCTTCTGCCCAAAGAGTGCGACTCTACCGGCTGACAACAAGGTTCTCCTCTGGGGCGTCCGCCACCTTCCGCAATTGCGCTGGCCGCCCCCCAGGCACGGGCCGTTGCCGACACCAGCTGACACCGGGCTTTTGGCGCATGCTGTCCAATGAGAGACGCTTCTCCAGGGCAATTCCTCTCACCCCGGGGCCCAGCAGGCGTTTGCAAAAGCGCCTTTTCAGCTTTCGGGCGGGGCTTCGCCCGGAGGCTGCCCGGTGGACGCCCGACGCCGGCCCCAGCGGAGGCGCACGCCCATGGCCAGCATGAGCCCGGCCGCGCACACCACCTCCGCCACCGCACCGGCGTGACTGGCCTCCTTCGCCCGGGGCGTGGCCTTTCCATTTCCGAGGAGGACGAAGCCTGCCCAGGCGGCCGGCGGAGCCCCGGCAGCAATGCGGGCGCGCTTGGCGGCGCCGAGGGCCGCTTCCAAGGAGTTGCCCTTCTCCAGGGCCGAGTAGAAGTCGTCGAAGAAGCGGGAGGACTCGGCGTCTCTCACCCGCTCGAGCGTGCCCACCACCGCCTCGGCGCCGGCGGCGAGGAAGGGGCGACTCAAACTCATGAGCCCCTCGGAGCGCCGCACCATGCCGGCCGAGGTGCTGCAGGAGGCCAGCACAATGGCCTTGTCCCGAAGGCCCAGCTTGGAGATGTCCTCGACGCGCAACAGCCCGTCATCCCCGGCGTTTCCCGAGGCCAAGAGGATGGCCGAGCTCTGCGGCGAAAGCGGGTCCACCAGGGAATGGGTGGCGAAGTGCAACAGCGAGAAAGGACTGAGGTCCATCGCCAACAGCGCGCTCTTGGAGGCACTGGGGCCGGACAACAGCCGGCTTCCCGAGGGGAACGCCCGCACCGCCCGCCGGCCCTCGGCGTCGGCCTTTGTCAGCGCGTCGAGGTGCTCCCCCCCAAGCGCCAAGGTATGCTTCGCCCCGCTGGACAGGCCCGGGTCGGCCAAAGCGAGCGCGAGCGCCAAACCGCCTGGCGGGGGCGGCCGGTTCCGCAGGGACAGCCAGATGGCCGCCGAGGGGACGAGCGTCAGGGTGAAGCGCTGGGCCAGGCGGGGGCCAGCGGGAGACATGGAGAGGGCGTCGAAGGGAAGCTGGTGCAAGGGTCCGTCCGGAATGAGGACCAGGGTGTCAACGCCGGGAAGAAGGGCGGCCACCACCTGCTTCATCAGCGCGTCGTACAGCACGGCGCTTCCTGGCCGGTCCAAGCCGTCCCGACGCTCCAGGACTTGCCGGAAGAAACGCACCGGCGCCTCGACCTGGTCAGCGTTGGGAATTCTCACCACCCGAATGGCCGAATGCATGAGGACGGTGGCCCAGGACGTGCCGTCGACAAACGGCGCGTCGGTCCGGGCATCTGGGCTCCACACCTGGAAGGAGACGAGCGCTTCATTCGGGGAAAGCGCCGCCTGAAGCGTCGCCAGGGAGGGAAGCGCCTCCTGGTGCGGCAGGCTCACGGCACTGGCCCGAAGCTGGTGCAGCTGGCCCTCGCTTCGACGCAGCTCCGCCACCGCGGCCAGGCGGGCCTCCAGCGTGGAGCTGGCGTCGGTCAGCACTTCTTGGGAGGCGAGAATGCGCTGCCGCAACCGTGACTCGTCCCGCTGCGAGAGGCGCTTGGCCTTGTCGCGCGCCAGAATGTCCTCGAGCAAGGCGCGCGCGCGCATGCGCTCGGCGACGGCGAATGCGTACTCGACTTCCGTCGGACCAATTTCACCAAAGCGCGGGTCGAGGGTCAGCCCTGAAACCAACTCATAGGCAAAGGCCAGCGTGTCCTCGTAGCGGATGCGGACGTCAATATCCTCCTGCTTGCTGCGCAGCTGCTCCATCTCGTGCAGCGCCGCGTCCGCTGCCGCCCGCGCCTCCTTCTGCCGGCCCGACTTCCACAGCACATAGGCGCGGGCCAGCATGGCATGCGCGTGCTCCCAGACTTGCCCATTGTCGGACGCGCGCTTGAGGGCGCGGTCCACCAGGGCCAGTGCCTCGGAGGCTCGCTCGGGGTGCGAGTCGATGAGGTTTCTGGCCAGAATCCACTCGGTGGAGAAGGCGCGCAGCCGCGCCCAGCCGGTCTGCGACGCATAGACGGCCAGGTTTCCCTCGAGCAGGCGGGTCGACTCCTCGGTTGGGCCCAGCAGCAGCGCCAAGTTCTCAGTGGTGCGCAGGCTTCCATTTCCACCCACCGTCAACTCCAGGTGGAGGCGACCCTCTTCATCGAGCGCCTGGCGCAGCACCGCTTCGGCTGCCTTGGGGTCCTCGTGGCCGCGCAGGGCCAAATGGGCCATCGCCTCACCGAGGCCCGCCAGCGCCAGGGCATGCATCGCGGTGCCGGGCGCGCTCCGCTTCAGCGTCTCGGCGCAGAGGGCGTAGTCCTGGCCGAAGTTTTTCAGCTGAAAGGCGAGCTGCTCGGTGGCCTCAAATATTTGGCCGCCCATCCACGGTGGGTCCTCCCCGGGGGTGGCCTCCAGTCTGGAGGCGGCGCGCTCGGCCCGCGCCACGTCGTCTTTGAGGAGGGCCAGCCGCAGCCAAAACAGCTGCACCAAGCGCCGCAGGTGGGCCTTTTGAGACTCCTCGGCGACGAGCTCGGCTTCGGTGAGCAGGCCCTCCGCCGTGGCGTCGCACCGCAGGTGTGAAAAGCAGCGGTTGGCCACCAGCGAGGTGAGCGAGTAGACGCGTCCAACCGGCTCGCCCTCTCGTCGGAAGCCTTCCACCGCAAGGCGAAATTCGTCTTCCGGCACGGACTCGCCGGCAAATTCCCGCAGGAGGGCTAAGTAGAAACGCGGCCGCGGGTCGTCGGGGTGAAGCCGCAGCAGCCGCTCGAGCAGACGCCTCACCTTGAGCTGCTGCCCCGGGCCGCCGGCGGCCATCATGCATTGGTAGGGCGCAAGGGCCTTGGGCTGCGCTTGAAGCTCGGCCAGACAGGGCGCGAGGGTGTCGCTGCTGGTTTGCACGGGCGCTTCGGCGCTGAGAAACAACACCAGCACGGAGAGGCTCAGCACTGAAGTCCACCCCCACAGGAGAAGGGCGACACGGCCTCACCGGGACCAACCAGGCCCCAACAGGAAGTGCGCTCGGCTGGGAGGCTTCCTCTCGTCTGGGCTTGGGGCGCTGCGTCCTCCGTGGCGTGCGACGCGAGCATTCCACCCCGTTTTGGGCAGCGTAGGCTGGCCCCAAGCGCAGGGGAACGGAGGCACAACTGACCTCCCCGTCCCAGGGGCCGCTGTCGCAAGGTGCCGCCTGTCCACCGTCCATGCGTGGGGGACTTCGCCCCTTCCCACCGGTAGAGTGACGGCCGTGCAATGGCGGCATCGACTCGCGCCCGCGGAGCCAGTGACACAAAGCACCCCCACCGACCCCTGGACGCGCGTCCGCACAGTGTTGGTGCGAGCAGTGCAAAAGCACTGCCCGTCCGACTTGGTTTCACTGAGGGAGGATTTGGTCCAGACGGCCCTCTTGAAGCTGCTCGAGCGCGGGGTGGAAGGGGAAGGAGGGGCCCCTCGAGCGTCTTATGTGCAGAAGGTGGCGTTCACCGTGGTCATCGACGAGCTCCGCAGAAAGAGGCGACGGGACACCCAGCGCACTGCGCTCGGCGCGGCCGGCGAGCCGGAGGCGGAGCCGACGGACATTGGCCTCGCCATTCGCCAGTGCCTGGAGCGCCTTCCGGAGGCTCGTCGGACGGCAGTGACGCTGTACCTGCAGGGCTCGCGCGCGTCCGAAACCGCGCGGGCGCTGCATTGGAAGGAGAAGCGCGTCGAAAACTTGTTGTACCGAGGCCTCGAGGAGCTTCGGCAGTGCCTCGGCTCAAAAGCGGTGGAGTGACAGTTGCCCCCTCTCGAACCACAACAGCTTGCTGACGTCTTCCAGAAGACGGACCCCCGAGAGCTGCGGGAGGATTGCCCGACGGCAGCCCGCATTTGGGAGGCCGTCGCAGGCGAGCTTTCGCCCGAGGACGTCCAACCGCTGGTCGACCACACGGCGCGCTGCGTGGACTGCTCCATCGCCTGGCGGGTTGCTCTCGAGGTGCACCGCGACGCCGGCGTCGAGGCGCCTGCCGCCGCCGTTCTCCCCTTCCGCTTTTCTCGAGCGCGGACTGCACTCACGGCCAGCGGCTTCGGTTTGCTCGCCGCAGGCATTGCAGCAGCCGTCTTCTTTCAGGGGCCTTGGACGCACCCCAAGGGCTCGCTCGAGGCGGAGCGCAGCTCCGAGCGCGGGGCCAAGCGGCCGCTGGACTCGGTGACGGCGTCCGGGGTGCAGCCAAAGGGTGCAGTGGTGCTGCGCTGGAGCCCCTACCCTGGCGCCGAGCGCTACTCGGTGACTGTCATGAGCGGCTCCCTGGACGTCCTGTACCGGGCCTTCGGAGTGTCCGGCACCGAGTTGCGCCTTCCGGCGGAGACGCTGGCCGCTCAACCTTCGCCGGCCCGGGTGCTGTGGAGCGTCCAGGCCATTCTCCCCGGCGGCCGCGCCGTCGACTCGGACGTCTTCACCGTCGACGTCAAGTAAACGCCCCCCGTCCAGGAAAAGGACGCATTCGCCGGCGTGGGCCTCAGTCGAATTGGACGCGGCGGAAGGGATGCACCGTGACGTCCTTCCACACGCCACCCACCGAGTAGGCGTCGGTGACGAGCCAGGCGTCGAGCTCGGCACGGGTGGGAAACTCCATGAGCAGCATGGAGCCCACCATTTTTCCGCCCTCGTCCAGCAGGGCGCCGCCTTCGAGAAAATGCCCCGCCGCCCGGAGGCGCTGGGCCGTGGCCAGGTGTGCAGGGCGGGCAGCGGCACGTCGCGCCGGCGCCTCCAAGTCCACTCCGTCGTAACCGAGGACGAGAAACGTCATGGTGCAAGCCATGCTGGCAGCGCCGCCGCATGCCCGGCAAGCGCTTCCGGGGCTTCTGTCGCTAACACTGGGAATGTCCGCCCCATAAGCACTTACAAATGTCCGCCCCATAAGCACTTGGAAATGTCCGCCCCCCCTTTGGGGGAGCGGCGGCTCGGGCCAGACTGTGCGTGGTACGGTGGCAACTGGACATGCCACGCACGCAGCGCAGCGCGTTGCCCGAGGGACGGTTTCTCCAGGCCGCGGGGCCGACACCCTCCGGAGCGTCCGGACCGCGGCGCGACTGCACCGCCGCATGAAGGCCGTCCTCTCCGCGCTCTTCTGGGCCTTCTTCGCGCTCAGCTGCGTGCCCCTGTTTGTGGGCGCGCTGTTGGTGTGGCTGTGCACCGCCCCCTTCGACAGGAACGGCCGGCTGCTGCACCTCTACTCGTGCTTCTGGGCGCAGGTGTACTTCTACGTCAACCCCGTCTGGCGGCTCCGGGTGGAGGGACGGGAGCGGCTTCCCTGGCACGGGCCGGCCGTCCTGGCCTCCAACCACGCCTCCTTGGCCGACATTCTCGTCCTCTTCGGGCTGTACCGGCCCTTCAAGTGGGTGAGTAAGGCCAGCAACTTCCGGCTGCCGTTTATTGGCTGGAATATGCGCCTCAACCGCTACGTGCCCCTGGTGCGGGGAGACGCGGAAAGCATTGGGCGCATGGTGGCGGCCAGCGAGGCTTGGCTGGACAAGGGCGTGCCCGTCCTCCTCTTTCCCGAGGGCACTCGCTCCGCCGACGGCCAGGTGAAGGCCTTCAAAGACGGCGCCTTCCGGCTGGCCATGGCCAAGCAGTGCCTGCTGTACCCCATTGCCCTGGCCGGCACCGCCGACGTCCTTCCCAAACACGGCCTGGTGCTACGTCAGCGCGCCAACTGCCGGGCCCGGGTGCTGGAGCCGGTGGACCCGGCGCCCTTCGGCACGGACGTGGCCGCCTTCCGCGAGGAGGTGCGCTCGAGAATTATTGTCGCCAAGGCGGCCCTGGACGCCGAGCTCGCCGGCGAGCGAGCAACCCGGGACGCGCGCTAGGGGCCTCCACGGCGGGAGACGGCTGCTTGCGCCCAAGGCCCCGGGGCACCCCACTGGTTGGGGCCAAAGGGTGCCTTGTAACCCTCACGCCTTCTTGGAGGCTTTCTCGCTGCCGATGTCCCGGGTGAGTTTCTCCACCCGCAGCCGGTCGAGCTTTTCCAGGGGCAAGGCGGTGAAGAGTTGCAGCCGTCGGTACAGGGTGTAGGCCACCTCGTAGAAGAAGCGCTCCTTGGCCTCCTCTGTCCCGACGAAGGCGGCCGGGTCATCCACTCCCCAGTGGGCGACAATGGGCTGGCCCGGCCACACCGGACAGGACTCGCGGGCGCTGTCGCAGACGGTAATGACGAAGTCGAAGGTGACGCCGCGGTACTCGTCCCAGGACTTGCTGCGCGCGCCGGAAGCGTCCAGCTGGAAGCGCTCCCGCAGCACCTTCAGCGTCAAGGGGTGGACGCTGCCGCTGGGGTGGGCGCCTGCGCTGTACGCCTCGAAACGCTTGCCACCCAGTCGACGAAGGAAGGACTCGGCAAAAATGCTGCGGGCGGAGTTGCCGGTGCACAGAAAAAGCACGCGGAAGGGGTGAGTCGCGCTGTCCATGGCAGGGCCTTTGGGTGGGTGGCGTTGGGACGCTGACACCACGTCAGCGCTTGGGCGACTGAGGCTTGGGGGGCCAGCCGTCGTGCGGCACAAGGACGTCCGGGGCGGCCCGCTGCACAGCCGCCGGAGCGAGCCAGCGGAAGAGTGCGGTGGCCGCGGCGGCACCCACCCCTTGGGCCAAGACGAAGCCCGGGACGTCCGCCGGGCGGATGCCGGCGAAGGTGTTGGTGCAGGCCCGCGCCAGCGTGACGGCTGGGTTGGCAAACGAGGTGGACGAGGTGAACCAGTAGGCGGCGGTGATGTAGGCGGCCACGGCCAGCGGCACGACGTTGGGCCGTTGCCGCGCGCAGCCCCAGATGACGGCCAACAGGCCGAAGGTGGCAACCGCCTCACTCAAAAGCTGCGCAGCACCTGCCCGAACGTGCGTCGAGGCCGTGAAGAGGGGCAGGCCAAACATGCCGTGCGCCAAGCCCACGCCTGCCAGGGCGCCGAGCAGCTGTGCCAACAGGTAAACCGGCACCTCGCGCCAGGCCAGCCCGCCCACGCTTGCATCGGCCAGCGTCACGGCCGGGTTGAAGTGGGCGCCGGAGATGGGGCCAAAGGCGAGAATGAGCGCCAACAGGGCGCCACCGGTGGCGATGGCATTGGCCAGGAGCGCCAGGGCGACATTTCCGCCCGACAGACGCTCCGCCATAATTCCCGAGCCCACCACGGCGGCCAGCAGAAGCGCCGTGCCGACGCCCTCGGCCGTCGCCCGCTGTGCAATGGCAGTCCGGCTCATGGTGCCCCTCTCCGACGTCCCCACCGGGCGGGCTTCACCGACGCGGCAAGCGGGCCGACGCGGCGCGCCTGGGCCTCGTGCCCCGGGCGGGGACTTCGCACACCGGGGCGCAGCTCGCGGCTCCGCAGCAGTTTTCAGTGAGGTAGGCCACCAGCGCATTCATGCGCTCGAAGTTGCCGGCGTAGATGAGCTGCCGGCTCCTCCGCTCCTGGCTGATGAGGCCGGCATGCATGAGCTGGTGGAGGTGAAACGAAAGGGAGGAGGCCGGCACGTCCAGGGCCTCGGCGATGGCCCCGGCGGACAGGCCCTCCGGGCCTCGCTTCACCAAGAGCCGGTAGAGGGAGAGCCGCGTCTGTTGGGCGAGCGAGCCGAGCGCGGCCACCGCCTCGGTATTCTTCATACGACTCTTCTAGAATTTTCGAAGCATTGGGGCAAGCCGCACGCCCTGGGAGGCCAGGGACACCCCTGCAGGCGCCGGTGAGAGACAGCGAGCGGCCGTCCCCCCGCTCACGACAGGCCAGCGGCAGCCCAGCGTGTCCTCCATCGCCTTACACGCCGTTGGCGGAAACCAACCTACCTCGCCCACTGGGGCCAGGGTGACCCAGACGGCATTGGTGAGGAGCCGCCTCGCAGCGTCGGGGAGATTCTTCGCTAAAGTGGCGGTGCCGTCGCACCAGCGCCTTCCACCCTTCGGTAGTTTTTCGGCCGAAGAAGTTGTCGCCTGCGACAAGAAGAAGTGGCAACGGGCGCGCCGCGGTGGCGTCCCCTTGAAACGTGAGTGCGCCGCAGGGGGAGCCGCGCGAAGGAGGACGGTTGGACGTCAGCCTGCGCAGGGCCCAAACGGAGGACTTGCCGGCAGTGGAGGCCCTGTTGCGCGTGCGCGAGCTCCCGCTGGACGGCCTGGCCGAGCACCTCGGCGCTTTCTGGGTGGCGGACGCGGGCGGGACGGTGGTGGGGACGGGAGGCCTCGAGGTGCATGCCCGCTTGGGCCTGTTGCGCTCGCTTGCCGTGGACGCGGACTCGGAGGGCAGCGGCATCGGCAGCCGCCTCGTCTGGCAACTCCTCGAGGAAGCGGTCGACCAGGGGCTACGCGAGGTGTACCTCCTCACCGCCTTCGCTTCGGACTACTTCTCGCGCTTTGGCTTCGTCCGTTTGAGTCGCCGGGAGGTGCCGGCCGACATTCAGGCCTCGGCGCTCTTCAAAGCGTGCCCCGGGACGGCTGTTGCCATGCGGTGGTCTCCCACTGCCTCGGGCATTTACGAGCCGCCCACCGTCATTTAGCAAAGGCCGGCCCACCCCCCTCCCTCGGCGCTGGGGCCAGCTACGGGGGCGGCGCGACGCGCTTCACCAGCAGCACCACCTCCACCGCGGGCGCGCCCTGGGTGAGGACGGGCACCGGTTGCTCGCTCTGAAACCACACCACGCCGTCCACGGAAATAGTCGCCCGCGCGCCGTAGGTGTGGCTGTCCTGAATGAGGGCCGGGTCAAAGAAGAGCTCAAACGGCAGCGGCACCTGGCTGGCGGCCTGGAATTTCGCCTCGCCCACGGTGGCCACGCCCGGCGGAAGCATGGCGTCCCACAGCCGCACCGACACCTGGGCGTTGGGGGGGAGCGCCAACTTCTCGCGGTAGGTGACGGTGCCGCTGAGGACGCCCTTGTTGGTGGCCGTCGGCGCCACCGGCGGCGTCGACGGGGTGCCGCAGGCAGCCACGGCCAGAAGGGCAAGCACGGCAGACGGGTGTCTCATGGGCGCACCTCCTCAGCGGGACGGGGAAGGACGGCAGCGGCGGTGGTGGAAGGCGGGCGGCGACCGCTTCCGGTGAGCAGCCACAGGGCGAGGGCCGTCATGGCCAGCCCCAGGCCGAGGGCCGTCCAGGACTGGAAGAGGGACTTCACCTCGGGCACGCGCACCATCACCATTTGCAGCGAGTTGTTGACGGCGTGCATGAGGAGGCCGGGAAGGAGGCTGCGCGACTCGTAGGCGGCATAGCCCAACACCAGGCCCAGCACGGTGGCGGCGGCAATGTGCCAGGGGTTGACGTGGAAGAGGCCAAAGGCCAGCGCGCTGCCCGCCACCGCCAGGGCGCGGGAGCCAGCGCGGGCAAAGCCCGTCAACACCACCCCGCGGAAGCAGGCCTCCTCGCACACCGCTGGAAGCAGCCCCACCAGCAGCACCGCCGCGCCCAGCGACAGCGGCCCGTGCTTGCCCAACAACTCCCCCAGTTGCTCGCCGTACTCGCGCGCCCCTTGGAAGTTGGACAGGACGCTTCCGGTGGCCAGCCCCACCGCCCAGCCGGAGAGGCCGAGGAGGGCCGCCCCGGCCAGCCCTCGGGCAGAGGGCAGCCGCAGCTGGAAGGCCTCCTGTAAGGGGACGCGCAACAACAGGGCCCACGCCGCCGCCGGGAGGAGGAAGAAGCCCAGCTGCGACAGGGCAATGGCCTGGCCCACTTG
The DNA here is from genome assembly GCA_052147975.1 of Myxococcaceae bacterium. Taxonomy (GTDB): domain Bacteria; phylum Myxococcota; class Myxococcia; order Myxococcales; family Myxococcaceae; genus JADGRA01. Next base: position 29,370 of record JBKQJL010000029.1, read on the forward strand.
CTCCCGCGTCATGGCCCCCCGCAGCGGCAGGGTGCCGTAAAACACCACCACCACCAGGAGGGCGACGAAGAAGACGGTGTTGCCCGGGGTGAAGCCGCCCTTGGCCTTCCTGGAGAAGACGTCCCGCCACGGCTTCTCCCCACTCAGCAGCACCTGCTCCGTCTCAAAGACGCGCGAGGCCAGTACCACGCCCATGGCGGCGTAGGCGAAGCTGGAGATGAGCACCATGCTGCCCAGGGCCAGCGTCGCCTGGCCGCCCAACAGCGCGCGCATGAGGAGGGCCACGTTGGTGAGCGGCACCAGGGCCAAGGCCGGGGTGAGCTCGACGCCAGGCAGCGAGCTTCCCAGGGCGGCAAAAATGACGAGGAAGAGCAGCGGCATGAGGTAGCTCTGGCCCTCCTTGTAGGTGCGGGCCATGACGCCCACGGCGATGAAGAGGGCGGCCAGCAGCAGCGCCGCCGGCACCAGCGTCAAGAAGAGCGCCACCCCCACCGCTGGGCTCATGTGGAAGCTGGCCTGCGCGTTGGCCTGGGACAGCAGCCGGCCAATGGCCAAGCTGAGCGAGCCAATGTTGGCCAGGGCGGCCACCAGCGTCATGGCCACAATGGTGAGGTACTTGCCGGCCACCACCTCGAGGGCATGCACCGGCGCGGTGAGCAGCGTCTGCAGCGTGCCGCGCTCCTTCTCCCCGGCCGTCAAGTCAATGGCCGAGTAGAAGGCCGACGAGGCGAGCAGCACCAACACCATGTAGGGCAGAATGGTGCCCACCAGCGAGGCCGCCCGCCGGGCGTCGCTCGACAAGTCCTCCTCCTCCACCAGCAGCGGCCGGGCGCTGAGGGCCGGCTGGCCCAGGGCCACCATCCGCTCCTCGAGCAGCACCGCCTCGTGCCGGCGCAGCGCCTTGAGGACGCGCTCCTGCATGGTTTCGGACTGCAGCTGGGTGGAGTCGGCGTACACCTTGACGTTGACACTGGGCCCCACCGCGCCATTGGGCGTCACCACCACCACGTCCACCCTCTTGTCCGCCACTGCCTTCCGGGCCTTCTCCTCGACGTCTTCGGGGACGGTGGCCTGGCGCTCCACCAGGGTGGCCTTGTCCGAAAGCACCGCCTGGACGGCGCGCTCCGGCACCGGCCCGAAGACGGCAATGCGGGCAGGCTGCGCGGCCAGCTCCTCCCGCTTGTTGCTGGTGAAGCTGCCAATGGCGGTGAAGAGCAGCGGGTAGATGACAATGGGCAAGACGAGGGTGGTGAAGAGCGCCCGCCGGTCGCGCAGCGTCTCCACCAAGTCCTTCCGGAAAATGTGCCAGACAATGGTGGGCCTCATGCCGCGGCTCCAATGCGGGCCAGGAAGGCGTCGGTGAGGGTGCGCGCACCGGAGCGGGCGATGACGTCTGCGACCTTTCCGTCGTCGAGCACCCGGCCCTGGTGCAACAGCACCACGCGGTCGCAGAGGGCTTCGGCGTCGCCGAGAATGTGGGTGGAGAAGAGAATGGCCTTCCCCCGGCCGCGCTCGGCCCGGATGGCGTCCAACAGGAAACGCCCGGAGACGACGTCCAGCG
>JBKQJL010000030.1:0-3134 GCA_052147975.1 Myxococcaceae bacterium
GGTAGCGCCGCTCGAAGGCCCGCATCGCCAGCCGCTTGGCCTCGGCGTAAGGCAGGTGGGCGAGGCTCAGCACCTCGATGTCCCCGCCGCCCCCCGGCGCGTCGCGCAGTCCCTGGGGCAAATCCTCCACGTCCACCACCTCACGCGAGGTGAGCACCACCGCCCGCTCGATGACGTTTTCCAGCTCCCGGACGTTGCCCATCCAGCGGTGGCACACCAGTGCCTCCATGGCGGAGGGCGCAATGGACGTCACCTTCTTGCCCATTTTTGCCTGGTACATGCGCAAGAAGTGCTGGGCCAACAGCGGCACGTCTTCCGGCCTGTCCCGCAGCGGAGGCAGCGTCACGGTAATGACGTTGAGGCGGTAGAAGAGGTCCTCGCGGAACTTCCCCTGCTCCTTGGCCTTGGCCAAGTCGATGTTGGAAGCGGCGATGACGCGGACGTCCACCTTGGTGGTCTCATTGGCGCCCACCCGCTTGACTTCGCCCTCCTGCAGCACGCGCAACAGGCGCACCTGGGTGGCCGGCGGGACATCGCCAATCTCGTCGAGAAAAATGGTGCCGCCGTCCGCGGCTTCGAAGAGGCCCTTCTTGTTGGCGGTGGCACCGGTGAAGCTGCCCTTGACGTGCCCGAACAGCTCGGACTCGAGCAGGGTGTCGGTGAGGGCCGAGCAGTTGACGGCGACGAAGGGCTTGTCCTTGCGCGGGCTCCGGTAGTGAATGGCGCGCGCCACCAACTCCTTGCCGGTGCCGCTCTCGCCTTGGATGAGCACGGTGGCCGAGGAGTAGCTCACCGTCTCCACCAGCTTGAAGACGGCCCGCATTTGGTTGGACTGGCCAATGAGGTCCTCGAATTGCCCCTTGGCGGTGAGCTGCTCTTCCAACACCCGCGTTCGGTCCTTGAGGGCCTTGCGCTCGGCCGCCTTGGCCACGGTGAGGCTCACCTCGTCGATGTTGGCGAAGGGCTTGGTGAGGTAGTCGTAAGCGCCTGCCTTCACCGCCTCCACCGCCGTCTCCACCGTGGCGAAGGCGGTCATCATCACCACCTCCACCTCCGGCCGGGCCTGCTTGATGGCCTTGAGGAGGTCCATCCCCGACAGGTGCGGCATCCGGATGTCCAGGATGGCCACGTCGATGGAGGGGTCCCTGGCAGCCGCCAGGCCCTCGACCGCGTCGTCGATGGCCACCACGTGGTAGCCCTCGCGCTGGAGAATTTCCGTGACGGCACGCAGGACGACTTTGTCGTCGTCTACGACCAGTACCTTGGCAGCTCGCTTATTCATTGCTTTCAGTTCCTCGGGGACAACGACGTCAGGGGGATGGGGAGAAGCACGGTGAAGGTGGAGCCTTTGGCGGGCTCGGTCTTCACCTCAAAGGTGCCGCGGTGGTCCTCGACAATGCGGTAGGCAATGGCGAGCCCGAGGCCAGTGCCTTGGCCGGGCGGCTTGGTGGTGAAGGACGGCTCAAAAATGTGCGGCAGCACCTCGGGGGCGATGCCGGTGCCACTGTCGGTGACGCTGAAGTAGACGGCCGTGTCGCGCCGCCCGGTGGAGACGCTCAGCGTCCCGGCCCGCCCGGAGAGGGCGTGCAGTCCGTTCTGCAGGAGGTTGAGCACCACCTGGCCGAGCTGGGAAGGGTCCCCGAAGACTTGCGGGAGCTCCCGCTCGATGTGCGTCTCGAGGGTGGCCGACGGGGCCTGCTTCAGCTGGCCACGGAAGAGAAAACAGGCGTCGTCCACGCAGGACGACAAGTCGAAGGTGCGGCGCTCCTCGGCACGGCTGCGCCGGCTGAACTGCAGAAGGCTTTCCACAATGCGCTTGCAGCGCAAGGCGGACTCCTCAATGAGCTGCAGCGCCTCTTGGTCCTGGCTGGTGCGCCCGGCGTCGCGCTTCATGAGCTGGGTGAAGGCCAGAATGCCCCCCAGCGGGTTGTTAATCTCGTGTGCCACACCGCCCGCCAGCTGGCCCACGGCGGCCATTTTTTCGCTCTCCACCAGCCGGCGCGTCATCTCCCGCTCCTCAGTCACGTCGCGGTAGGCACACACCGCCTGGCCGGCCTCGGCCATGGGGTAGACGTTGAGCACGTAGGTGCGGCCGCGGTGCTCAATCTCCGCCTGGCCTTCTTCGCCGCTGCCGAGCGCTCGCTCCAGCGGACAGCCCGGGCAGGGCGTCGGGCGGCCGAAGAGAAACTGGTGGCAGCTGGGCGCCTGGCTCACGTCCTGGACGCGGTGTCCGGCCACCCGCGCGTAGGCCACGTTGGCCCGTCGCACCACGAAGTCCGCGCCCCGCACCACCGCCAGCGGCAAGTCGAGCGAGTCGAAGGACAGTTCCCACTCCCGCTTGGCCACCATCAGCAGCCGGGTGCGCTGCTCGACCCGCTCTTCCAGGTCCGCATTCAGCAGGCGCAACTCGTCGTTCTGCTTCCGGGTAATTTCGGAGAGCCGCTCGTTCTCCGAGGCCACGGCGAATTGCTCGAAGGCGCTCTGGACGGTCAGCAGCAGCTGCGAGTCATTCCACGGCTTGGCGATGAAGCGAAAAATCTCCGAGCGGTTGATGGCCTCTTCGATGGCGCGCTGGTCGGCATGCCCGGTCAGCAGAATGCGCTGGGCCCGGGGCATGCGCTCCTTCACCCGCGCCAGAAACTCCGCCCCATTCATTCCCGGAAGGCGAAAGTCGGAGAGCACCACTTCCGGGGTGAAGGAGGCGAGCTCGAGCAGCCCCTGCTCGGCGTCGAGCGCGGTGCGAATCTCCCAGTCCCCATGGCGCAACACCCGCCGCAACGAGCGGAGACTGTTCTCCTCGTCGTCGACGACGAGGAGGCGTCCCGGGGAAACGGCGGAGCTCAAGGCGGGTTGCATGGGGGTCTGGACTGCACCCGGCTTTTGCAACGGGTCGGCCATCCGCCGCGTCCTCCCAAAGGCATTGAATTTCCAGGACTTCAGGCCTGTTGAATGGCCTTTTGCCTGGGGTCACTATATACCCATTGGGCCTTTTGAAGTCAGCAGTGACCCGGGGGAGTCCCCATCAGGCGACGGGGGAGGGTGCAGCCATCCCCTTGGAATGCTTCAGGTGGGGTGGCTCTCGTGTGCGCCTGGACCCGCTGGGTCGGTGAGGCAGACCCGGTTCCGTCCGTCGC
>JBKQJL010000031.1:0-2884 GCA_052147975.1 Myxococcaceae bacterium
CGTCTGATGGCCGCCTCGCTCGGCTTGATCAGCAGCTTGCTGTGATAGCGGCGGACGTTGAATCCCAGGAAGTCAAGCCTTCTTGTAGGGTGACGACGCGCGTCTTGTCCTCGTTGAAGGTAAGGCCTCTGGGCGCCAGCCAGTTGGCGAGCCGTGCCTTGACCTCGAGCGCCTCGTCCCTTGAGTGGCACAAGGCGAGGTAGGGTCGGACCGAGGCGCGCTACCGATCTTTCGAGTCGGCGCGTTTCCTCGGCCCGCCCTCCGAACCCGGCGTGCGGCTCTCACCGCACCGGGCTCTCCACAGGCCCGTGTCGATGGTTTCGCGTTCGATCATGATCCGCTCTGCCATGGCGAAGGGATCGCCGCTCCGCGGTAGCGGTAGCGAGTGGTTCGCACCGCGCCCGGGTTGAACAGCGTCACTGCGTCATCCGCTGGCCACCACCCGTCGGGGCAGTAGCGTCGGCGGAGCTGCTCCCAGTTAATCCGGCGGTGCTTGCGCCGTAACCAACCGATCACTCTGCGCCAAACGAACCCGCGCAGGTATTGGAAGGTGCGGCTGGAGACGCCGGCCCGGAAGTAGTTGGTCCAGCCCCGCAGCACAGGGTTGAGGCTGTGCAGCAGTTCTGCGAGCGTGAGGTTCGTGCCTTGGCGGGTCAACGTCCGCAGCTTCCCGGTGATCGCGCGAAGCGCTTTCTTGGAGGGATAGGTGTAGATGTATGACTTCGCCGTTCCTCGCTTGGTATGACGTTGGATGCGCCACCCCAAGAAGTCGAGGCCCTCGTCGATATGGACGACATCGGTTTTCTCCTCGGAGAGCCTAAGCCCGATCGGGGAGATCACCGCTGCTACCTCGTCTCGCACGGCTTCGGCGTGCGCCTTGGTGCCGGACACCATCACCACGAAGTCGTCCGCGTACCGAATAAGCCGGTAGTTGGGGAGTCCGTGGCGGCGACGCTTGGCCCGCTCCACGCGGTCATCCCAGCGCTCAGCGAAATGCTCGTCGAGCACCGAGAGGGCAATGTTTGCCAGCAGCGGCGAGGCGATGCCGCCCTGCGGGGTGCCGGTGATCGTGTCCCTCACGGCGCCACCCTCGGTGAGGATGCCAGCCTTCAGGAACGCCTTCACCAAACCCAGGACGCGCCTGTCCCCGACGCGACCGCGCATCCGCTGCAGAAGAGCAGAGTGCGAGATTTCATCGAAGCACGCCGTGATGTCGCCGTCCAGCGCCCACTCATAAGAGGTGGAGGCCAGCAGGCGGATCTCGGCCACGGCGTCGTGGGCTCGGCGCTTGGGGCGAAAGCCGTAGGAACACGGCTTGAAGTCCGCCTCATAGATCGGCTCGAGCACCAGCTTCAGCGCACCCTGGACGACGCGGTCCCGAACAACGGGAATTCCGAGCCTTCGGCGCTTGCGCGTCCCCGGCTTGGGAATCATCCGCTCCCTGACCGGGAGCGGCTCGAACCGTTGGGCTTTCAACTCGGCCCGCAGATCTTCGAGCAACGCCGCGACGCCCCGCCCGGCCTCAATCGCGTAGGCGGTCTGTCCGTCCACGCCAGCCGTGCGAGCGCCCTTATTACTCCGCACCCGACGCCATGCCACAAGCAAGAACGCCGGGTCACACACGAGGTTGTACAGGTCATCGAACCGGCGATCAGGATCGTCGGTCGCCCATCGATGCAGCTTGGTCTGGATCTCCAGTACCCTGGCTTCTGCCTGCTTCGGCGTCGGCCATGGAGCGCTCGTATTCACAAGCGACCTCCTGGCATTCCAACTCCACGGCTGCGGACTTGCTGCCTCCCTTCGCCCTGTGGACGGCTTTCCCGCCCTCCCTGGTGGGGCGCGACTCCCACGACTACTACAGAGGCTCCGTCCCGTCCACGGATCATCAGCCGACGACGGACCTGCCCACTGGCAGCCTGGATAGCCAACCAGGAGGGCGACCCGAGACGGTTCCCACGTTCACTCATGCGACCGGTTGTCGAGCTAGGCGCCCAGCTATGCCCCGGCAGCCTCGCCATCGCTACGCCGCAGTCCTTCACGATGGCCTCCGGACCGGCGATCTATCCCGGCCTTCGAAGGCGCCCACCACGACATCCTCGGTGGGCGCGCGCTGCTGACCGACCCATGTCCGCCAGGTTTGGGGCCGGTACGCCGCTTACGGAGCTTTGCCACTGGTTCACTCTCGTTACACCTTCTCGTCTCGATTGCCGGACCCAGGCCGTCTGGCAGTGCCAGCCTGTCCCGTCGTTGTCGGGGCTGCTTCCCGCCCTCGCTTGCATCTCCAAGGTCAGGCTGCCCCCATCTTCACGAGCCTGCTGCGACAGGCCCACAGCGGAGTCCTTTCACCTCCGCCCGGTCGTATGGCGCCTCGTGGCGCACGGTATCGTCGGCATATCTGACGTAACGCAACCGCCGGTAGCCCGGATCGCTGGGATCCGAGCTCGGGAGGCGGCGTTGCTGCTTGCGCAGCTCCCGCACCGCGGCACGATCGCCGCGTCTGCGGGCACGAGAGATCGCGCCTGTGATCCTGCGGTGCTCAGGATTGGGTTTCCTGCGCACACCTCGGGTGTATTCCGGCATCAGAGTTGTCTCGACGAACTTGTCCAGCCGGTCCAGGTAGATGTTGGACAGGCACGGGGAGAGGACTGCTCCCACGCAAAAGGTAACTTGGGTCGTGGGGGCTTGTGGGGGTGGGGATCGCGTGGCGGATCGTGATCGTGTCGTCGTTGCCGCCGATCAGGACTTCGCGGACGACGAGCCGCAGGATCCGTTGTTGTTCGTCGAGGGTCAGTTGGTCGAGGCCGTCGCTGAGGAGGGTGAGGAAGCTCTCGAGGGTGTCGGCGAGCTTGAGGTAGGTCTCGGCGTCGTGCAGCTCTGCGTCGAG
>JBKQJL010000032.1:0-45693 GCA_052147975.1 Myxococcaceae bacterium
CCTCGCGCTCGATTTCGAGCTGCATGATGCGGCGGCGGGCCTCGTCCATCTCGGCGGGCATGGAATCGATTTCCGTGCGCAGGCGGGCGGCGGATTCATCCACCAGGTCGATGGCCTTGTCGGGGAGGACGCGGTCGGTGATGTAGCGGTTGGACAAGACGGCGGCGGCCACCAGCGCGGAGTCCTTGATGCGCACGCCGTGGTGCACTTCGTAACGCTCCTTGAGGCCGCGCAGGATGGAGATGGTGTCTTCGACCGAGGGCTGGTCCACCATCACCGGCTGGAAGCGGCGCTCCAGGGCGGCGTCCTTTTCGATGTGCTTGCGGTATTCGTCGAGCGTGGTGGCGCCGATGCAGTGGAGCTCGCCGCGCGCCAGCATGGGCTTTAAAAGGTTGCCGGCATCCATGGCGCCTTCGGCCTTGCCCGCGCCGACCACGGTGTGGAGCTCGTCTATAAAGAGGATAATTTCACCCTGCGATTCCTGCACCTCCTTCAGCACGGCCTTGAGGCGCTCCTCGAATTCGCCGCGGAATTTTGCCCCAGCCACCATCGCCCCCAAGTCCAAGGCCACCAGGCGCTTGTCCTTCAGGCCCTCGGGGACGTCGCCGTCCACCATGCGTCGGGCCAACCCCTCCACAATGGCCGTCTTGCCCACCCCCGGCTCGCCGATGAGGACGGGGTTATTCTTGGTGCGCCGGCTGAGCACCTGAATGACACGCCGAATCTCCTCGTCCCGGCCGATGACCGGGTCCAGCTTCCCGGCCCGGGCGTCGGCGGTCAGGTCCCGGCCGTACTTTTCCAGGGCCTGGTAGGTGTCCTCCGCCTCCTGGGAGGTGACGCGCCGGCCTCCCCGCAGCTCCTTCAGCACCGAGAGGACGCGGGCATGGGTGATGCCAGAGGCCTTGAGGATTTCCCCCACGCTGCCCTTGTCCTGAATACAGGCCAACAGCAGGTGCTCGCTGGAGACGTACTCGTCCTTGAGCGCCTTGGCCTCGTCCTCGGCCTTGTCGAAGAGTTTCAGCAGACGCTGGGACAGGGTGGCGCCCTCGCCGCCGGAAACCTTGGGCAGCTTGCCAAGCGCCTCCTGGAGACGGTCGCGCAACAGCTGGGGCTCGGCCCCTACCCGCTGGACGATGGCGGGGACGAGGCCCTGCTCCTGGTCGAGCAGTGCCAGCGCCAGGTGCTCCGGCTCGTACTGGGGGTTTCCCGCTCGCCGGGCCAGCGCCTGCCCGGCCTGGATGGCCTCCTGGGCCTTGACGGTGAACTGGTCGATTCGCATGGGGCCAAGCTAAGCCTTTGCCAGCCCTTGGCAAGGCGCCTGGACGGCGCGTAGAACCCCCGGTGCCTCCCCCTCGTGTTAGCGCACCGCATCGAAGCCCACGGCGGCTACCTCCTCCGGGCCGACACCCTGGCAGGCGTGGCGCTGCAAGGCCTCGGTCGCGTTGCCCTCGAGGCGGACGGCCAGTCCCCGGAAGGGGCCGGCCTCCTGGTGTCCCTGGACGCGAGCCGGAAGGTGGTGCGACTGGCCTACGACGGGCCACACACCTACGGCCCGGCCGGGGCCCAGTGGTACCGCGAGCACCAGGCGCTGGCGGTGGCCCTCTCCCGTGCCCAGGAAGGGACGGTGCACGCCTACGCCGTTGACCCGGACAGCTTCGAGGCGGTGCGGGCCTACAGCGGTGGCGCGCCGGTGGGAGGCGAGACCCTGCTGTACGAGGAGCTGGACCTCGAGCTCGAGGAGCTCTCCGAGGCGCAGTTTGCGGCGCTCCGGGAGCGCTGGCCGATGGGCCGGCTGGCCCGCCTGTGGGGGCTCAGCCGGGAGGAGCTCCTGCGGCTGGCCTACGCGCCAGGGACGCTGCTTGCGCTGCAGGGGCCGGACGTGGACATTTGCGCTCTGCTCCAACCGGCCGACGGCTTTCCCCCCTGAGTGGCTCCGGCGGTGGCCGGTGAAGCGCCGAAAGGCACAGACGGCGGGCTGGCGCCAAGCCTAGGCTCGGTCGATGCGTGCAAGCGTCGCCGCGTTTTGTGCCTGGCTCGAGCTGACGCCGTTCAGCGAAAAGCTTCAAACGGTGGAGTGGGCCATCCCCACCGTGCAAACCGTCCACCTCTTGGCCATCGCCGCGGTGATGGGCTCGATGCTGCTCTTCAACCTTCGTCTCTTGGGCGTGAGCGGCAAGGACGTCTCGCTCGGCCGCGTCAAGAGCCGCTTCGTTCCCGTCGTCTGGGGTGCGGTGGTGGTGCTGCTCGTCAGCGGCGCACTGATGATTTGTGCCGAGCCCGCACGCTCGCTGCTCAACCCCGCCTTTCAGCTGAAGATGGTGCTGCTGTTCGCCGCTTTGGCCGTCACCGCTGCCACCGCACGGCCCCTCCGCCGCCACCCCGACTACTGGGGCTCGAGCCGCTGGCGCGGCCGGCTGGCCCGACTGCTCGCCACTACCTCCATTGGACTGTGGGTGGCCATTCTCTTCGCCGGCCGATGGATTGCGTACATGGGCGTCCAGCGATGAGGGGGCGCACGTGACGCGTTGGCTCGAGTGGCTTTATGCGACTGGCTGGGCCGCCAGCATCCGCGAGAACGAATACGCCTTTCCTTGGATTGAGGGCGTGCACGTGCTGGCCATCACACTGGTGGTGGGCTCCATCAGCGTCGTGGACTTGCGCCTGCTCGGCGTCGCCTGGCGCGACCGGCCTGTCCGCCGGGTGCTCCGCGACGTGCTCCCCGTCACCTGGACAGCCTTTGGCCTGGCGGTGACGTCGGGCTTTCTCCTCTTCGCCTCGAATGCCCCCGCCTATGCGCGCAACCCCTTTCTGAAAGCCAAATTGTGCCTGCTGGTGCTGGCCGGCGTGAATATGGCCCTCTTTCATGGGTGGGCTCGCCGGAGTCTCGCGCAGTGGGAGGCAGCGCCGTTGTCCCCCTGGCGCGCCAGGCTCGCCGGAGCGGTCAGCTTGTTGTGCTGGGTGAGCGTGGTGGCGGTGGCCCGCTGGATTGGCTTCACCATGAATTCGCATTCGTGAGATGTCATGGCGAACACGCTGGCGGGACGCTCGATGGGACAGCCATGAAACGACGTCAACGGGCCGTGCTCCTGGCCGGCGCCTGCTGCTTGTTTTTCGCCGCGCCACTGCGGGCCGAGGAGCCCAAGGCCAGCCTCAACCCCGCGCCCAAGCCGGGCGATTGGGCCGCCCTGGCCAAGCTCCCCGACTGGAGCGGCGTCTGGACGCCCTTTGTCTCTGACCAGAACAAGCGCATCAGCACCGACCCGGTGCCCTGGCAGCCGAAGGTGGCCGAGCAAATTGCCGCCATGGAGGCGGAGGAGAAGGCCGGGCGACCGCGCGGCCTCTTCATCAATTGCCTGCCCGAGGGAATGCCGACCTGGATGCTCATCTCCCACAATGCCCTCGAGTTCCTCTTCACCCCCGGCCGGGTGACGCTTCTTGGCGAAATGGACGGAAACCGTCTGCGGCGCATCTACACCGACGGACGCCCGCATCCGGCGGACCCGGACCCGACCTTTCACGGTCACTCCATCGGCCACTGGGAGGGCACCACCCTGGTGGTCGACACCGTCGGGGTGCTGCCGGAGGCGTACTTGGCGGTCAGCGAGGCGGTCGGCATCCCCAACAACGGCGACCTCCACGTCATCGAGCGCATCCACCTGGCCGAGCCCGACGTGCTGCACGACGAGCTGGAGATAATTGCCCCACACGTCCTGAGCGCGCCGTGGAAGACGACGCGCATTTATTTCCGACAGCGCGCCCGTAAATACGACATTGTCGAGGGCGTCTGTTTGCAGGGCAGCTACGCCGAACGCCAGGACGAGCGCGGCAACGCCGTCTTCCTGCCCATTCCCCACGCGGACGGCAATCCCGTCCCGCAGGCCAAGTAGGGAGTTAAGACATGAAGGACTTTCTGCAGAAACTGTTGCTCCTGGGAGTGCTGACCCTGGTCCCCTGCAGCGCCTCGGCCCACCATTCGTTCGCCATGTTCGACTTCACCAAGACGGTCACCATCACCGGCACGGTGAAGGAGTTCCAATGGACCAACCCGCATGTCGTCGTTTGGGTGAATGTCGAGGGGAAGGACCCGGCCAAGCCAGACGTCTGGTGGCTCGAGCTGACCAGCCCGGGCAACCTCACCCGCACCGGCTGGAACCGAAAGGCCCTCGCTGCCGGCGACAAGGTGGTGGTCGAGCTCAACCCGTTGCGCAACGGTGACCTCGGTGGGGCGTTGGTGAAGGTGACGCTGTCGGCCACCGGTCAGGTGTACAGCACCAACCTGCGCGACATGGAGAAGCCTGGGCTGAAGTGACGCCCCGTTCGGTGGCCGACCCGCAGCGGGGCTTCGCCTCGCTGCTTCCCCTCAAGGTGGAACCGTCGGCGGCGCCGGAGGTGCCCCAGAACGCCTGAGACGGGACGAGTGGCGCTGCGCATACCAGCCGAGAAAGAGGAGGATGGCGACGTTTCCCAACAGCAGCACGAGCCGGCTCAGCCGCGGGTGGCGCCACAACTCGAAAGCGTCGGCCGGCAGGAAGAGCGCGGTAATGGCCACCACCAGCCACGGCCCCCAGGCGTGGCCCTGCCGCAGCGCCCAGGCCTCGAGCAGGCACACCGAGCCGTCGAGCTCGAGCGCCACTGCGGACCACCGCAGCCAGCGCGGCGTGGTGAGCTTGCTGAGCAGCTCCGCCGCGTGCAACGCCCAGGCCGCCGTGGCGTGCTCATGCACGCGAGCGGCAGATGCCTGCACTGCCGGGCCGAAGCCGAGGAAGAGGGCGCCGCCGATGACGAGGCCCGAGGCGATGGTGAGGATGCCCTTCAGCACTTTGTAGCCGATGATGAGCCGCAGCCCCGCCTGGTCGGCGCGGCTCTCCGGCGCAGCTGGTGCCGGGGCGCTCACCTGGAACGGCCATCCTCGCGTGCCACCCATTCCTTGACGCGGGCCGAACGAAAGTACTGGCTCAGAAACAGGAATGGCCCCACCACCAACGCCGTCCGAAGAATGGTGAAGAGGAGGATGGCCGGGCCGAGGAGGCGACGCACCTCCTCCGCGGTGCCGGGGGGCAGTCCGGGAGGCAGCGTCAAGCTCGCCCGCATGACGTTGGCCGTGCCCTGGTCGAGGACGGTGTCCTGAGCTCCGTTGACGGTGCGCAGCGCCGCGGCGACGACCAGGCCCCAAACCAGAATGCGCCGCACGCCCTCGCGGGGAAGCCCCGCCGGACGCAACAGCCGGCTGGAGGCGACCAGCGACAGCGAACAAGCCAGGGCCAGGGCGAACAGCACCACCATCCGCGGCTCGCGCATGTGCTCCAGCGCCAGTAGTCGCGAGGACACCAGCCGCTCGGCGAGGGCCGGGGCGGTTTGAAGAGTGGCTGGGCCTGCTTCAACTCCTCCAGGCGCACCAGCGAGAAGCCGTCCCAGGCGGCGAAGAAGCCACACCAGCCGCTCAACACCATGCTCAGCAGGGAGGCCACGCGCAAGTGGCCCGGAAACGCGCCCACCGCGCCGCTCAAGGCGCCGTGGCCCCGACAAACTTGAGGCGCAAGTCAGTGAGTAGCGTGGAGAAGAGTCGCTCCTCGTCCGGCGTCAGGTTGCCCCGCGTCTTCTCCTTTAGCAGGGCGAGCAAGTCGAGGCTCTGGCGCGCCAGCGCCTCGTCCCGTTGGACCAGTCCCGTCTCCGGGTGAGGGCTTGCCCCCATGTGGATGAGGGCGGAACTGGCCAGCCCCAACAGGAAGGTGGTGAAGTCGACCGGCCCCGGCCCGCTGGGCGGGCTGTGCATGACGAAGCTTTCCCCGCGCCGTTCGCTCACAGAAGCCCCCCTCTGGGGAAGGGTGTGTCAGTCGTCCTCTTCGTCGTCCGGCTCGGAGCTCATCCGCGTGTCGACGGTGAGGCTCTGCTCGGCGAGGTCGGGAAGTGACTTGAGGTGCTTCTCCCACACCTTCTCGTCGAGCAGGCCAGAGTCTCGGTAGCGGGCGGCGGTGCGCTTGTCGAACAGCTTGGGGTCCAAAGTTTCAGCCATGGGGGTGAAGCCTTCTCTCAGTCCTTGCCGGGAACACCCCGGGCGCGGGACTTTTAGCGCACAGGCCCCCGGCGTCAACTGCCCCCTTGGACGGCCCCCTATGTTTCCACCTGGCCTCTATGCCCTCGCCGACGACAGCGTGCGCCCGGAGCTCGGTGTGCTGGCCCAGGCCGAGCAGCTGTTGCGAGGCGGGGCGCGGGTGCTTCAGCTGCGGCTCAAACGGACCGCTGGGGGGGCGGCCCTGGCGCTCGTCCGGCAGGTGACCGAAAAGGCCCATGCCGCCGGGGCGGTGCTGCTGGTGAATGACAGGGTGGACTGGGCCCTGTTGGCCGGAGCCGACGGAGTCCACCTCGGCGAGGAGGACCTCCCTGTCGAGGAAGCCCGTCGGCTGCTCGGCCGGACGGCGCTGGTGGGGGTGACGGTGCGCAATGCGCGCTCGGCGCGCGCGGCGCAGGCCGCGGGGGCGGACTACGTCGGGCTCGGCCCCATCTTCCCCCCGAGAAGTAAGCAGGTGGACGCGCCCCTCCTCGGGGTGGAGGGCCTCGGGAAGGTGGTGGCCGACAGTCCGCTGCCAGTGGTGGCCATCGGCGGGATTGACGTGTCCTCCATCCGTGCGGTGGCCCGGGCCGGGGCCTATGCCGCGGCGGTGGTGTCAGACGTCCTTGGGGCGAAGGACATTGCCCAGCGCGTCCAGCGGCTGCAGGAAGAATTCCTGCGCGGCGTCGAGGAACGAGGCATACCGGAGGGGTGAGACCGCATGGCACACCGCTTCGTCGCCCGCTGGTGGGCATCACCCCGGACGTGGAGGCCGAAGGGGACGTCGCTCGCTACGTCCTCAAGGCGGCCTACGCCGACGCAGTGCTGCGCGGTGGCGGTCTGCCGCTGGTGCTTCCCTTCAGCGCCGAGGCCCAGGTGGTGGAGGCCTATTTGGACAGGGTGGCCGCGGTGGTGGTGACGGGCGGGGCCTTCGACGTCCCCCCGGACGCCTATGGGCAGCGCCCGCGCGAGGGCCTCGGGCCGCTCAAGCCAGGCCGGACGGCTTTTGAGACGCTGGTGCTACAGACGGCCCTGCGACGCAAGCTGCCCATTCTCGCCATCTGCGGCGGCATGCAGCTGCTCAACGTCGTCCTCGGCGGCGAGCTCTACCAGGACTTGCGCCGCGAGCTCCCCGGCGCCAAGGAGCACGAGCAGCGCAACGACAAGGGCCAGCCCAGCCACCCGGTGGAGGTGCGGGACGGCACGTGTTTGGCCGAGGTGCTGGGGCGCGGACAGCTGATGGTGAATTCCACCCACCACCAGGCCATCTCGCGCGTCGCCCCGACGCTGAAGGTGAGCGCCTCCTCGCCGGACGGAGTGGTGGAGGCCGTCGAGTCCACCGAGCACCCCTTTGCCTTGGGCGTCCAGTGGCACCCGGAGCTGCTGCTGCAGAGCATGCCGCTGCAGCTCGGGCTGTACCGGGCGCTGGTGCAAAAGGCCCGTGAGCCGCGCCGCTAGCGCCCCGGCCGTCCTGTTGGCGGCCGGCCTCGAGCCCACCGGGCAGGTGGGGCTGCTGGCCGACCTGGCGGCAGTGGCCGCCGCGGGCGGCCGTCCGCTGGGCCTGGCCACCGCGCTCACTGCGCAGGGCAGCCGTTTCAGGTGCGCGCCGGTGCCGTTGGGGCTGCTCGCGGCGCAGCTCGACGCTGTGCTTGGGGCCAGCCGTCCGCGCAGCGCCAAGGTGGGGGCAGTGCCGGACGCGTCGACGCTAGCCGTGCTGTGGCCACGCCTTCTCCGGCTGCACATTCCCCTGGTGGTGGACCCGGTGGTGCGTACCTCGCGCGGCGAGCGGCTGTCGGCCTTGCGCCGGGAGGACTTTCTCGCCCTGGCCGGCCCAAGCGTGTGGCTGACGCCCAACGTCCCGGAGTTGGCCTGGCTGCTCGGGCGGCGGCGCGTCCCGGCCACGCCGGCCGAGGTGCGGGCGCTGGCCAGCAGGCTGTTGGCCGAGGGCTTCGGCGCGGTGGTGGTGAAGGGTGGCCACCTCGGTGGGCCCCCGGTGGACGTGCTGGCCTTGCCCGGCCGGGTGCACAGCTGGGTGGGGCGGCGGCTACGGCGCGGCGCGAAGAAGCGGGGCACCGGCTGCCGGTTTGCCTCGACCCTGGCCACCGAGCTGGCCTGGGGCCTGCCGCCGGCCCCGGCGGTGGCCGGCGCCCGACGGGCGGTGCGCCAGTACCTCCGGCGCCCGGGGCCCTTCCCCTGAGCCGGCCGGTTAGGGCTCGCGGGCCCGGCTTTCGAAGCGGGTGAATTCCGAGAGGAAGACGAGGTCAATGGTACCGGTGGGCCCATTGCGCTGCTTGGCAATAATTAATTCCACCGGCACCGCGCCCCGGGAGCCATAGCCGCCCGGGTCCGTGTCCTCCTCGTCGTCGCGGTGGATGAACATGACGACGTCCGCGTCCTGCTCGATGGCGCCGGACTCGCGCAAGTCCGACAGCATGGGGCGTCCCCCCTTGCGCTCCTCCACCTTCCGGTTGAGCTGACTGAGCGCCAGAATGGGACAGTCCAGCTCTTTGGCCAGCGCCTTGAGCGAGCGGGAGATTTCGGAGACCTCTAGCTGCCGGCTCTCCACCCGGCCCTTCTGGTGCATCAGCTGCAGGTAGTCCACCACCAACAGGCCCAGCTGAGCGTTCTTCTGCTTCAGCCGGCGGGCCTTGGCCCGCAAGTCGAAGGGCGACAGGGCGCCGGTGTCGTCAATGTACAAAGGAGCGTTGAAGAGGCTTCCCGCCACCTCTTGGAATTTCTCCTCGTCGTGGGCGGTGAGCCGCCCGCCCCGCAACCGCTTCATGTCCACCCGGGCGCTGGCGGCGAGCAAGCGCATCAGCAGCTGGTCGGCGGGCATCTCCAGGGAGAAAATTCCCACCGGCAGCGACTCCTTGAGGGCCACGTGCAGGGCGATATTCATCGCCAGCGACGTCTTCCCCACCCCTGGCCGAGCGGCCAGCACCAGCAGCTCGCCCTTGTGAAAGCCAGTGAGCTGCATGTCCAAGTCGAGGAAGCCGGTGGACAGGCCGGTGACGCCGGTGGCCGACAGCTTCATCCGGTCCAGCAAGTCGAGGGTGCGCTCCATCAGCTCGCGCACCGGCTTCAAATCTCCCTCGCGCTTGCGCTCCGCCAACAGAAAGACGCGGCGCTCGGCCTCGTCGAGAATGGCGTCGAGCTCGCCCGAGTCCTGGCTGGCCAACTCCTGAATCTCGCGGCCGGCCTCGGCCAGGCGGCGGCGCACCGCTTGGTCCTTCACGATGTTGGCGTAGGTGACGGCGCTCGAGGGCACCGGCACCACCTGGTCCAGCGACATGAGGTAGGCCGGACCGCCGACGGCCTGCAGCTGCCCCCGCCGCTTCAACTCCTCGGACAGGGTGAGGTGGTCCACCGGGCGCTGGGTGCCATCGAGCCCCAGCATGGCGGAGAAAATGTGCACGTGGCCGGGGCTGGCGAAGTCGTCCGGGTGGACCACCTCGGCCACCGCCGCCACCACCGTGTTGTCGGTGAGGATGGCACCCAGCACGGCGCGCTCGGCGGCCAGGTCCTCCAGCGACCGCCGTGGCCCTGGTGCTTCCAGCCGCTCCACCGCCATCTGTGGGCCCTCGCTCCTTCCCCGGAGAGAAACCATCCCCGGGTCCCCTGACAACCCCCGGAACCGGCCGGGGCCCGCGCCCGCTCGAGTGCCGCTCAGCCCTCGGGGGAGACCTCGACGTGAATGGTGGAGGTGACTTCCCGGTGCAGACGGATTTCCACGGCATGCTTCCCGGTGGTCTTGATGGGCTCGGCCAGGTGAATGGCCCGGCGGTCCACCTTGAGTCCCTGCGCGGCCAGCGCCTCGGCGATGTCGAGGGAGGTGACGCTGCCGAAGAGCTTGTCCTGCTCGCCCACCTTGCGGCTGATGCGCACCACCACCGCCTCGAGCTTCTGCGCCTGTGTCTGGGCGGCGCCCCGCTGTTTGGCCTGCTGCGCGGAGATGACCTCGCGGTCATGCTGAAGCTGCTTCACGTTGGACTCGTTGGCCAGCACCGCCAGCTTGCGCGGAAGCAGGTAGTTGCGGCCGAAGCCCGGCTTCACGGACACCAAGTCCCCGGACTTGCCGAGGTTGGGAACGTCCTCGCGGAGGATGACTTTCATCGGCATGGCTTGCTCCCTAGCCCACCAGCGCGTTGTAGGGGATGAGCGCCAAGCCGCGCGCGCGCTTGATGGCAGTCGCCACCTGACGCTGGTGCTTGGCGCAGTTGCCGGAGATGCGCCGGGGAATAATTTTGCCGCGCTCGGTGACGAAATACTTGAGCGCCGCCTGGTCCTTGTAGTCGGGCTTGCTCTTCTCGGTGCAGAAGCGGCACACCTTCTTGCGACCGAAGCCGCCCCGCGTTCCGCGGCGCTCGTCCTCTCCGGCCCCGTTGCCGCCGGCGCCGAAGCCGCCGCCCCCTCCGCCGCCGTACCCACCCCCGCCGCCACCCCCTCCACCGCCGTAGCCACCCCCGCCGCCCCCGCCACCGTAGCCACCGCCCCCACCGCCGTAGCCGCCGCCTCCTCCACCTCCGCCGCCGTAACCACCACCACCCCCGGCGGGCCGTCCTCCGCCTGAGGAAGTCCGTCCACCGGGTGCCGGCGCCGCACTCACCGCCGTTGCCTTGTCAGGTCCGTTCATGGGTGTCCTCAGGCCTCCTCGGCCGGCTCCTCGTCGTCGATGGCCACCGCTGCCGCCGCGCCGTCACGGGCCCCGACCGCCGCTGGCCCCGGGCCGCCGGGCGCCCCCGGCGAGCGCTCGTCGACGTCGCCCGCCATGCGCACGTCCTCCAGCACCGGGCGCGTCTCCGGGTCGACGTCGTCGGCGATTTTCACCGACAGGAAGCGCGTCACCTCGTCGAAGTTGCGCAGGTTGCGCTCCACCTCGGCCACCATCGCCGTACCGCCCAAGTAGTGGGCGTGCACGTAAATGGCGCGGGCTTGCTTCGCCACCGGGTACAGCGTCCGCTTCTTGCCCAGGACGGTGAAGCGCAGCACCTTGCCCCCGTCGCGGGAGACAATGCTGCGGACCCGGTCCTTGATGCGGTCCACGCCGTCGTCCGTCAAGTCCGGCTTGACCAGGAAGATGGTCTCGTACTCGCGCAGATGCGCTTTGTGCGTCTCGGCCATGTCGCTCGTCCCCTTGGGATGGTGCCGCCCGGAGCCCAAACTGCCTCGGCCCTGGGAAGCGGGGAGCGGAGGGGCTGCTCTGGAGCGGCCCACCCGGGAACGGGAAATGTGCGCGCCCGTCACCACCGCGCTTGCTGCTCCCCCGGGCCCTTGTTGCAAGGAGGGCGCTCTCCGGCCGAAAGCGCTCCCTTGTGGAGGACGGGGGGCGCGTACGTAGCGGGCTCAGGGCCAAGAAGTCAAGGTGGCGTCCCCTCCAAGGGCCTCCTGGAGCGTCTACTCCTTGCGGTTGAAGCGCGTCATGGCTTCGGCCAGGGGCAGGGTGGCCCAGCCGAGGCAGGCCTCGGCGGCGCGCTCGAGCAGCTCCGGAAGGGCGGCGCGCTCCTCTTGGGTGAAGGCCGACAGCACGTGTCCCACCGTTTTGTCCTTTCCCTCGGGTTTCCCCACGCCCACCCGCAGGCGCGCAAAGCCGTCCTCGCCGAGGCTGCTGACAATGCTGCGCAGGCCGTTGTGTCCCGCGGTGCCTCCGCCGCTCTTGAGCTGCAGACGGCCGAAGGCGAAGTCCAGCTCGTCGTGCACCACCAGGAGCTCCGACGCCGCTAGCTTGTAGAAGCGCGCCGCGGCGGCCACCGAAGCCCCGGAGAGATTCATGTACGTCTGCGGCAAGAGGAGCAGCAGCCGCTCCGCCCCGAGCCGGCCCACCCCCAGCCGCCCATCGAATTTGGCGCTGTCCAGCGGGATGGCGAGCCGCGCCGCCAGACGCTCCACCACCAGGAAGCCGGCATTGTGCCGGTCCCGGGCGTGCTCGGCGCCCGGGTTCCCCAGTCCGCAGATGAGCTTCACGCCGCCCCCCGGGCTACTTCTTCTTGTCGTCCTTCTTGCCGCCGGCCGCCGGCGCCGCGGCCTTGGCGTCGCCGGCCGCCGGAGCCCCGGCCTTGCCGGGCGCGGCTGGCGCCGCCGCCTTGGCGTCGCCCGCTGCTGGAGCCGCGCCGCCGGGGGCCACTGCGCCCGCGGCCGGTGCGGCCACCGCCACCGGAATCTCTTCCTTCTCCGGCACGTTCACCACCGCCAGGGTGTAGTTGATGTGCGTCTTCACCCGAACGCCGGCGGGAAACTTCACCTCGCGGATGTGCAGCGACTGCGCCACCTTGAGGTGGCTCACGTCGGCCTCCAGCTTCTCCGGAATGGCGGAGGGGATGACGTACACCTCGATGTCGCGGCGGTTCTGGCTGAGGATGCCGCCGGCCGTCACGCCTTCCGGCTTTCCCACCAACACCAAAGGGACATTCACCTTCACCTCCTCGTTCTCGCGCACGTCGAGGAAGTCCGCATGCAGCATCTCCCGGGTGACCGGGTCCTGCTGGTAGTCCTTGAGCAGCACGCGCCTGTCTGCTTGGCCCTCCACCCGCAGCGTCAACAGGGTGTTGAATTTGAGCGGCGTGGCGATGGCATGCTTCACGTCGAGGGGGTCGACCGCAATGTGCGCCGGGGCGTCCAGCCGGTGCCCATAGACAATGGCCGGCACCAGCCCCGCGGCGCGCAACCGACGGGCCGGGCCCTTCCCCGCGCCCTCGCGCGGCTTGGCATGAAGGACGTTTTTGTCGTTGGCGGCCATGGAGAAACCCTTCT
This sequence comes from Myxococcaceae bacterium, assembly GCA_052147975.1. Classification (GTDB taxonomy): domain Bacteria; phylum Myxococcota; class Myxococcia; order Myxococcales; family Myxococcaceae; genus JADGRA01. Next base: position 12,797 of record JBKQJL010000032.1, read on the forward strand.
TTTCTTGGGGACTGCGGATGGCTACATCGGCAACCGGCATCCCACCCCGGTGGTGGGCCCCGGACACTGCCTTTGGGGGTGACGCACAGGGCGGGCCTTCTCGCCCGCGCCGAGGCGGCTTTTGCCCCAGCCGCTGGGCGCCGTCAAGCGGAGGCCGGACGTGGCGGTTAGCACAAGGAAAGCGCCGTGACGCCCGCCCGACTGGTCCACCTCGAGCAAGCCCGCGCACGCTTTGGCGAGCGCGCCGATAGGCTCTTGCCCCTGTTGGGCCTGGGCGACCCGCTGGCCGACGCGGCGGTGCAGGCGCTGGCCCCTCTGCCGGCGCGGGTGCGCGAGTCCATGCTGACCCGCGTCCTGTCGCTGGGCAGTCCCCACAGGGCGCCGGAGGCGCTGCGGCGCTTTCGCGATGGGCTCCTCGACGTCCCTTTCTGGGTGGACTACCCGCGCGCGGCGCGCGGCGGGGCGGTGCTGTTGCGCACCGGCATCTTCGGAGGGCTGGTCCTCGCTTTTCGCTCGCTCATTCTCGGCTACTGCTCGCCGGCGGGAAACAAGCCCCTCGTCTTCTCCGGGCGGCTGCAGGCCTCGGCCGCCCGTCGGCTGGGCGAGACGGGGCGGTTTGTCCAAAGCGTCTACCTGGAGGACGGGCTCCGGCCGGGAGCGCCCGGCTTTGTCGCCACGGCCCGGGTGCGGCTGATGCACGCCCAGGTGCGTCGGCTGCTGTTGGCCTCGCCGCGCTGGGAGAGCGCGCAGTGGGGGACGCCCATCAACCAGTTGGACATGGCCGGAACGGTGCTTCTCTTCTCCTTGGTGCTGCTGGACGGCCTGCGGCGTTTCGGCTTCAAGCTTTCGGCCGAGGAAGTCTCCGACGTGCTGCACCTGTGGCGCACCACCGGGTGGCTGTTGGGCGTCCGCCCGGACTTGCTCGCCTCGAGCGAGAGGGAAGCGCGCGACGTGTGGGACCTCATCCGCCTCACCCAGGGACCGCCCGACGCGGATTCGCGCGAGCTGGCCTTGGCCCTTTTGGACAGCCCGCGGACGGAGGCGCGCTCGCCGGCCGAGCAGTCCCGGGCCGAAGCCGTCGTGGCCTTCGGCCACGGCGTGGCGCGCTTCCTCCTCGAGGACGAGTACGCCGACGCGCTCGGCCTCAGCAAGAATGGCTGGCGCTTCGTCGTCCCGGCCCTGCGGGGCCTGGTGAGCAGCGCCGGCCGGGTGCTGGGGCGCGTTCCCGGGGCGGACGCGTTTCGCCTGCAAGCCGGGCTTCGCTACTGGCGGCAGGCGGTGGCGACCGGCCTCGGCGACACGGAGGCCACCTTCTCCCTGCCGCAAGCCGTGCGGTAGGGGCCGTCCTGGCCCCCCTATTTGGCGTGGCTGTCCACCAGCGCCAGCACGTCGTCCAAGTCAAAGGGCTTCTTCACGAAGCCCACCACAGAGCTGCCGCGGGCTGCCTGCTCCACCTGGGCGTTGGCGGAGATGAGGAGCACCGACACCCGGGCCCGGTCTGGGCGCTGCCGGAGCTCCTCCAGAAACGCAAAACCGCTCATGACGGGCATCATCAAGTCCAGCAGCACCAGACAGGGGCTGGCCACGCGGTCGAGCACCTCGAGGGCCTCGCGCCCATTGGAGGCGGTGAGCACCTGATGGCCACCCGCGTCGAGCATTTCCTCCAGGACTTCCCGGATGTCGGGGTCGTCCTCCACCACCACCACCACCCTGGAGCCTGACCGGTGCACGCTCTTTCTACCCTCGCTAGACGAAGAGCGAGCTCAGCGAGTCCCCGGAGTAAATGCGCTGGATGGCCTCGGCGAAGAGGCGGGCGGTGCTCAGCTGCCGGATTTTGGGGCAGGCCGCCGCCGTTGCGGCGAGCGGGACGGTGTCGGTGAAGACGGCCTCCTCCAGCGCCGACTCCTGAATGCGGTTCACCGCCGGGCCGGAGAGGATGGGGTGGACGGCGTAGGCCAGCACCCGTCGGGCCCCCTCGTTCTTCAGCACCTGGGCGGCCTGGGTCAGCGTCCCGGCGGTGTCCACCATGTCGTCGATGACGATGGTGTCGCGGCCGCGGACGTCACCGATGACATTCATCACCTCGGAGACGTTGGCCCGGGTGCGGCGCTTGTCGACAATCGCCAGGCCGGCGTTGAGGCGCTTGGAATAGGCGCGCGTGCGCTCCACGCCACCGGCGTCCGGAGAGACGAGCACCAGCTCCTCGGTGTTCCCGAAGCGCCGACGGATGTCCTCCAAGAAGACCGGCGAGGCAAAGAGGTGGTCGCTGGGAATGTGGAAGAAGCCCTGAATCTGGGCGACGTGCATGTCCATCGACACCATGCGCGTGGTGCCGGCGGATTCGAGCAAGTCTGCCACCAGCTTGGCGGTGATGGGCGTCCGGGGAACCACCTTGCGGTCCTGGCGGGCGTAGCCGAAGTACGGAATGACGGCGGTGATGGAGGCGGCGGACGCCCGCTTCAGGGCGTCGACCATGATGAGCATCTCCATCAGGTGGTCATTGGCCGGCGGCGAGGTGGACTGGATGATGAAGGTGTCCTGGCCGCGGACGTTTTCTCCAATCTCCACCTGAATCTCGCCGTCGGAGAACCTCCCCACCTCGGCCTTGCTGAGGGGCCGCTTGAGGTGCTCGCAGATGCGGGCGGCGAGAGCGACGTTGGAGTTGCCAGCGAAGACCTTGAAATCGCGCATGGGCATGGCCTTCCTCGTCACCTAGCGCAAAGCGGTGGGGGGCGGAAGGCCCTCGCTCGAGACGGGCCGCGGTGCCTTGCCCAGGGGGGCCGTCCTCGGCTGACGTACACTGGCTGCTCCGCCCGCTGCTGCCTCGGCCAAGAAGGGCTTCACCCCCAAAGGGCGGTGGGGGGGAGTGCGGCGCAGGCCGTTGTTTTTTGAGGAAGTGGCGTGCACTTGGGAGACTGGTTTTTGGGGGAGTTGGAGAGAAACCATGACGACGCCGAAGCGGAGGGCCGCCGGCGCGCGGCGAGGGCGGACGGGCCAGCGCCCGGGCGCTGGCGCCATCCGCGTCCGCCCCCTTCTCACCGCGTCCACTCTACGGGGCCGGGTGCGCGCCCTGGGGCGGCAAATTAGCCGCGACTATGCCGGCCGCACGCTGACGGTGGTGTGCGTTCTCAAGGGGGCGGTCGTCTTTTTCTCGGACTTGGTGCGCGCCATCGAGGTGCCGCTCGAGCTCGAATTCATCGGCGTCACCTCCTACGCCAACGCCACCGAGACGTCGGGGGAGGTGCGCATTTCCACCGACGTGGCGCAGCCGCTGTCGGGCAAGGACGTCCTTCTGGTGGAGGACATCGTCGACACCGGCCTCACCGCCGCCTTTCTGGTGAGTCTGCTACAGGCCCGAAACCCGCGCAGCCTGGCGCTGTGCACCCTTTTGGAGAAACCCTCCCGCGCCAGGACGGCGGTGGAAATTGCGTACCGGGGCTTCGTCATCGACGACGTCTTCGTCGTCGGCTACGGGCTGGACTGGGCCGGCCGTTTTCGAAACCTCCCCTACCTGGGCGTCATCCGGTAGCGGCCCCGGGCAGGCAGCAGTGGAGCGGCGAGCTCAGGGCGCGCCTGCGTCGGCCGCCGCCGGGGCAGCCGCGGCCGCCGCCGGGGCGACAGCGGTGGCCGGCGTGTCGCCCAGTGTCACCAGCACCTGCCGCAGCACCTCCTCCAGCGCGCTCGCCGCGGGCTCCACCTTCGCCAGCATGGCGTGCGCCGCGCGGGCCCTCGGGGTGGGGCTGTCGGCGGCGATGCGCAGCTGGCTGAGGCCGTCGGCCACGGCCCGGCGGGCGTCCTCGAAGCGCAGCCGGGCCTGGTCATACGCCACCTCCAGCTCCAGGCTGCGCAGCGTGCGCCGCTGCTCGTCGGTGGCACCCTGCAGCTTCGCCATCCGGTGCAACAGCCCCATTCCCGAGGCCACCACCTGGGTGTCCTCGGCCAGCAGCTTCGGGCGCGCCGCCTGCTCGAGAATGCGAAACAACGCCCGGTCCAGCTCGTCGCGGTCCTCGTAGCGCTCCGTCTCTGCGCCGCCAATGCTGGCTCCGCCCAAGTCGATGGGGGCGTACACCTCGGCCAGGCTCGGGTCCGCCGGCCGGTAGGGGGCGCTTCCCCAGGGCAACAGTCGGCCCTTTTGCACCAGGAGCTTCCCTCCCTCCAGCTTGAGGGAGAAGGTGCGCGCGTTGTCGCGGGCCAACAGGACGCAGACAATGGCCGCCAGGGCCAGGACGAGCAGCGTCACCAACAGGCGGCGCAGGGCGTGTCCGGCGCGCTGGCCAAAGGTGGTGGGGGTAGGCGTAGCCATGGGGACCTCCGTCGCCGGCGCGCCCGAGAAGGGGCGGGTGCGGGAACCTTGGGGGTATAGTCTCCGCTGTCAAGCGCCCATGAACCTCACGTTCCGCCGCCTGGGCGTCAGCGAGCTGCTTCCCCGGTACATTTTCGCCGAAAGCCTCTTCGTCCGCCGCCGGGTGCTCGAGGTGGGCGCGGTGGCAGCCACCGCCGGCGCCTCCGCCCAGTTTCTGCTCGAGCGCGGGGCCCGGGTGGTGCTGGCGTGCGATGATGACCTCGAGGCCGTGGCCGACGCCCAGAGCCGTCTGGGCAGCGCCAACCTCCGTTTCCGCGCAACCGTTTTCGACGACTTGCCCCCCGGCGGCTTTGACTTGGTGCTGGTGGCCGACCTCGCCCCTTGGGTGCGCGCCCCCGAGCTCCTGCGGGAGTTGGTGGCCCAAGTCTCCCCCACCGGGACACTGGTGGGGGGGTTGCGCAACCCGGCCGGGCTGTCGCTGGCCCAGCTGATGGAGCCGGACGCTGAGGGGGCACCGCCCACCTACGGCCAGGCGCTGGATGCGCTCTCGGCCCACTTCCGCTCGGTGGAGGTGGCCACCCAGAGCCCGCTGCTCGGTTACCAGCTCGCCTTCGAGCGCAGCGAGGGCCTGCAGGTGGACGGGACGCTGGCCGGCACCGGGGAGGCGGCCTACTTCGTGGTGATGGCCAGCCAGGACCCCCACCGACCGGTGGACCCGACTTGGGTACAGCTGCCCCCGGCCCCGCTGGCCTTCACCGGGAACCGGCTGGACGAGGTGGCCAGCCGGGCCCGCGAGTGGGAGGAGCGCAGCCGGCGTCTCAAGGAGTCCCTCGAGCGCACGCGGGCCGACTCGGATGAGTTGAAGAGCACGCTTTCGCGAACGCGCGAGGCCCAGGAGCGCGCCGAGGAGGAGGCCCGGCGGTGGCAGGCGCAGGCCGAGTCCCGCGAGCGCCACCCGCTGCAGCCGCTGGCCCAGGACGAGCTGGCCGCACGGGTGCGAAGGCTCGAGGCCGAGTCCCGCAGTGCCACCGAGCGCGCCAGCGAGGCGGAGCGTCTGCTCGGCGTGCAGCGGGCGCAGCTGGACGCCGTCCACCGGGACGAGCGGCAGGGCCTGGCCCAGGTGCTGGCGGCGCAGGAGTCGGTGCGCTTGGAGCGGGCGAGGCGCGAGGAGGTGACGCGCCTTCTGGATGATGCGCGCACCAAGTTGACCGCCGCCTACGAGGAGTTGCGGGGCGTCCGGGAGGAGCTGGCCCAGCTGCGGGCGGCCGAGGCTGGCTCCGTCCCAGCCCAGGCGGCCCTGGACCGGCGGGCCGTCGAGGAGCGGCTGGCGCAGGCCCGCGAGCGCGAGCTGCGCCTGGCCGAACAGCACAGCACGGCGCTGGCGGCCATCGAGTCGCTGCAGGGCACCGCGGCAACAGAGAAGGCCCGGGCCGAGGCGCTCGAGCAGCGGGTGGTGTGGCTGGAGGCGGAGCGGGCCCGGGCCGAGCGCGCCGCCGAGTCCGACGCCGCGCGGCTGCGCGCCATGCAGCAGCGCGCCCTTGAGAGTCCCCTCCTTGCCCTTCAGCAAAGTGCCGAGCACACCGAGGTGGAGGCGCTGCGCGACGCCGTCGAGCGCCACCAGTCCCAGGCGGCCGTGGCCGAGGCCCAGGAGCGGCAGGCGCGGGGCCTGGTGGAGAGACTCGAGGCCGAGCTGGCAGACGTCCGCCGGACGGCCGCCGGCACGGTGCCGGAGGACGTCGCCACGGAGCTGGAGGCGCTGCGCCGCACCAACGCCGAGCAGGCCGAGGCGCTCGGCCAACTCGCCGCAGAGACACAGCGAGCCAACGCTGCCGAGGCCGAGGCCAGTGCACTCTCGGCGCGCCTGCTGGAAGTGGAAGAGGCCCACCGGCACGCGCTGCAGCAGGCGGCCGCCCTACAGGAGGCCTCCTCCACCACCGCCGAGGAGGCGAGCGCGCTGCAGGCCGAGCGCGCCCGAGCGCTGGCCGAGGTGCAGGCCCTGCAGGGCGAGCTCGACGCTGCGTTGGCCGCCGCCGAGACGTCCGCGGCCGCGGCCGCGCGCGCTGCCTCCAGCGAGGAGGGCTTCCGCGCCGAAACGGCGCTGCTCCGCGCCTCCGGGGCGGAGGCCAGGGCCAGCGCCGGCGCGACGGTGGCCGCGCTGGCGGAGGCCCGCGAGCAACTCGCCGCCTCCGAGGCCGAAAAGGCGCAACTGCTGTTGCGCGCCCAAGCCAGCGAGGAGGCAAGAGCGGCTGCCGAGCAGGCACAGGCGGCGCTGCAGGAGGCGGCAGCCACGGCCGCCGCCGCCGCCCCTGTCCGCGAGCAGCTCGAGCAGGCCCAGGCCCAGCTGCGGGTGGCGCGGGCGCTGCGCGACACGCTGCAGCGAGACTTGGAAGCCGAGCGCGCTCGGGCCCGCGGGCTGGCCGAGGCCCACAGCGGCGCCGAGGCCCGCGCCGCGCAACGGGACGCGCAAGCTGCACAGGAGCTGGAGGAGCTCGAGCGGGCCCGAGACGCCGCCAGCACTGCCCTCTTCGAGCGCAATGCGCTCGAGCAACAGCTGCTGGCCTCGTCCGCCCGGGAGGAGGCGCTCCAGCAGGAGCTCGAGGCCACGCGGGCCACTGTCTCCCGCGGCGCCTTGGAGGCCCAGGCGCGGACGGCCCAGGGCGAGTCGCTCGAGCGGCAACTGGCCGACGCCGAGGCGCAACTGGCGGTGCTGGTGGCGGAGCGCGCCGAGCTGGCGGCACAGGCCCAAGGGCTGGCCGAGGAGGCGGCGGCCGAGCGCGCCGGGCGCGCCGCCGCGGAGGAAGCGGCCGGGGCCGCCCAACGCCAGTCGGCGGACGTCGCTCGGCGGGCCGACGAGTTACAGGCGCTGGCGCGGGGGGCCGAGGCGCAGCGGGCCGCGGTCGAGGAGCTCCGGGCGCAGCTGGCAACGGTGCAGGAGGAGGCCTCGGCCGCCCAGGCGCGTGAGGCCGAGCTCCAGGCAAAGCTGTCCGAGGCCCAGGGCCGCCTGGACATGGTGCAGCGGCGCGCCACCGCTCAGGAGACGGAGTTGAGCGCGCTACGGCGCGCCACCGGACGGCCCAGCGCCGAGGAGTTGAAGAGTATTTATGAGAGGGCCCAGGCCGAAATCTCCGCCGCCCGCGAGGGCGCGCGAAGGGCCGCCCCACGGCAGGAGGCCGGGCCGCCGCCCCCGGAGCCCCCGGTGAGGAAGAAGTAAGCCGCAGTCGGGGCTTGGGCCTGGGTGTCCCGCGGGGGGGAAGGGTTACTCGCCCGGGTGGTACCTCCGCTCGAGGTGCGCCTCAATCTCCTCGGGCGAAAGCCAGACGTCCTTCAACTCGCCGCGCGCATAGCGCTCGGCCTGGTCCACAAAGTGAGGCGAGGCGGGGTTTCCACTCTCGCCCCCCACCAGCACGCTTTTGGCCTTCACCCGCGGGCCGAATTCCACCACCGCCACGAAGCTGTTGCCCTTCTCCCCGTACAGCCGCTTGGTGCCAGTCGCCTTGCCGGGGGCGAAGGAGGCCAGCGCGCCCCAGGTGCTGGGGGCAAGCCCCACCGGCATGCTGGGCTGTCCATCGTCAAAGGTTGCCGCGATGGCGCCCGACAGCCGCTGGAAGCGGTTGAGCTCGCCCCAGGGCGTTTGCCACGTCCCAAAGTCTCGCTCCAGCCGGGCGGTGGCGCGCGCCAGCGCCTCCAGCTTCTGTTGCGCGGGCAGGGCCGCCATCAATTCATACGGTGACGCCCGCGTCCGACGTGCCGTCGCTTCCACCTGCTCGAAGAGGTCCCGCGCCCAGAGGATGGCCAGCGACGTCGGCACCGAAGCCGTGGACGAGCGAAGGTCCCATGCCCGCAGCGCGGCGATGGGCCCTGCCAGTGCTTGCTTCAGCGGCTCGGCCCCGGGCGCCTCGTCCCAGGCCTTGTAGAGCGCGGGCAACAGCGCCTCGAAGGCGGTCAGCTGGCTGTCGTAGGCGGCGCGGATGAGGGAGTCGAGCGTGAAGTCCGTCTGACGCTCGAGCAGCCGCACGGCGTGCACGCCGCGGGGGTTCTCCCGGGTGACCCACATGTAGCTCGGGTAATCGCGCAGCCTTGGACTGAAGGGCCCCGCCGCCGAGAAAGGCCAGTCGTTGGTGTTTTGAAGCCAGCCGCTCCTCGGGTTGAGCAGGGTGATGGTCTCGCTCACCGGGTGCAGCCCCTTCCAGTCGGTTGCCGGGTCGGCGCCGTCGACGGGCTGGGTGAAGTCGAATCTCGGGTCGCGCACCGGAACGAAGTTTCCGTGGAAGTAGGCGATGGTGCCGTCGGCGTCGGCGTAGACGGTGTTGTTGGAAGAGTTGGTGCGCAAGTCCATCACCTCGAGGAAGGCCCGGTAGGAACGCGCCTTGGTGCGCAGGTAGGACTGGGTGAGCGCCTTCAGTGGCTCCTGCATGAGGCGCACGCTGACCCACCGGCCATCGGCGGCGCTGCGCACCACTGGCCCGCGGTGGGTGAAGAAAGCCGTCACCGTCCTGTGCGCCAGGCCCGCGCCACTCCGGTAGGCCAGCACAATGTCTCGCGCCGCCACCGGCCGCGTCTCGTTTCCGAATTTGTACCCGAGGCCTTTCCCCAGAGGGACCACCTGCTCGAGGTACTCGTCGATGGTGTCGGCGCCGTCCGAGGTGTGCATCCAGCCTGCTCGGTCGTTGAAGCCCTGGTAGATGAAGAATTGGCCCCAGGTGACGGCGCCGTAAGCGTTGAGCCCCTCGTCACTCACCGCCTGCACCTCGGCCCGGAAGTAGAAGGAGGTATGGGGGTTGATGAGCAGTAATGCATGGCCCGAGGCGCTGTGGGAGGGCGCGATGGCAAAGCCGTTGGAGCCACCCGGCTCGCTGAGCCGGAGCGTCTGCGGCGCCGGCGGGGGCATCGCCGCTCCCTTCCCGTAGAAGCGGGCCAGCTCCTCGAGGGAGATGGTCTCGATGTCTCCGCCGATGCTGCCTTCGCTGAAGGCCAGCGCCATCCACGGCTCGAAGCGGGTGAGCAGCCGCGGCTGCACGGCCGGGTGGGTGTGGAGATAGAAGTTCAGGCCGTCGGCGAATGCGTCCATCAGCTTGCGGAGCCAGAGCGGGCTGCTCGCGTACTGGGCGCGGAGGTCTTCCTCGTTGATGAAGAGCCGCCTTCGCAAATCCCCCCACAGCGCCTTCTCTCCTTCGACCTCGGCGCGCCTGCCCAGCGCGTCGATGTAGTTCCACTCCACGCGGTTGAAGTCATCCTCGGCCTGCGCATAGACGAGGCCGAAGACGGCGTCGGCGTCCGAGTGGCCGAAGACGTGCGGGATGCCCCAGGTGTCTCGGAGAATGGTGACCCGCTGGGCCTGTGCCTGCTCACCCGCGAGCCCGTCGGCGCGGGCCGTCGGGACGCCGAGCCACACGGTGAGCCAGGCGATGCCGGCCAATGGTTTGGCCCAGGAGCGCATGGTCCGCGTCGTCAGCACCGCGCTCGGGCCTTGGGCTGCTGCTCGCATCGTGCATCCTCTCGAGTCGACATACACAACCGGACAGCGGTGAGGCAGCAGGGCCGTAGCCTCCGACGCGGACGTCGAAGTTGCCTGACGCAGGGCGACGGTGCGACGCTTGCCCTCGCAGGCAGCGCTGCCTTGGGGGGAGTGCCTTGAGGATTTTGGCTCAGCCATGAGCGGCGAGTCGAACATCCCGACGGCCGGGGGGGACAGCACCGAAGCCCCAGGTAACCTGCCTGGGCCCGAAGCCTCGGCCCGCCGCACCCCGGATGAATCGACGATGGGCTTGCCTGCTTTCGGCGACACGCGCGGCGCTCGCGGGGAAGGCGACTTCCGGCCAATTACCCCCTTGCGGCTCGAGACGGACTCCGCTGAAGAGCGTCCGGGAAGGGCAGTCGAGTTCGCCGCACCGCCCGCGAGCAGTGACAGGGGGATGGTATGCTGGCGCGCCGTTGCCACCGCCGTTCCAACTGCCGCAGCGTGCTGAAGCTCTGCTGCGAGATGACGTCGCCAACCCTCTGCAGCCATGACGATGCAAGTGCACAAGTACCACGGGCTGGGCAATGACTTTGTCCTGCTGGACCGGCGCTCCGGGGGCGGAGACATTTCCTCCGGCGTCGCCCGGGCCCTGTGTGACAGGCGCCGCGGGGTAGGGGCGGACGGCGTGCTGGTGCTGTTGCCTTCCGTCCGCGCGGCGCTGCGGCTGCGCATCCACAATGCCGACGGCTCAGTGCCGGAAATGTGCGGCAACGGCCTGCGCTGCGCGGTGAAGCACGTCCTGGAGGCCAGCCCGGGCCGTCCGGAGGAGCTCCGGGTAGAGACGGAGGCCGGCGTGCTGGCGGCGCGCCCGCTGTGGGCCGGAGGGCGCGTCGAGGAGGTGGAGGTGGACATGGGCCCGGCGCGCCTCATTGCCGCGCACTTGCCGTCGGCGGCCACCGGCATGCCGTCCGTGGGAGCCCCGGTGCCAGGGACGCCCTTTCACGGGACAGCCGTCAGCATGGGCAACCCCCACCTCGTCCTCCTCGATGCGCCGCTCGAGCAGGCCGGCGTCTGGGGCCCGCCCCTCGAGACGTCGGCTGGGTTTCCCGAGCGCACCAACGTCGAGTTTCTCGCCCAGGAGGAGGGGGGGCTGGTGGTGGTGGTGTGGGAGCGCGGCGTCGGCCTCACCCAGGCGTGCGGGACGGGGGCCTGCGCCGCGCTGGCCGCGGCGACGTTGGCCGGCCTGGTGCCCGCAGAGCGCACCGTACGGGTGCGGCTGCCGGGCGGTTTGCTTTTCCTGCGACTGGCGCAGGACTTCTCCAATGTGACGCTGCGCGGGCCGGCCAGCTTCGTCTTCTCCACCGAGGTGCCGGAGCTGCCGGAGCTGGCAAGCGAGGCCCGCCGGCCGTGAGCGCTGAGGCCTCCGAGGAGCTCGCCTGGCTGCGCACCGCGGTCGGCTTACACGAGCGGGCGCGTTCGCTCTTCGCCCAGCCGGAGTTGGAGTGGGTGCAAGAGCGGGTGTTGGGCGAGCTGTTGGCCGCCTCGGACGCGCGCTCGGGGGCCCTCTGGACGTGCCTTCCCAAGGGGCCTTTGCAGCTGAGGGTGTGGCGCGGACTGGCCGGCCGTCCGGCTGCGCCGGACGTATTGTCACCCCAGACGGAGGCGCGGCTACGGGCGGGGGTGGCTTGGGAAGCGCGGGAGGCGGACGGCCCAGTCCTGTATGTCCCCTTCAGCGTCCCGGGCGAGGTGCTGGGACTGTGCCGCCTGGCGGACCCGCTGGGAGGCGCCTTTCCCCAGGAGGCGCGCCCGGCAGCGGAGCTTCTGGCCGCCAACGCCTCGCTGGCCCTGCAGAATGCGCGGCGCTTCCTCGCGCTGCAGCGGCTCGGGCTGCGGGACCCGGACACCTCGGCCTACAACCTGGCCTACTTCACCGACTATGCCAGCAAGGAGATGGACAAGGCCCGGCGTTACGGCCGCGGCTTCTCCCTCCTCCTCTTCTCCATCGACAACCTCGGTTCGCTGCGCAGCCGCTTCGGGCCGGACGAGGCCCGGGCCGCCACCCGCGCCGTCATCCGCGTCTTCGGCAGCGTGCTGCGCGACTCGGACGTGCTGGCGCGCGTCTCGGAGCAGGAATTCTACCTGCTGCTTCCGGAGACGGACGCCTTCGGGGCCGTCGTCTTCACCCGGCGCGCGCTGCAGACGGTGCGCGAGGCACCGGAGGTGCAGGCCGTCGAGGCCCAGCTGCCGCTGTCGCTGGTGGCCGGGGCCAGCACCTTTCCCAAGGACGGCGACGACTTCGACGAGTTGGTGCAGCGCTGCCGCCGGCGGATGGAGGAGCGCCGGGCCTCGCTGCAGCGCCGCCTCATGCTGGAGGGCCTGGACTTCTGGGAGACGGTGGAGCTGCTATTGGGCAGCGCCCAGTCGCCGCGGCTGCCGGCGGACGGTGAGTCGGAGCCTTCCCGGCGGGGGAAAGTCTCCGACGGCCTCTTCGAGGCACTCCAGGCCGAGGTGGCGCGGGAGCTCCAGCGAGACCCAGGCACGCGCGGCCTGGTGTACGTCGGCGCCGGCGAGGTGCGCTCGGACTTGGCCATTGCCCGCGGCTTGGAGCGCGCCCCGCCGGGCCTCTCGGCGCGGGTGTACCTGCTCGGCCGCCGGGGGGATTTTCAGGCCCACCCGGGGCTGACGCCCGTCTTCGTCGCCGGCGACGAGCGGCTCGGCCGGCACGAGTTTCTGCTGTGGCTGGGCGAGCAGAGCGCCTATGCGCTGTTGCAGCGGCGCGGCCATGGCGCCACCTGGGGCTTTCACACCTCGGACGTCGCGGTGGTGGACAGCCTCGTCGCCAAACTGCAAAGCACCTATGACTTGCAACCCTACTAGTCCCCGTTGGCGTCGGGCCGGCTAAGCCCATGGCGGCCGTCCGCAAAGTCCTCATTGCCGACCCGGACCTCGAGTCCGTCCGCACCCTCAGCAAGGCCTTGCGCCAGCGCGGCTACCAGGTGCACTACGCCTCCGACGGCAGCCGGGCACTCGAGCTGGCCGTGTTGCGCCACCCGGACGTGGTGCTTTTCGACGAGGCCTGTCCGCTTCTCTCCCCGGCTGTCTTCACCCAAATTCTCGAAAGCAACCCCCGCACCGAGGGCATACCGGTGGTGCACACCGGGGCCACCACCGGCCCGGAGGGTGCGGGGCAGGGCGTGCTGCAGAAGCCCTTTCAGCTGGGAGAGGTGCTGGCCCGCATTGAGGAGCTCCTCTCCCGGGCACCCGGGGCGCAGCTGCCCGAGGCCCAGGAGCTGGAGGGCTCGCTCGTGCAGCTGCCGCTGCCGGACTTGCTTCAAATGCTGAAACTCAACCGGCGCAGCGGGCGACTGGAGCTCAGCCGGGCAGCAGAGCAGGGCGTGGTGGTGGTGGCCGAGGGCCGTCCGGTGGACGCCTCACTCGGCACGGTGCACGCCGAGAAGGCCCTCTTTCGCCTCCTGGCCTGGACGGAGGGAAGCTTCGCCTTTCTCCCCGGGGCACCGCCCAGCGTGGCGCGCATCTCCCGCGGCATGGACGACGCCCTCCTCGAGGGCATGCGCCAGGCGGACGAGGTGCGCCGGCTCGAGCCCCTGTTGCCTCCCTACAAGGCGCGCCTGGAGGCCGCGCCCGGGGCGCGGCCTCCCCAGGAGGGGCTGTCCGCCTCGCTGCTTCAGACGCTGCGCGAGCCCCACACCCTGGCCGAGCTGGTGGACAGCCACCCCGGGCCGGACGCGGCGGTGCTGGAAGCGGTGGCCCAGCTGTTGCGGCGCGGCCTGTTGCGCGTCACCGCCGCCGAGGCGGCCGCTGACGCCGGCCCGCTGTTGGGCGCCGCGGAGGTGCACGCGCTGCGGGCGCGACTGTTGCGCGGGCGGCCCGGTGCGCGCCCGCGGGTAGCCACCGTGCTGGTGTGCAGCCAGCTTGCCGAGCGGACGCGGCGCTTCCTGTTGCAGCTTCCCAACCTCCTGTCCGGCCCGGAGGAGGCGGCAGCCCTGGAGAGCGGCTTCGGGACGGTGGCCAGACTGGAGCTCGGGGAAAGCCTGCGGCTGGACTTCTGCGTGCTGCCCGGGGCCGACGCGGCCCGTCCGTTGTGGCGGCCCTTCAGCGCCTGCGCCGTGGGCGTCCTCGTCCTCGACGCCGAGGAGGAGACGCTGGCGCTTGCCTCGGCGCTGGCCTACCTGCGGCGACTGCGCCTGGTGTGCGTGCTTCCGGAGGTGCCGCCGTTGTTGGCCGCGGCCCCCTTGGGCGTCCACGCCGTGCCCAGTGGTGCCGAGGCTGCCTTGAGGGTGCTGTTGGCGACGCCGGTGCGGCGGGCCGAGGCGCAACCGGAGGCCACCGCGGCCCCCGTCCCCCAAGCCTAGCCCGCTCGGCGCGCCCCGGCCGGCCCCACCACCTCGGCCAGCCCGGGCAGCGCCTCCAGCAGCGCGAGCTCCTCCACCGAGAGGAAGGCACGGTGGGTGCCCACCCGGTGCAACAGGCACAACTCCAGGGCTCGGGCCGGTGGGCCCTCCGGGCGGGTGTGCAGCTCCACTCGGCCTCCCTCGGCCTGGCAGCGCAGCACCTCGCGCTGCAGGGCCTTGAGGCGGCGGGCCAGCCGCAGCGCGGTGCGCCCCTCGGGCGTGTCGAAGGTGTGGAAGTGCCGGTTGCGGGAGAGTGGCTCCTCCACGGCGAGGAGGCGCTCCACGAGGCGTCGGACGAAGCTGTCCATGGCGGAAAGGGGCAGGGCTGCACCTTACCAGCCCGCTTGGGGCGGCTGTCAGGCCCGGCGCACCCTTAGGACGAAGGTGGTGCCCTGGGCCGCGCTGGAGGTACAGGCAATGGAGCCACCATGGGCCTCGAGAATTTGCCGCGCCAGCGCCAGGCCGAGCCCGGTGCCGCCGGACTTGGTGGAGAAGAAGGGCTCGAAGAGGCGGCTCTGCACCTCCTCGGCAATGCCCGTGCCGCTGTCGGAGATGGTGACTTCCACCTCCTCACCGGCCAGGCGCGAGCCGACGCGCAGGGTGCCACCGGTGGGCATCGCCTCTCGGCTGTTGCGCAAGAGGTTGAGGAAGACTTGGCGCAGCTGCGCCTCGTCGGCCAGCGCCCGCGGCGCCGAGACATCGAGCTCCCGCTCCACCTTCACCCCGGCGCGCTCGAGCTCTTGGCTGGAGAAGTCCAGCACCCGGGCCAGCAGCTGGTTGACGTCCTCGGGTACCAGCACCGGGCGGGGCAGGCGGGCCAGGCGCAGGTATTGGTCGGTCACCTCGGTGAGGCGGTCCACCTCCCCGGCAATGGCGGCCAGCAGCTGGTGGGCCTCGCGCTCCTCGGAAGGCGCAGCGAAGTGCGCCTTGCGGACGGCCTCCTCCAGAAGCTCGGTGTTGAGGCCAATGGAGGAAAGGGGGTTGCGCACCTCGTGGGCCACCTGGGCCGAAACGCGCCCCACCGCCGCCAGCCGCTCGGCCAACAACAGCGCGCGCTGCTTCTCCTCCAGCTGACGCTGGCGCTCGGCCAGCTCCCGCGCCATGGCGTTGAATTCCCGGGCCAGCTGGGCAATCTCGTCATCTCCGCGCACCGGCAGCTGGGCGGCAAAGTCCCCGGTGCGCACGCGTCCCACGCCGGCGATGAGGGTGCGCACCGGCGCGAGCGAGCGGGCCGAGAGGGCGGTGGCCAAAAGCCCCACGCCGACGCTGAGAATGGTGAGGGCGATGACCAAGAGCCCACGGCTTCTCTCGCGACGCTCGGCCACCTCCACCCGGGTGGCGATGCGGGCTTCCACCGCGGCCCGCAGCGTCTTGACCGCCCGGCCCTCCGTCTCCTGGTGCGCGGACAGCGCCTCCAGGGCGTCCGGGGCGGAGGCCACCAAGCGCCGGTAGGCGTCCGTGGCCAGGGCTTCCGTCTCGTCCAGCGCCCGCTCGAGCTGCTCGAGCCGAGTGGCGAGCTCGTCCAGCGTGTGGGCCTCGTCGGCCGGCGCGTCCAGGCGCATCGCACGCAGCGTGGCTTGGGCCGAGGCCAGTCGCTGCCGAAGCAGTGGAGGAAAGGTGCGAGGGGCGAGCTGGATGAGGGCGGCGCGGGCTTCCCCGTTGCGCTCGCGGGCAATTTGCTCCGTCTCCTGCGCCTGGTTTTTGAGGAGACTCTCTAGGGCGGCCGCGTCCTGAGAGAGTTGCAGGTACCCCTGGCCCACCAGTCGCATCTCCTGCTGGCTTCGGTGCAGCTCCGAGACGCTGAAGAGCGCCACCACGCCGAAGGTGCAGAGCACCGCGGCGTGGCCGAGGAAAATACGGGTGGCGAGTGAGAGGGCGGGGCGCGCGGCCACTGCTCAGCTCGCGCTCTCCTGCTCGGCGGGGACGGCGGCCGGCCCGGGCTCTACCGGTTGGCGCAGCGCTTCGCTTGCGACGGTGCCGTTGGCCTCGGCCGGCCCCGGCGTGGGCTGGGCGGCTTGGGTGCGGCGCTCGAGCCGTTCCGCCTCGGCGCGCGAACGCTCCTCCACGCCGCGGTCCGAGAGGGCAATCTCCTCCTGGGTGAGCTCGGTGCGGCCGGCAGTGAGGCCGCCGCGGCGCTCCAGCTCGCCGAGGGCGCGCTTGAGGAGGTCCCGCTCGAGGAGGGTGCGGTTGAGGCGCTTCTCGAGGGCCTTGAATTTGTCCTTCAACAGGTCGAGCTCGCCCTTGGTGACCACCCACACCCGGTGCTGCGTCTCGGTGCGGCCCTTGAGCCGGCGCACCTCGGTTTGAAACTCCAGGGCGCGCGTCCGCTCTCGGTTGGCCTGGTGCTCGAGCCGCTCCAGCTTCTCCTTGTCCGAGTCGGAGAGCTCGCGGAAGCGCCGCGCGGCGCGCTCGGCGTCGGGGAGGCTGGCCGCCGCCGGCACCGTACTCTGGGGCGGCGGAGGCGGCGGGGCCTGGGGGGCCGGGGCGGGCAAAGGCGAGGCGCGGCCTTTGGCCCGGTTGCCCTCGGCGTCGGCGCGAAGCTTGGAGAGCTCGGCCAACGCGTGGGCCAGCTCGCCCCGCACCACCTCCAGCTGCTGCGAGGCGGCGCGTTCCACCTCGGTGCGGGCACGCACCAAGTCCTGGTCACTGCGCTCGGCCGTCCGCTGTTCGTGCAGCTTGCGCTTCGTCTGCTTCAACTCCGCCCGGAGCTCGTTGACGAGGGCCTTGGCCTCCTCCGTCTCGCGACGCCGCCGCTCGGCGTCGCCCTCCATGGCCCGGAGGCGCTCGGCCTCGCGGTGGGCGGCGTGTGCCGGGGTGGAAGCCGTGCGCTGAGGGGAGAAGAGGAGCAGCCCCAGGGTGACCACGAAGGCCACGAAGAAGAAGAGAGCGAGTCCGAGAACCATGGCTCGCTTCAAGTAGCAGGTTTGCTGGCCTCAGAGGTAGAAGCGGTCGACGACGCCGGCCGTGCGCTGGAGGATGCTTGTCCACCCCAGCACTTGGTCCACATGGGGCGCCGCCGACTGGGCGTCCCGGCCAAGCGCGGCCAGACTCCCGGTGCAGGCCACCACCAAACAGCGGCCCGAGGCCCGCAGGTGGGCGAGCAACTGCCGCGCCGTGGGGAGCCCCTTGGCTTCAAAGCGGTCCGCCACCTCAGGCCGGGGCGGATGAAAGTCCGGCTCGTCCAGACGGCCGTCCAGAAGTCTCTCTAATGCCCACCAAAAAAAGTATAATTCAACCTGCTGCCCAAGTGCGGCCCCAGCGGCCGCAATGGCCAGGCCTTGATGCAGTCGGTCGTAGTCCGCGCTATGAAGAAACAGAAGGAGTCTGGGCGTTTCCACAGTCACGGCCGGGGGCTGTTGCGACTTTACCGCCTTGCTTCGCGAAGCCCCCATTGCTAGTTCCCGAGGCCCTGCCGATGCCCGACTCCAACACCCCATTGCGCAAGGACGCGCACTTGGACCTCTGCGCTGCTGACCAGGTCGAGCCGGACTCCAACTCCACCCTGCTCGAGTACGTGCACCTGGTGCATTGTGCGATGCCCGAGCTGTCCCTGGACGAGGTGGACGTCAGCACCTCCTGGTGGGGGAAGACGCTTCGGGCCCCCCTCCTCGTCACCGGCATGACGGGGGGAAGTGACCGGGCGCGCACTGTCAACCGCGACTTGGCGCTGGTGGCCGAGCGCCGGGGGCTGGCCTTCGGGGTGGGTAGCCAACGGGCCATGGCCGAGCACCCGGAGCTGGCCCGCACCTTCTCGGTGCGGGACGTCGCCCCCACCATTCTGCTGCTCGGCAACATCGGCCTCCGTCAGGGGATTGCCCTCGGCGTCGACGGCGTGCGGCGCCTCATGGACGCCATCGGCGCCGACGGCATGGCGCTCCACCTCAACGTGGGCCAGGAGCTCACCCAGCCCGAGGGCGACCGCGACTTCCGGGGCGGCTACAGCCTGGTCAAGGCCCTCAGCGCCTCGCTCGGCGAGCGCTTCTTGGTGAAAGAGACGGGCTGCGGATTGTCCCCCGACGTCGCCCGGCGCCTGGTCGACTGCGGCGTCCGCACGCTGGACGTGAGCGGCCTCGGCGGGACGTCCTGGGTGCGGGTGGAGCAGCTCCGCGTCAAGGGCGGTCCAGCCCGAGAGGTGGGCGAGCTGTACAGCAGCTGGGGCATTCCCACCGCGGCGGCCGTGGCGGCGGTGCGTCGCTCGGTGGGGCCGCACATTCGACTCATCGCCTCGGGCGGCATCCGCAACGGGCTCGAGGTGGCCAAGGCCTTGGCCCTCGGCGCGGACATCGCCGGCATGGCCCTTCCGTTATTTCGCGCCCAGCAGGCCGGCGGAGTCCCGGCGGCCGAGTTGGCGGTGGACACGGTGGTGGGAGCGCTCCAGCAGGCGCTGCTCCTCACCGGCAGCCGCACGGTGGCAGAGCTTCGTACACAACCAAAGGTGGTGGCCGGACCACTGAAAGACTGGATGGGGACATTGTGAGGAGAAAAGGCATGGGCGCAGTCGCCCGGAACAGCGGCGAGCCCGAGGAGGCTCGGCCGTCGTCACGACTGCCGGGGTTTCACAAGCTCACGCTGCAGCAGCGCCTGGAGCAAATTGCCCGCGCGCACGGCCTCTCTCCCGAGGAGATTGCCACCCTGCGCAGCCCGGGGCCTCTCCCGCTGATGACGGCCAACTCGATGATTGAGAATGCCGTCGGCACCTTCAGCCTCCCTTTGGGGCTCGGCCTCAACCTGCAAGTCAACGGACGCGACTACCTCGTGCCGATGGCCGTCGAGGAGCCGAGCGTCGTGGCGGCGGTGTCCTTCGCGGCCAAGATTGTTCGGGAGGCGGGCGGCTTCGAGGCCGACGCCGACGACTCGGTGATGGTGGGCCAGGTGCAAGTCACCGGCTACGGGGACCCCACCGAGGCGACGGAGCAGGTGCTCGGCCACCGGGAGCAAATTCTCGCCCTGGCCAACAGCTTCCACCCCTCCATGCAGCGCCGCGGCGGCGGCGCCAAGGAAGTCGAGGTGCGCCTCCTCCCGGCGCCGGAGGGCGCCCGGGGCGAGCCACTCCTCATTGTGCACCTGTTGGTGGACACCCAAGAGGCGATGGGCGCCAACCTCATCAACACCATGGCCGAGGGGGTGGCGCCCTTCATCCAGCAAATTACCGGCGGCCGCGTCTACCTGCGCATCCTCTCCAACCTGGCCGACCGCCGGCTGGCGCGTGCCACCTGCCGTATTCCGGTGGCTGCGCTGGCCGACTTCGACATGGACGGCAAGGACATCGCCGACGGCATCCACCAGGCGAGCCGCTTCGCCATGGCCGACCCCTACCGGGCAGCCACGCACAACAAGGGCGTCATGAATGGCATTGACGCCGTGGCCATCGCCTGCGGGCAGGACTGGCGCGCCATCGAGGCCGGTGCCCACGCCTACGCTGCGCGAAGCGGACAGTACCGGCCGCTCTCACAGTGGATGTTGGAGGAGAAGACGCTGGTGGGGCGCATCGAGCTGCCCCTGGCGCTGGGCATGGTGGGCGGTTCCATCCAACTCCACCCCGGCGTGCAGCTCGGCCTGAAGCTGTTGCGCTGCTCGGGCGTGCGCGAGCTGGCGCAGGTATTCGCCGCGGTGGGCTTGGCGCAAAACTTCGCGGCGCTGCGGGCCCTCGGCAGTGTCGGCATCCAGAAGGGCCACATGGCGCTGCATGCCCGGTGCGTGGCCGTGACGGCCGGAGCTCGGGGGGACCACGTGGAGCGGGTGGCCCACCTCCTCGTCAAGTCCGGAACGGTGAAGGTGGACAAGGCGCGGGAAATTCTCGCCACCCTCCCGCCGCTCGAGGCCTTCGAGCCGCACGGCGCCAACGACGGGCCGTGAGGCGTCGGCCGGCCCGTCCGCTCAAGGCCTTCGGGCCCGGCAAAGTCATTCTCCTCGGCGAGCACGCGGTGGTGTACGGCACCACCGCGCTGGCCGTGCCCTTGGCCTTCGGCGTGCGCGCCGAAGCGGTGCGGGCCGCCCGCTGCAGCTTGAGGCTGCCCCAGGGTCTTCTCGGGGCCCGGCGTCAACAGCTGGAGGAAGCCTTCTCGCTGGCGGCGGACGCCTGCGGCCGTCCCCCCGTCCAACTCTCGCTGCACAGCACCCTGCCTATGTCCATGGGGCTCGGCAGCTCAGCCGCCGTCTCGGTGGCCGTCGCCCGTGTCCTCCTCCTGGCCGGCACCGGACGGCCGCCTTCGCTGGCCAGGCTTCAAGCGGTGGCCCACGGCATGGAAGTCCTCTTCCACGGCACGCCCTCCGGCGTCGACGACGCCTGCAGCGCACTGGGTGTCCCCATCCGCTTCCGCCGCCGCGGCGCGAGCCGAGCGCCGCTGGTACGGCCGCTCCGGCTGCGGCGCTCCTTCGAGCTGCTGGTGGCTCTGGCCGGAGAGCGCCGGCCGACGCTGGACACAGTGGCCGGCCTGCGACGCCGTCAGGCCCTGTGGCCCCGGCGCTACCGGAGACTCTTCGCCGAGGTGGGGCGGGTGGCGGAGGAGGGGGCGCGCTCGGCCGAGGCGGGAGACCTCAAGGCCCTGGGGGACGCGATGAATGTCAACCAGGGCCTCCTCGTCGCCCTGGGGGTGAGCTCGCCTGCCTTGGACGGCATGGCCGCCTTTTTGCGCGAGTCCGGTGCGCTGGGCGCCAAGCTGAGCGGCGCCGGCGGAGACGGGGGTGCGGTGGTGGGCCTCTTCGAGAAGGGCCAGGCAACGAGGGCCCGCGCCCGGCTGGCCCGCCGCGGCGTGCGCTGCTTTGTCAGCCCGGTGTCGAGGCGCCCATGACGCAGGCCAAGGCGACCGCCCGGGCGCACCCCAACATTGCCCTCGTGAAGTACTGGGGAAAGCGGGACGCGCAGCTGGTGCTGCCCCACCAGTCCAGCTTCAGCGTGACGCTGGCCCCGCTGGAGGTGACGACGACGGTGGAGCTGGGCACGCCCCACACCCGAGTGGAGCTCAACGGCAAGGAGGCCCGCGGACAGGAGCGAGAGCGCGTGCTGGCGCTGGTGGCCAGTGTGGCGCAGGAGGCGGGCCGGGCCTTTGGCGGGGTGCGGGTGGCCTCGCGTGGAAATTTCCCCATGGCCGCTGGCTTGGCCTCCAGCGCGGCTGGCTTTGCTGCGCTGGCACGGGCGGCGCGGGCCGCGGCCGGACTGCCCGAGGACGTGGCCAGCACCTCGCGCCTGGCCCGTACCGGCAGCGGCTCGGCCAGCCGCAGCGTCCAGGGCGGCTTCTGCACCTGGCACCGGGGCAGCCGCCCGGACGGACTGGACAGCTTCGCCACGCAGGACTTTCCCGAGGCGCACTGGCCAGAGCTGCGGCTGCTGGCCTGCGTCGTCTCGGCCGCGGAGAAAGACGTCTCCTCCCGGGAGGGGATGCAGTCCACCGTGGAGACGTCTCCCTACTACCCGGCCTGGGTGCAGGACGCCGAAGCCGAGGTGCCGCGCGCGCGGGACGCGGTGGGACAAAGAGACCTCGCCTTGCTGGGCGCCCTGGCCGAGCGCAACGCCTGGCGCATGCACGCCGCGGCCATGGCCGGGGCCCGGCCGCTGGTGTACCTGCGGCCGGAGACGCTGGCGGTGGTGCTGGCCCTGCCGGCGGCCCGGGCCAAGGGCTGCCCGGTGTTTTTCACCCTGGACGCCGGTCCCAATCCCGTGCTGCTGACCACCGCCGAGCACGTGGCCCGCGTCGAGGCCCTGGCGCGCGCCGCGGGCGCCCTGGACGTGGTGCGCTGCGCGCCCGGGGGTGATGCCCGGCTTCTGGACGAGCCCCTCTTCTAGTAGCCGTCCGCCGAGCCGCCCCGCGGGCTGCCTCGGCCCGCTTTTGTGGTAGCTCCCCCCAACGGAAGCCCCCCGGTGGAACGCGCCCTCTCTGCCCCCTCGAAGCTATTCCTCTCCGGCGAATACGCGGTGCTGTGGGGTGGGGTGGCGCGGGTGTTGGCGGTGGGCCCCCGTGCCGGGGCCCTGGTGCGCGCGCGCGAGGACCGCACCGTCCAGCTGTGCACAGCCGAGGGGCGACTGGTGGGCATCTCCACCCCGTTGGGCGTGCGCTGGGACGCCGAGGTGACGCCCCCCTTCCGCTTTGCCGCGCGAGCCCTCGACGTCGTCTACCGGGCCCACGGCCGAGAGAGCCTCGGCCTGGGCCTGGCCCTCTCCCCCTCCGGGCAGGGGCCCCTGGGACGCAAGCTGGGGACTGGCACCAGCGCCCGCACCTCGGTGCTGGCGGTGGAAGCAGCAGCCGGGGTGCTCGGCGTCCAGCCCTGCTTGCCCCTGGCCCTTCTGGCCCACGCCGAGGCCCAGGACGGAAAGGGCAGCGGCGCCGATGTCGCCGCCTGCTCGGCGGGAGGGCTGGTGCGCTACCGGCGCTGGCCCACGGCGCAGGTGCAGGCCTCGGAGCGCCCGTTGCCGGTGGCGCTCCGCGACGCCGGGCCGGTGGACGTCGTCCGCACTGGGCTTGCGCCGGGCTTCCTCTCGTACGCCTTCGCCGGCGCGAGCGCCGAGACGCCACGGATGATTGCCCAGGCCGAAGCCCAGCTCGACGCCGCGGCGCGGGCCAGCTTCGTCACCGAGTCGGATGTGCTCGGCGACGCGCTGGAGGAGGCGCTGCGCTCCGGCCGCTTCGGGGCCGTCCGCGAGGCGTGCGAGGGCCTGCAGCAGCTGCTTGCCTCCGTGCGCGGCGCGCACACGCCAGCGCTCGAGCGCATTCTCGCGCTCGCCAAAAGCGCGGGAAGCACGGGGAAGGTGAGCGGCGCGGGCGGGGGCGACGGCTGCCTCTTGCTGTCGGCAGACGCTGAAGCTCAGACGCGGCTTCTGCAGAGGTTCGAGGCGCGCGGCATCCACGTGCAAGCCGTCGCGCTCGAGCCAGGCGTGCGCATCGAGCCTCGGCCGGAGCCGCTCCTCGCTGGATGGCTGGCGGCCTGAGCTTCCAGCACCCAACAAAGAGCCGCTCGGAGGAGGCGCGCACGCGGGGAGGCCCGCCGTCGGTGGCGCTCTTGGGTGGGGCCGCACCGCGCCACGCGAAGAAGGAAGGGGGCTCCGGAGGCCTTCCTGAGGTTTGAGGCGGGGCGCGCGCCGGGCCCCCGCTTCCGGGGGGGAGCGCAGCAAGCGTGGCGTGTTGCCCTCGCGCAAAAGCGATGGCGTCCCTTCACCTCGGATGGCATGACCTGTCGGAGCGGCACCCTTCGGCCGGCTTCGCTCGAGCCGTCAGCGCCCCCACCATGTTCCCTCGGCTACGCAAAGCCCTCGGCGTCGACCATTACTGGACTTCTCCCTCCGGCCTCACCGCGCTTCTGGTGACGCTGGCGCTGCTGGTCTTCGTCGTGCTTCCGCTTGAGACGAGCGGCCTCCTTGGCCGGATGTGGATGGGCGTGGTCGACGTGTGGATGGCCGGCGTCATCCTCTCCGGCGCCGCGGCCCTGGGCTGGCACCGGCTGCGGCGTGGCATCGTCGTCGGGGGGGTCCTCCTGTTGGTGGCGACACTCGGGCTCCGCCTCCTCGCCCGTGGCCTGCCCAACCGCTGGACAGAGGCCATCTCCACGGCGTTCTCCCTGGTGGTGGTGTCCATTCTGGTGGCGCTCATCCTGGCCATGGTCTTTCGCGACGGCCCCGCATCGCGGGACCGGATTTTCGGCGCGGTGGCCGCCTACCTGCTGCTCTCGCTTGGCTGGGCGCTCGCCTACCGCTTCCTCGACGTTGTCGACGCAGGTTCTTTTCGGGGCCTCAGCTGGTCTCCGCAGGACCACAACTTCTCCGGCTTCGTCTACTTCTCCATCTCCACCCTCACCACCGTCGGCTACGGGGACATCGTCCCCTTGTCCCTTCCGGCGCGCTCCCTCGCCAGCATGGAGAGTCTGCTCGGGCAACTCTTCCCGGCGATTTTTCTGGCCCGGCTCGTCTCCCTCTCCATCGCCCGGGCGCCCAAGGACTAGACGGCCACGCTGTCCTGCGCCCTCGCGGGAGTGGCGCGGCGAAGCGTCCCTGCCTAACCTCCAGCGTCCCGAAGGTGGAGGTGAGGATGGCCAAGCAACACAAGGCAGAGCGGTCCTTGAGCGCCAAGCAGCTTGCCCACTTTCGCAAGCGCCTCGACCAGGAGCATGCGCGGCTGGTGGGGCTTTTTCAGTCGACGGCACTCGACGCCGACCGTCCCCCGGGCATGCCCGACCCCCACGACGTCGGAGACGAGGCGAACGAGTCCACCACCTCCGACATCCGCATTGGCCTCTCCGAGGCAGACGAGCGGATGCTGGAGCAGATTGACCGCGCGCTGCGCCGCATCGAGCTCGGCACCTATGGCGTCAGCGAGGTGACCGGCGACCCCATCCCCCTGGCCCGCCTGGAAGCCGTGCCCTGGGCCACCACCAACGTCGGCGACGAGTGAGCCGCCACCACCGGGACAGCATCAGGGCGTGGAGGACTTCGGGACGACGGAGATGTTGATGAGCTTGGAGCGCGAGACATTCGCCGTCCCGGCGCGGCACGCCGTCTTCCCCGGCTTGAGGCCAACGAGGACCACCTCGTTTTCCGAGTCGGAGACGGCGCGCAGCTCGGCCTGCACCACCGTGCCGTCATCGCACTGCAGCCCCATCGCCATCCCGACGTTGAGCACTTTCTGTTGGCCCACCTGAAGGTGCACCTTGACGCCGGAGGCGACCGGCGTGGCTTGGGCCCACGCTGGCGGCGACGTCGAGACGAGTAGCAACAGCAGCAGGAGGGGGCTGGGCGGGCGGCGAGCGGGGCGCATGGGCCCTCTAAGGCTCGCCCAACGGCGCGAGCGAGCGCAAGCTGCGCGCCTGGGGGGGGCCGCCGGGGACGTTATTTTTTCTCTGGCATGGCGTGGCCCAGGGTGTCCGCGCCGGCCTTGGCGCACACCCCGTCCTGCTGCGAGTTGGCGCCGCTCACGCCAATGGCCCCGACAATTTTGCCGTCGATGACGAGTGGAAGCCCTCCCTCGATGGGCAGCGCGCCGGGAAGCCTTAGGAATTGGGACTTGCCGCTGGTGACGGCGTCCTCCAGGGCCTTGGAGGGACGCTTGAAGGCGGCCGCGGTGCGTGCCTTCTCCTGGGCCACCTCGGAGCTCCCATTCTGCGTGCCGTCGATGCGCTCGAAGTACACCAGCGTGCCGCCCGGGTCGACGATGGCCGCGGCCACCGTCCAACCATTCTTCTTCCCCTCGGCGATGGCGGCTTGCGCTACCTTGCGCGCCGTCTCGACGCCCACCGGTGCGCCGTAGTGGTTGGGGAGAGCCTGGGCGGTGGCTGCCAGGGGTGCCAGGAGGACGAGGCTGAGGAGACTCAGACCGACGTCGGGTGTGGAAAAGAGCACGGAGACCTCCTCGTGTGACGGGGGCTGGCGAGGCAACCACTTCCCGGCCGTCGTGTCGACGGTGTCGAAGCCAGTCCGGGGGCCCCCCGTCCCTGGCTTGACCGCTCCGGGTGGTCCCGGCTTCATTCGGGTGCCCCGGGGCAAACGCCGGTCAAGCAGGGGAGCGCCGCCATGGCAGAAACCGTCAAGTACCTACTCGACGAGCGACGCATCCCGGTGGCCTGGTACAACTTGGTGGCAGACCTCCCCGTCCCTCCGCCGCCGGTGCTGCACCCCGGGACGCTCAAGCCGGTCGGTCCGGACGACTTGGCGCCGCTGTTTCCCATGGCGCTCATCCTTCAGGAGGTGTCGGGCGGCCGAGAGGTGGAGATTCCTCGGCCCGTCCGCGACATCTACCGGCAGTGGCGGCCCTCGCCCCTCTTCCGGGCGCGGCGGCTGGAGCGCGTGTTGGAGACGCCCGCTCGCATCTACTACAAGTACGAGGGCGTCTCGCCGGCCGGAAGCCACAAGCCCAACACCGCCGTGGCGCAGGCCTTCTACAACAAAGAGGCCGGGACGAAACGCATTACCACCGAGACGGGCGCAGGCCAGTGGGGCTCAGCCCTCGCCTTCGCCGGCGCCCTCTTCGGCATTGACGTCCAAGTGTTCATGGTGAAGGTGTCCTACCAGCAGAAGCCCTACCGCCGCGCGCTGATGGAAACCTACGGCGCACGCTGCGTCGCCTCGCCCAGTGTCGAAACGCAGTCCGGCCGCGCCATCCTCGCCCAGCGCGCGGACCATCCAGGAAGCCTGGGCATCGCCATCTCCGAGGCGGTGGAGGTCGCCGCATCCCGGGAGGACACCAAGTACGCCCTCGGCTCGGTCCTCAACCACGTGCTGTTGCACCAAACTGTCATCGGCCAGGAGGCCATGGCGCAGATGGAGATGGCGGAGGACTCACCGGACGTCATTGTCGGGTGCACTGGCGGCGGCTCCAACTTCTCGGGCCTGGCCTTCCCCTTTCTCGGCGCCCAGCTGCGTGGCGGGAAGAAGTCGCGCATTGTCGCGGTGGAGCCCGCGGCATGCCCATCCCTGACGCGCGGTCAGTACGCCTACGACTTCGGAGATACCGGGCACCTCACCCCGCTCACCAAGATGCACACCCTGGGCTCGACGTTCATCCCCCCTGGGTTTCACGCCGGGGGTTTGCGCTACCACGGGATGGCGCCGCTGGTTTCCCACCTCAAGGAGCTGGGCCTCATCGAGGCCGTCGCCTACCACCAGACGCCCTGCTTCGAGGCGGGCGTCACCTTCGCCCGGGCCGAGGGCATCGTCCCCGCGCCCGAGGCCAACCACGCCGTGAAGGGGGCCATCGACGAGGCGCTCCGCTGTAAGGAGGAAGGCGTCTCGCGCGCCATCCTCTTCAATCTCTGCGGACACGGCCACTTCGACATGCAGGCTTACTCGGACTACTTCTCCGGCAAGCTGGTCGACCAGCCTCTGGAGGAGGGAGCGCTGGCCACGGCGTTGGCCGGCCTCCCCAAGGTGGCCTAGCGGCCCTCACGCCCTGTCCGCTGGGCGTTGGGCGAGGGCTTCTCGCTGTCCAGGGTGCGCATCTGGTGCGCCTCGTAGCGCGTGCCGGCCACGGCGCTCGCCGGGACGGCCTCCTGCAGCCGGGCCACTTCCTCGGGCGACAGCCGTACCTCGAGGGCGCCCAGCATCTCGGCCAGTTGGGCACGTGTCCGGGCGCCCACCGTGGGGACGATGCGGCTGTCCTTGGCCAGCACCCAGGCGATGGCGAGCTGCGTCGGCGTGCAGCCCTTCTGCTGGGCCGCCTGGTGGAGAGCCTGCACCAGCGGCGCGTTGCGCTCCTGGTTCTCGCCGCTAAAGCGCGGAAAGGCTGCGCGGAAGTCGCCCTTCGGGGCAGGCTTCGAACCGCTGAGCAGCCCCCGTGAGAGAACACCGTAGGCCGTCACGCCGACGCCCAGCTGCTGGAGGCGCGGGAAAATCTCCTCCTCGGGGCCTCGGCTGAGCAGCGAGTACTCAATCTGCAGGTCGGCAATGGGGTGCACCGCCTGGGCCCGAGCGACCGTGTCCGCGCCTACCTCGGACAGGCCAATGGCCCGCACGTAGCCGGCTGTCACCAACTCGGCGATGGCGCCCACCGTGTCCTCAATCGGGACGTTCGGGTCGAGCCGAGCCGGACGGTAGATGTCGACGTAGTCGACGCCCAGGCGACTCAGGCTGTGGGCAAGGAAATTCTTCACCGCCGCCGGCCGAGCGTCGAAGCCGAGAAAGCGACCGTCCGGACTGCGAAGGGCGCCGAACTTCACCGAGAGGAGGGCCTGCTGACGGCGCCCGCGGAGCGCACGGCCGAGCAGCATCTCGTTGTGCCCCATGCCGTAAAAGTCTCCGGTGTCGAGCAGCATCACGCCACGCTCGAGCGCGGCATGGACGGTGGCGATGCTTTCCGCCTCGTCGGTGGGCCCGTACACCCCCGACATCCCCATGCAGCCCAGCGAGAGGGGGAAGACGGCGGGACCGCCGTCGCCCAGTTTGCGTTGACGCTGCGCCTGGAAGTCGCTCATGGACGACTCCTAACGGCTCCGGCACCTCTGGGCAAAAGAGGCCAGGGCCTCCAGGGAGCAAAGCCGCGCACCGGGCGGCTCCAGAGGAGCCGCCGGCGCACGGGAGTCCGCGCCGATGGGGGGGATCCGGCACGGACTCACTCGGTCACGTAGCGCACCCAGCGGAGGCATGCCAGAAAGCGCGGCCGACACGCGCACGTTTTTTTGTCAAACCGTGCGGTTTTCTTTTTTCTTGCAAGCAGTGCGTTGCCTCGGGGCGGGGTCGGGAGCGACAGCAGAAGGAGGCGGGCCCTCGTGCGGTCGGCCCCTCGCGAAGCCCGCACCCTTTCAACGCGAAACGCGCAGGGCCTTGCGCCGCGGCAGACGTCGCACCGACGTCTTGACCGGGAAGCTTCTTCCTTCTTGTCGAGCAGCACGAGATGGCGCAAACCCGTGCCTCCTGCCATTCCCCCCGAAGGTCGACCATGCGCCTCCGCTTCCTGCTCGAGTTCCTCCAGCGCCTGCTGCCCTTGGTAGCGCCTCTTGCGGCCTCCTCGGCGCTGGCCGTGGCCCCACACCCCTTGACGGTGGAGGACTTGGTCGCCTTCGAGCGCATTTCCGAGCCGGCCGTCTCGCCCGACGGCAAGCGGGTGGCCTTCACCGTGAGCACGCTCGACCTGGAGGGCAACCGGCGTCGCAAGGACGTGTGGATGGCTGACACCCAGCGAGGCGGCGCCCGTGCCTTCACCGGCCATGGCTCGGCGCAGGCGGCCGCCTTCTCCCAAGATGGGAAGTGGGTGTACTTCCTGTCCGCCCGCTCCGGGACGGCGCAGGTGTGGCGGATTGCCGTGGACGGCGGCGAGGCCGAGCCCGTCACGCACCTGCCCCTCGAGGTGGGAAGCTTCCGGCTTTCTCCTGACGGGAAGCGCCTGGCGGTCAGCCTGGCGGTGTTTCCCAGCTGCCGGGACCTGGCCTGCACCAAGTCGCGACTGGAGGCGGCTGCCGCCCAGAAGAGCAGCGGCCAGCTTTTCGACGGGCTTTTCATCCGCCACTGGGACACGTGGAGCGATGGCCGGCGCTCTCACCTCTTCGTTGTGCCGGTGAGCGCCGAAGGCACGCCGGTGGACGTGATGGTGGGCATGGACGCCGACTGCCCCTCCAAGCCGGACGGCGGACCGGAGGACTACACCTTCACTCCCGATGGGCGCTCGCTGGTGTTCTCCGCCCGCAACGTCGGGCGCGAGGAGGCCTGGTCCACCAACTTCGACCTCTTCCTTTCTCCCATCGACGGCTCCGCGCCCCCGAAGGACCTCACCGCGGCGAACCTCGCCTGGGACACGGGCCCCGTCTTTTCACCAGACGGCCGGACGCTGCTGTACCGGGCCATGGCCCGAGCGGGCTACGAGAGCGACCGCTGGCAGCTCGTCCTGCGCGACTGGGGCAGCGGGAAGGAGACGCACCTCGCGCCGGACTGGGACCGCTCGCCCCAGGACACGGTGTTTTCGCCGGACGGGAGGACTGTCTTCGCCACGGCCGATGACTTGGGCAACTGCGCCCTCTTCGCCATCGACGTGGCCAGTGGCAAGACCAGAAAACTGGTGGCCTCGGGCCACGTCACCTCGCCCGGTATGGCTGGGACGGACGTGGTCTTCAGCCTGGACAGCTTCCAGTCCCCCGCGGAGCTGTGGCGAGTGAAGCCGGATGGAAGCGGCCGCGTCGCCATCACCGCCCTCAACGCTGCGCGGCTGGCCACAGTCAAGCTGGGCGAAGCCGAGGCATTCACCTTCCAGGGAGCCGACGGGGACACGGTCCACGGCTGGCTGGTGAAGCCGGTGGACTTTCAAGCGGGCCGCCGGGTCCCGGTGGCCTACCTCATCCACGGCGGCCCCCAAGGAAGCTTCGCCAACGACTTTCACTACCGATGGAACCCACAGGTGTATGCCGGCGCTGGCTACGCCGCACTGATGGTCGACTTCCATGGCTCCACCGGCTACGGCCAAGCCTTCACCGATGCCATTCGCGACGACTGGGGCGGTAAGCCCTTGGTGGACTTGCAGAAGGGGTTCGCCGCAGCCCTCGAGAAGTACCCCTTCCTCGACGGCGACCGGGCGTGTGCCCTCGGCGCTTCCTTCGGCGGCTATATGGTCAACTGGATTGCCGGGAAATGGCCGGACCGCTTCCGCTGCCTGGTGACTCACGACGGCAATCTCGACGAGCGGATGGCCTACTTCGAGACCGAGGAGCTCTGGTTTCCGGAGTGGGAGCA
The DNA here is from genome assembly GCA_052147975.1 of Myxococcaceae bacterium. GTDB lineage: Bacteria > Myxococcota > Myxococcia > Myxococcales > Myxococcaceae > JADGRA01. Next base: position 43,105 of record JBKQJL010000032.1, read on the forward strand.
CCGGGGGACGCCCTGGAGTAGCCCCGAGCGCTACAGCGTCCAGAGCCCCGTCGAATTCGTGAAATTTTGGAAGACGCCCATGCTGGTCATCCACGGCGGGAAGGACTACCGAATTGCGGACTCGCAAGGCATGGCCACCTTCACCGCCCTGCAACGCCTCAACATTCCAAGCCGCTTTCTCTACTTTCCGGACGAGAACCATTGGGTGCTCAAGCCGGCCAACAGCATCCTCTGGCACCACACCGTGGTGGACTGGCTCAACCGGTGGACCAAGGCCCCCCCGGCGAAATGAGGTGCCGGCCGGACGGGCCATAAGCCGCCGCTCTGCGCTTGCCTGGTGCCCGGCGCAGAGGCTCCTTGTGAAATGGCTGGGTTGGGAGTCGCCCGCACACCGCGTGGCGCCTTTCCGGCCCCGTGGACGAGCGGCCCTTCGCTGGGAGTGCGTCGCGCGGTCTGCGTGCCGCAGGGCGAGACTCGCGCCTTTGGCACTGTCGACGCGCGGACAGTGCCAGGGCTTGGGCTTTGGGACGCTCGACAGAAACCCGGTGAAAAGGGCTTCGGCCTTCTCTTGTGTCATCCACGGCGCGAGACGCCCCCAGGGCCCGGGGTGGGGCACGAGTTCCACGGCCGAGCCGAGGCTTTTTCCGGGGCGGGAAAGGGTCATTCCCCACCCGTTGCGCAACGCACGCGCGTCGTTCAGCGTCAGGCCGCCTCGCGTGCGCTGGGGGGAGTTGGTGGGCCGCGGGACCGTCTGGTCCCCTGGAAGTGGCAGACGCAACTGCTTCCGCGTCGGAGGCAGGTGAATTGAGGGATGCGATGCAACATCGTCGCGTGAGGGGCCGCTTCCTTTTTGCCATGGCCGTCGGAGCCTTCGGGCTGGGAAGCACGCACTGCTCACCCAAGAGCGAAGCGCCGGTGACTCCACCCGCAGGGCTGAGCTACGCGACCAAGACTGCGGTCTACACGGTGGGGGTCGCCATCGCAGCAAACACGCCGCGAATCAGCGGTGGAGCGGTGGCCACCTACTCGGTCTCGCCAGCGCTGCCGGCTGGCCTGAACCTTGACCCCACCAGTGGCGTCATCTCCGGGACGCCGACCGCGGTGACGCCCACCGCAAACTATTTCGTCACGGCGACCAACACCGGCGGCAACACCTCAGCCACCATCATCATTACCGTCAATGACGCGGCCCCTAGTAACCTCACCTACTCGGACAACCCGGCGGTGTACACGGTTGCCACGCCCATCCGGCTAAACAAGCCGAGCAACAGTGGCGGGAAAATCGTCTCCTACACAGGGTCAGTTCCGGCCGGCCTCAGCCTCGACCCGGTCAGCGGTGTCATCTCCGGCGCGCCCACCACCGTCAGTGGCCCGGTCAACTACACCATCATCGCGCTCAACAGCGGTGGCAACACCACGACCACCGTCACCATCAGCGTTAACGACTTGGCGCCGACGCACCTTGTCTACACCAACAGCTCGGAGGTCTACACGGTCGGGACCGCCATTTCGATGAATGTGCCGAGCAACACCGGCGGGACGGTTGGCACCTACGCAGTGTCGCCGGCGTTGCCAGCGGGGCTCAGTCTCGACCCCATCACCGGGATTGTGTCCGGCATGCCCACTGCCGTTGCGGCGATGGCCAACTACACCGTTACCGCAAGCAACTCGGTGGGCAGCGCTACGGCCACACTCACCATTGCCGTGGATGACGTCCCACCCACCCACCTCACGTACTCGGCGACTCCGGTGGTGTACACAGTGGGGGCACCCATCGCGAACAACGCGCCGACGAGCAGCGGCGGGAAAGTCGTGTCCTACGCGGTGGCGCCACCGTTGCCAGCGGGCCTCGCCCTCAGCCCCACCACCGGCATTATTTCCGGCACCCCCACCACCGTCACTGCGGCGGCGGCCTACGTCGTCACCGCCACCAACACCGGCGGCAGTACCACCGCCAGTCTCACCATCACCGTCAACGACGCCGCCCCCAGCAACCTCACCTATTCCGCCAACCCTGCGGTGTACAACGTGGGGACCGCCATTCCGCCGAACACGCCCAGCAACAGCGGCGGCAAAGTCGTGTCCTATTCCGTCGCACCGCCGCTGCCGGCGGGACTGAGCCTCAGCCCGACCACCGGCATTATTTCCGGTACGCCCACCACCATCACCAGCTTGGCCAGCTACACGGTGACGGCAACGAATACCGGCGGAATGACGATGGCCAGCGTCACCATCACCGTCAACGACGCGCCGCCGAGCAACCTCAAGTACTCGGCCAATCCCGCTGTGTACACGGTGGGGACAGCCATCGCCAACAACACTCCGACGAGCAGCGGCGGGAAAGTCGTGTCCTACTCGGTGGCGCCGGCGCTGCCGGCGGGACTGAGTCTCAGCACCACCACCGGCATTATTTCCGGCACCCCCACCACCGTCACCGCAGCGGCGGCCTACGTCGTCACGGCCACCAATACCGGGGGCAGCACCACGGCCAGCGTCACCATTACGGTGAATGCCGTTGCGCCTAGTAACCTCAAGTACTCCACCAACCCGGCCGTCTACACGGTGGGGGTGGCCATCGCCAACAACACG
>JBKQJL010000033.1:0-35666 GCA_052147975.1 Myxococcaceae bacterium
CGTTGAACCACTTCACGGTACCAACTGCCATTGCTGTTGCCTTCTTTCAGTGCTGGCCCAGGAATGAGCCCCGGGCCGTCCCTCGTCCGGATTTCCGGGCGCAAGGTCGCGGCGTCATAAGAGCGTCAAGAGTCGAAGTCAATTCCCTTTGGAGGAATTCCGCTCTCACCATCCGCAGCGGCGCCCCTTGTTCTGTTCGGCCAGCCAGGCCTGTAGCGGCGCGAAGTATTCGAGCATTGCCCCGCCGTCCATCTTCCGCTCGCCAGTGAGGGCCTCCAGCGCGTCTGGCCAGGGGCGGCTCGCCCCGAGCGCAAGCATCGCCTCCAGCCGCCGCCCTGCCTCCTTGTTGCCGTAGATGCTGCAGCTGTGCAGCGGTCCCTGGACACCAGCGGCCCGACACAGTGCCCGGTGGAACTGAAACTGGAGCACCCGGGCCAGGAAATAGCGCGTGTACGGGACGTTGGCCGGCACGTGGTACTTCGCTCCTGGGTCGAAATCTGCCTCGGTGCGAGGCACTGGCGGGGCAATGCCCTGGTCTCGGAGGCGAATTTGCCACCAGCCGGCGTTGAGCTGGTTGGTTGGGATTTTGCCGCTGAAGACGTTCCACCGGTACTGGTCGATGTCCTTGCCAAAGGGCAGGAAGGCCACTTTGGCCAGAGCGTCCTTCATCTGCTGGTTGATGAGGGCTTGCTCGTTGACGGGGGGCACCGCGTCGAGGATGCCCACCTGCTTGTAGTAGCTGGGGTTGACGGAGAGGGCGATGGCGTCGCCAATCGCCTCGTGAAAGCCGTCGTTGGCGCCGGCTTGGAAGAGGACCGGGAGCCGGTAGTAGGCCTGGTAGTAGTAGTCGTGGCCAAGCTCATGGTGAATGGTGACGAGGTCTTCCTCGTTCACTTTGATGCACATTTTCACGCGGACGTCGTCGTGGAAGGTCACGTCCCAGGCGGAGGCATGGCACACCACGTCGCGGTCGGCCGGCTTGGTGAACATGGACCTTTGCCAAAACGTTTCCGGCAGCTTGTCCAGCCCAAGCGAGAGGTAAAAGGCCTCACCGCGCTTCACCATCTTGATGGGGTCATAGCCCTTGGCCTTGAGCGCGGAGGTGACGTCGAGGTTGCCCACGCCCTTGTAAGGCTCGACCAAGGGGTAAACGTTGGTCCACTCTTGCGCCCACATGTTCCCCAGCACGTGGGCTGGGATGGGCGCACCGTCCGGGATGCGCTCCTTGCCATAGACGTCCTGCAGCTTTGCCCGCACGTAGCAGTGGAGCGCCTCGTACAGAGGCTTGAGCTGGGCCCAGATGCGCTCTGTCTCCTGCTCGAATTCGGCCGGGGGCATGTCATAGGCGCTTCGCCACAGGTCGCCAAGGTTAGCGAAGCCGTTGTCCCGAGCTCCTTGATTGGCCAGTTCTACGAAGCGCACGTAGAGGGGCCGAATCTCGGCCCCCACCGCATGCCAGCCCGTCCAGGCATCGAGCAGCGCATTCCAGTCCCGGCTCTGGTCCATGACGTCCTCGAGCTGACCGAGGTCTCGGCAGGGCCCCGTGCCGTCTTTACCGCAGTACTTTCCCTTGCCGTAGAGGCCCTCCATCTTCGCGCCGAGCTCGGTCAGCTCCTTGCGCGCCTTCGCATCGTTGGGGGCAAGCAGCGAGTTGTTCACCCGAAGCAGGTACAGCGCCCGGGCAGTCTCCGGGTCGAGTTTCAGTCCCCGGAAACGCTGCACGTCCCGGAGCGCCTGGGCGGTGTAGGCCAGCAGCGCATCATCGGCGTCTGCCGCCAGTCGCTCGGTGTCATCGGTGATGTAGGTGCTCTTCACCCACTGGGCCGTCGAATCACGCACGTTGAGCTGCAGGAGCTCGGCGTTGAGCTTCTCGACGTAGGCCTTGGCTTCCGCGGCGGTGGCCGGCTTCTGCGGGCTTCCGGCCGCATTCGCGGCCGCGGCAAGGACCATCAGCAGCAGAGACAACGCACTTGGCAGTTTCATGGGGGCGGCACCCTACCAGGCCCCCCCTGCGAGGGGAGGCAGTTTCCATGGGCACCGCGCTGGACAGGCGCGCACCCGGCGTGCCCAGCTTTGCGGCGATGGCTGCCTTGAGCGAGCTCTACTTCATCCGCCATGGGCTGGCCGGCGAGGCCAGCCCCACCGGGGACGACGCGTTGCGCCCTCTCACCGCCGCCGGACGCAAGCGGACGCGCGCCGTGGCAAGGCGCCTGCGGGCCCTGGACGTCCATTTCGACGTGCTTCTCAGCAGCCCCCTGGTGCGTGCCTGGCAGACGGCCGCGCTCTTGGAGCGCGCCGGGCTTTGCAAGCGGCTGGAAGAGTCGCCGCTGCTCGCACCCGGAGGTGATTTCCGGCAGTGGGTGCGCTGGCTGGTCCGGTGGCGCCGCCGCCCGGGCCAAAAGCGCCTCGGGGTGGTGGGGCATATGCCCGCGTTGGGTGTGTGGGCCGAAACCCTCCTCTGGGGCGAGGCTCGACACAGCCTCGTGCTGAAGAAGGCGGGCGTCCTGGGCCTCACCCTTCCCCCCACCGGCTCGCCGCTGGGGCGCTGCTCCCTCTTCCTCCTCACCTCGCCCCGGTACCTCCTCTGATGCGAGCGCTCCTCTTCCTCAAAGGAGGGATTGGCGATGTTGTCTTTGCCCTCCCCCTTTTGGCCGACCTCCGTGCGGGCTGGCCGGGCGTCGAGGTGGTGGCCCTCACCCACGCGCAAGGCAAGGGCGTGCTCGACTTGTGTCCCGACGTCGCCCAGACGCTTTGCTATGGCCCCATGTCGGCCGAGCCCACGCTGGGGACGCTGCTGGCCGCCTTGGGCCCGCGCCACTTCGACGCGGCCCTCACGCCGGTGCGCTCCCCCCGGGCGGCGTGGCTTCTGTGGCGGAGCCGGGCACCCGTTCGCGCCGGCTTCCGAGGTGGCCCCGAGGGCCTCCTCTACACGCACCGGGCGGCAGTCCGGCCGTTTGAAGTGACGTTTTCCCGCCGCTTCGAGCGCCTGGCCGCGGCGCTGGGCCTGGCCGTTCTCGGCCGTCCCTCGCCCCTCGTCGTTTCGGCCGAGCGCCGCGAGCGGGCCAGCCAGGCGCTGCGGGCGAGCGGCTGGGACGGCGAGTCTCCCCTCGTTGCCCTCCACGCCGGCGGCGGCTGGCCAACCAAACAATGGCCGGTGGAACACGCCGCCTCGCTGGCAGCGGCGCTGGCGCGCCGCCACGGCCTGCGGACGCTGCTGGTCGGCGGAGAGCCCGACCGTCCCCGGGCCGAGGCCATCTCCCTCGCCAGCGGCGCTGGTGCGCTGGTCCAGGTGGGAGGCCCGGTGGACGAGGCCCTGGCCCAGCTCGACTTGTGCACCGCCGCAGTCGGGCTCGACTCGGGGCTTTCCCACGCAGGGGTGGCGCTGGGAGTGCCGACGGTGTCCCTCTTTGGGCCCAACGAGCCCTCCAGCATCGTCCTGGCGCCCAGCCAGCGCCTCCTCGTCCAGGAGGGCCTCAGCTGCCGGCCCTGCAACCGTCTGGGGAAATTCGGCTGCCCGCTCGGCCACCACCGCTGCATGCGCGACACGACGCCGGTCCAGGTGCTGGCGGCGCTCGAGCCACTGCTGGCCCTGGGGGAGCGGCGACTGCGGGTGCGCCAGGCCTGAGGCGGCGGTGCCCACTGGGAGGCAGTGGCGAGGGGAGCCCGCGCCAGCCGACCGCCGGCCGCCCGCTACTTGCCCTGGAAGCGGAGCGCCGCCTCCACCGCGGCCCGCGGGCGGATGACACCCCAGCCCTGCCGGTCGACCTCAATGCCCGAGACGCGCTCGGCCGTCCTGAGCAGCAGTCGCTTCACCTGCCCCGGCGTCAAGCCTGGGTTGGCTTCCAGCATTTGGGCTACCACCGAGGTGACGATGGGCGCGGCAAAGCTCGTGCCGTCGACGCGCTTGTAGTGCTCGTCGATGACCGAGCCATCATGCAGTCCGGCGGCGATGACGTGTCGAATGAGGTAGGCGGGGCGGCCTTCGACCGCGTCGAGTGGCGCGAAGACGCCACGGTTTTCGGCGATGAGGGCGCTCAGGTCGGTGTCCGCTGCGGCGTCGAGCTTCGCCAGCAGGGCCGCCTCCCGCGCCGTCGGCGTCCCGGGGAGAATGGGCGCGGCGATGAAGTCTGCCAGGGTGATGACTTCGGGTTTCTGGAGGCCGTCGATGGTGGGGCCGTGCGACGAACGGTAGGGCAATAGCCGGCCGAGGCTGGGGTCTCCAAAGTCGTTGACACCGCCGACGCTGATGACGGCTGGGACGCTGGCCGGGGGCACGACGTAGCCAGGCCGGTCACCGTTGTTGCCCACGGCTGCCACCACCACAATCCCTGCACGGATGGCCGCTTCGGCGAAACGGGACAGCGTGTCCTCGAGGTAGGTGACCTCGTAATCGCCGCCACAGGAAATGTTGAGGATGCGGATGTCATAGCGAGGACGGTTGACCAGCACCCACTCGATGCCTCGGGTGATGTCGTCGTGGTGTACGCGGGACAGAGTGCCGACCTTGACCAGCACCACGCCCAGGTCAGGGGCGAGCGAGCGGTAGCGCCCGCCGGAGAGTGCCCCATTTCCGGCAGCGACCACGCTGGACATCATCCCGTGCCAACTCGAGGCGTCGACGTCGGCCAGGCGCTCCACTCCCGCCTGGCGGCCGATGAGGTCCACGTACCCGTGAATCCGGCTGTGCGGTCGGGTGAGGTCCGGGTGCGCGTAGAAACCGGCGTCCAAAAAGGCCGCCACCACGCCTTTGCCGGTGAAGCGTGGGTCGGCACCGAGGCGCTCGGCCACGCCCAGGGGCGCGGCGGGCGGCGCGGTTGGGGGAACGGAGCGGGGAGCGGTGCTCATCGGAGGTTGACCCCCGTCTTATCCCGACCGAGCCCCGGAGGGGCTGACACCGTCACTGCCTCTGGGGTACTCAGGGTGCCTCCAGCTTATGGAGCCCCTCCGACTCAGCCTCGTCGACATGAACAACGGGGTGCCGAACGAGGCCGTCCGCTGCTTCCGGCGGCTCTTGGACGGTTTCGCAGCGCGGGTGCGGGCCGCCAACCCCCAGTTGCGGGTCCTCCAAGAGCACGTCCAGCCCCGCAACTTGGGCGAGCTTCCTTCGCGGCAGGCCGACCTCATTCTGTCCTCTGGGGGACCAGGCTCCCCCCATGACGGATGGGACCAACCCTGGTGCACCGGCTACCGGGTCTTTCTCGACAGCGTCCTGGACCGCACGGCGCAGCACCCGGAGGTGGCTCCCAACGCCTTCGTGGTGTGCCACTCGTTCGAGATTGCCATTCAACACTTCGGCTTGGCGGAGATGGCCCGTCGGCACGACCTCAAATTCGCCATATTTCCGGCCTACCTCACGGAGGAAGGCGGCCGCTGTGACTTCCTGCAACCCTTCGGCGAGCGACTCTTCGTCTGGGAGCACCGCCGTTACCAGGCGGTGGGCCTCGACGCCCACCGACTGCGCGACCAAGAGGGTGCGGTGTTGGCCCGGGAGAGTCGGCCGGGGCGTGACGACAAAGGCCAGGCGGTGCTGGCCTTACGTTTTGGCCCAGGGCTGGAAGGCACCCAGTTTCACCCCGAGGCGGACCGGCCTGGCGTCCTGGCGTGGATTCACCGGCCGGAACACACCACCGCGCTCCAGGATGCCTATGGGCACTCGCTGCTGGAGCGGATGATGAAGACGCTGGACGACCCGGCACGGCTGGCACGCACCTATGCCTTGCTCATCCCCGGCTGGCTCACCTCCCGCTTCAACCGCCTGGCGGCGGTGCGCGGTCTCCGGCCCATTCCGCCTCCAGTGCAGAGCATGCGCGAGTTTGAGGCCCAGGTCCCCCTCGCCTCGTAGGGGCCGGCTTCTGCTATGTCGGGAAGCGAGCGACAGCCCCTGAAGCGCGCGTCTGAGCCGGGGCATGCGGAGGACTGACGGGGGATGACAGAACGCATCGGAATTCTGGTTGGGCAGGAGCAGAGCTTTCCTCAGGCCTTCATCGCCAAAGTGAACGAGACGCCCGGCTTTCGCGCGGAGTTCGCGCGGGTCGGTGGGACGCCAGAGCGGTTTCAGTCCCCCTACCGAGTGCTGGTGGACCGCATCAGCCACGAGGTGCCCTTCTATCGCTTCCACCTCAAGGCGGCTTCCCTGGGCGGCGCCTACGTCATCAACGACCCCTTCTGGTGGAGCGCGGATGACAAGTTCTTCGGGTACTCGCTCGCGTCACAAATTGGCGTGACCGTTCCCCGGACGGTGATGCTGCCCTCCAAGAGCTACATCTCTTCCATCGACCCGGCCAAGAGCCTGCGCAATCTCGAGTACCCACTCGACTGGGAAGGCATCGCCAAGTACGTCGGGTTCCCCGCAATTCTCAAGCCGGCCGACGGCGGCGGTTGGAAGAACGTCTCCCGGGTAAACAACCTGGATGAGTTGCATCGCACCTATGACCAGAGCGGAACCCTGGTGATGACGCTTCAGCAATTCATCGACTTCGAGGACTACGTGCGCTGCATTTGCATCGGAAAGGAGTTCATCCTCCCCATCCGCTATGACCCGAAGCGGCGGTGCTACCTCGAATCGGAGCACTTTCTGCCTCCAGCGCTGGAATACAAGGTCCTCGACGGCGCCTGGGCGCTCAACCACGCGCTCGGGTACGACATGAACTCGGTCGAATTCGCCATCAAAGACGGCGTGGCCTACGCCATTGACTTCACCAACCCGGCGCCCGACATGGATGTGAACTCCATCCTCCCCAAGCATTTCCACATCGTGGTCGACCAGATGGCGAAATTTACCCTGAGCTGCGCTCGGGAAGGGCGTGGCAACCACGATGGCTTCGCCTTCCGGCGCTTTCTGCAGGCTCCCCACCCTCGGCCCAAAGGCCACGGAGAGGGCTTCGCGGGCAAGCGGGAGCGGCCGTGATTGACGACCAGTTCACCCTGGGGGTCGAAGAGGAATACCAAATTGTACATCCCGAGACGCGTGATTTGCGCTCCTACGTCACCCAACTGATGGAGGAGGGTGGGCGGACCATCCTGCGCGAGCGAGTCCGCCAGGAGCTGCACCAGTCGATGGTGGAGGTCGGCACCACCATCTGCCAGGACGTCGGCGAGGCCCAAGCGCAGCTGACCGAGATGCGCGGTGAGCTGGACCGCCTCGCCCGGAAGGGCGGCCTGCGGATTGTGGCCGCCAGCACCCACCCCTTCAGCGATTGGACGACGCAACAGATTACCGAGGCCGACCGCTACCACAACATCGTCAACGACATGCAGGACCTCGCCCGGGCCAACCTCATCTTCGGCCTGCACGTCCACGTGGGCATCAAGGACAAGCAGGTGGCGGTGGCCCTGGCCAACCAGGTTCGCTACTTCCTTCCTCACCTGCTCGCGCTCTCCTGCAGCTCGCCCTTCTGGCTCGGGCGCAAGACGGGGCTGATGAGCAACCGCAGCCACATCTTCAAGCGTTTCCCGAGAACCGGCATTCCCGACGAGTTCGAGAGCTACGAGCAGCTCGAGAACCTGGTCAAGCTGCTGGTGAAGACCCACTGCATCGACACTGGGAAGAAGCTGTGGTGGGACGTCCGCGCGCATTACCTCTACGACACGGTGGAGATTCGCATCTGCGACATGCCCACCTCGATGAAGGACACGGTCGCACTGGTCGCACTGGCCCAGGCGCTGATGGCCAAGCTCTACCTCATGTACAAGCGCAACACTGCCTGGCGCAGCTACGGCCGCTCGCTGATTGAAGAGAACAAATGGCGGGCGCAGCGCTACGGCACCGACGCGATGATGATTGACTTCGGGATGCTGTGCGAACGGCCCTTCCATGAATTGGCCGACGAGCTGGTGGAATTCGTGGAGGAGGCCTCCGACCAACTCGGGACCACCGGCACCCTTCAGCACATTCGAGCCATGGCGCGCGGTGGCACCTCAGCGCACCGCCAAATTGAGGCCTGGGAGCGGTCTCAGGACATGCGCGCCGTGGTGGACTGGTTGATTGAGGAGACGATGCGGGGAGTGTAGGCCAGGGATGGAGAACGCCAAGCCGGGGGCACGAGCCGCCGCAATGAAGAGGCGAACGTTCCTGCAGTCCCTGGCGGCGGTCTCGACGCTGCCCCTCCTTGTTTCCTGCCGCCGGGCCTCGGAATGGCTTCGTCGGCGCGCTGCTGCCCAGTCCACTCGGCGCCTCCGGCCCTCGGACGCTTCGTGGCCGGGCGCCGAAAGCTGGGAGGAATTGAAGGAGCAAGTCGGCGGACATCTCATTCGCGTTTCCTCTCCCCTGGCCCCCTGCACGAAGGCTCCGGGGAGCCCGGACTGCGTCGCTCGCATCGAGGAGATGCAGAACCCCTATTTCATTGCCGAGCAGGCCGGCGGGACCCAGACGTCTGGCTGGCTGGATGCTTGGACGTCAACACCCAGTGTTTACGCCGTCGAGGCGGCGTCCACCGAGGACGTCGTCGCGGCCGTCAACTTCGCGCGCGAGAACAACCTGCGCCTGGTGGTGAAGGGCGGTGGCCACAGCTACCAAGGCACCTCCTGCGCCGCTGACTCACTGCTGGTTTGGACGCGGAGAATGGACGCCGTCCTCCTGCACGACGCCTTTGTGCCCGAGGGCACGGCAGACACACCGCGACACGCCGTCACCATTGAATCGGGGGCGCGCTGGTTTCCCACCTACAACGCCGTCACCACCCGGGGCGGCCGGTACGTCCAGGGCGGCGGGTGCGCGACGGTGGGCGTTGCCGGGTTGATTCAGAGCGGCGGCTTCGGAAGCTTCTCAAAACAATATGGGATGGCCGCCGGAAGCTTGCTGCAAGCCGAGGTTGTGACGGCCGACGGCAGCGTCCTCATCGCCAACGCGGGCAACCATCCCGACCTCTTCTGGGCACTCAAGGGCGGCGGCGGCGGCACCTTTGGCGTGGTCACGAAGGTGACGCTGGCGACCCACGAGCTTCCTGAATTTTTCGGCACGGTGCAGGGAGTCATTCAGGCCAGGTCCGACGCCGCGTTTCGCAAGCTCGTGGGCGCCTTTCTCCGTTTCTACGGCGAGACCCTGTTGAACCCCCACTGGGGCGAGTCGGTCGCTTTCCGGAGCGACAATACGTTGGTCTTGCACATGGTGTTTCAGGGCCTCGACCAGTCTCAGGCCGAGGCCACGTGGAAGCCGTTCCTAGACTTCCTCGCCGACGGCCGGCGGGAGTACGACTTGGGCGCAGCACCTCCTAGAATTGTCGCCATCCCGGCTCGACGTTACTGGGACCCGGAATACCGGAAGCAGGTGCTGCCTGAGACCTTGCTGCACGACAACCGGCCGGAGGCTTCTGCCAACAACGTCTGGTTCTCCGGGCAGCAGGCCGAAGAGAACGTCTTTCTCTTCGGCTACGAGTCCCTCTGGTTACCTGCGCCACTGCTCAAGCGGGTGGACGCGCTGGCACAGGTGCTGTTTTCCAGCAGCCGGCATTTCGAAGTTCAGCTGCATTTCAACAAAGGGCTGGCCGGCGCGCCGGAGGACAAAGTTGCGGCGGCGAGAGACACGCCCATGAATCCCGCAGTGCTGGATGCTTTTGCACTGGCCATCATCGCCGGCGGCGCACCACACACCTCCCTTGGTTTGCCCGGACATGAGCCCGACTTGGCCGCCGGCCACCGTGTGGCCGCAGCCGTCACTGCCGCTGCCAATGGACTCCGGACCATGGTGCCCCACGCCGGCGCCTACGTCTCGGAGAGCAACTTTTTTGACGATGACTGGCAGACGTCCTTTTGGGGACCCCATTACCCACGACTCGCCCAGGTGAAGCAGAAGTACGACGCGGCTGGCCTCTTCATCGTCCACCATGGGGTGGGGAGCGAGGAGTGGAGCGACGACGGCTTTACCAGGTTACCGGTCCGGCAATCGCCCTAGGCGTCCCTCCGGCGTGCTGCGCCGGTACGGCACTCAAACGCGCCACAGTCCCACCGAGCCGCCCACCCAGGTGAGTCCCTTGTTCTGGTCGACCCCCAGCATCTTCCCGCGCGAGAGGCGGACCAAGTGGATGACGGGCTGGAGCGCCGGAGCAGACGGTGGCCGAAGCAGCATGACTCGCACTTCGGCCTTCACCGCTGCGCCATCCGGAGCCTGGATGGCCGGTGCATACGTCACTTTCTCCTGAAGCACCCAGCCACGTCGCTGCTCGGCCGGCACCCGCGCGATGTCGTCAGCCGTGACGTCGATGACGACGCCCGAGCCGGCAAAGGAGAAGAGCGGCTTGAGGACATAGCCAGAGAGGTCCGCCGGCAACGTCCGTATTTCCGAGAGGAAGGCGGCTTTGGGCACGGCGGGGTGCTGCAGGAAGGGCAGCGAGTATTTGCTCCACGGCCAATACCAGTTGGGGTGGCTGCACCAGGTGACGTCCAGGGGCTCGTTCCAGTCGAAGGGGAGCCGGTATCCCTTGTGCTCCAGCTCGTCAAAAACCATGCGGTTGTAAATACGCCGCACCGGTAACAGCTGGCCGCCCTTGCGGCGAAACAGCCGCCGGCCCTGCTTCACCAACTGTGTCGCGCACACCGACTCGACGCCGAAGAGGCGCTCGGTGGCGACGAAGTCGGGAACGGTTTTCTGCCGCTCCGGCTCGAAGTCCACCAGGGCCACCGCCTCGGGCGGCTCTCCGCCGAGAATGGTGTCGCGCATCAGGCGCATGCCCTCCTCGCGCGGCGGAACGAAGCAGCTCCAGCCGCCGGCGAGGCCGGGGAGGGCCTGAAACTCGGCCGCCCAGGCGTCGGCGAAGAAGGTCATCATCGCGTAGCCGGAAGGAAAGGCCTGCAGCTCGACCACCTTCCCCTCCAGACGGCCCGCGGCCCCGGGCGTCACGGCGAAGTCCACCTGGACGCAGTTCGGCAAAGGGTCCATCCCCGGCGTGTCGTACTTGGGGGGAATGACTTTCATCAGCTCGCGCAACAGGGCTGGCCGAGCCAACTGTTCCACAATCTCGGTGGCGCTCCGGGTGAGCGAATCCCGGAGCTCGGGCGTCAGGAAGAAGGGCGTCTCTGCCAGGGCGAATGGAATTGGCCCGAGCTGCGCCTCGAGTCGGCTGCGGTAACGAGCGTAGAGCTCGGGAGTCCAAGCGCGGTTGAAAGCAGCGCGGTAGGCAGCGTCCACGGGACAATCGCCTCCCTTGTTTAGTGTGCCGGCCGGTCCACGGCCGGAAGCGTCGCCGAATGCTCCTGCGTCAGCCGGCGGGCATAGTCCACCAGGAGCGCCTCCACGCGCTCGCGGCTGGGCGAGCGCAGCACCAGGCCGGCGTGAAAGGGCTCGCCGGCTCGCAGCACCACCTCCGGGTCGGCGTAGCTGGAGAGGTCCGGCTGCTCCTGGCGCGCGAGCGTCATGAGCAGAGCTGCGTAGTCCGTCCGATGCTGAGGAAGCCGGTAGGCCGCGCCATCGAGCTCCAGGTTGGCCCACTCCTCCCACAGGTTGAGCCCGGTGGCGGCCTCCACCATGTCGGCGGTGTGCGCCCCTCCCACCCGTGCGGATGTTTCGAGCATGTACAGAGTCCCGTCGGTGGACCGAATGAATTCAACGTGCGAGACACCCTGGACCATGCCCAGCTCGCTGAGGACGCGAGCGTTGAGGGCGCGCAGGCCGAGGTCCACCGGGCTGCCGCGTTCCACCGTGTGCGAGGTGTAGATGCCCCCGGCGCGGGCCACGTCGAAGGGGGGCGTCCCACAGCGGTGCACCTCGGAGAAGAGCACCTGGCGCTCTTGGACGATGGAATCCACGTGGTAGACGTCGCCCGGCAGGTATTTCTCCAGGAGAAAATAAGACTGTCGGTCGCCGAGGACGTCCAACGTCCTCCACAGCTGTTCTGCCGACTCGACCTTGACGATGCCCGAAGCGCTGGCCTCGCTGCGGGGCTTCAACATCCACGGCGGAGGGACGCTGGCCATGAAGTCCCGGAGCTCGTCGTAGTTGAGGACGCGGACGAAGGGGGGAACGGAAAGGCCGGCTGCCCGGGCCCGGGTGCGCATTGCCAGCTTGTCGCGGAAGTACCGAGCCGTGGTGTCCCCCATGCCCGGCAGCCGCAGGTGCTCCCGGAGGGCCGCCGCAGTCTCCACGTCGTAGTCATCCAGCGCGACGACGAGGTCAAAGAGGCGACTTCGGGCCAGGTAGGCCACGGCATGGAGCGTGTGGGCGAGCGGACTGTGGTCTGGCTGGGCAAAGACGTCCACCAGCGCATGACGCGGCCACGGCCTGTCCAACAGGTGGGCCTGCGTGAAGAGGTACACCTTGGCGCCGCGTCGGTGCGCCTGCTCGAGGAAGCGCTCGCCCTTGAAATAGCTGGCCAGCGCCAGCACTGTCATCGGCCGCTCTGCCACGAACGCGGGCGCCTCCCCTACTGCGTCTCAGCTTCCCCTGAAGTTGCTGGAAATAGCACGGACTGTCGCTGCGCCGTCTTCAGAGGACCCTCTGGATGCCATGAAAGTTGTCATAGGCCTCCAGCGGAATGGCGTCGCCAAGCTGAGGCTGGAACGCGCCATTTCCGAGCCAGCGACGCACGCCTTCGGCCTGTGCCGGGCTGCCCGCCCACAACAGCCCGGAGACTTCGCTGCGCTTGCCCACCGGCACCACCAGGTTCCGGGTGCGTTCCCCATGCCGCACGGTGAGTGAGACTTGCCCCCGCCGGGCGAGGCAGTACTGGAGCAGGCCGAGGCGGAATGGCCGCCCCTCGACGCCGAGCAGCTCGTCTCCGGCGGCAAGGCCGGCCTCGGCAGCGGGCGAGACATCGGCCACGTCGAGCAGCTTCGGGCCGCTGTTGTCCTCGAGCACGACGCCCAAGAAGCCGACGTCCGCACGGACAACTTCGAAGCCGAGCCGCTCCAGGGACATCGGCGTCTGGAGGCCGGCCGGTTCGCGCACCCCACGAGAGGCGAGCTCGCCTACGCGTGCACTGCGAGCTGTGAAGAAGGCCAGTGCGTCCTCGCTGGTGTAGCCACGGCCGCGAGGGGCCCACACGGCAAACATGTCGCTCATCGCCGCATCGAGCGAGTCGCCCTCTTCGCGGAGCGCCACGTCGAGGTCGAACGCAACGAGCATGCCCTGGTCGTAGTAGTCGAGGCTGCCGTTGACTGCGCCGGCAAAGCGGTGGTGGTTGAGGAAGGTGGCGCGGCTCGAGTCCTCCGGGCTCACCCGGCCCCACGCCGGGCGCATCACCAGGTGGCGGTGGTAGTTCACCAAGTTCGAGAGCACGTCCTGCGGCCGCAGCCAGCCCGAGCGGGCCCCCAGGAGAAACTCGTAGTAGCGGGTAAACCCCTCGGTGAGCCAGAGCCCGTCTGGAAAGGAGCCATCCACCAAGTCCGGAGCCTCCAGCGGGGATGGCTTCAGCCGGGTGCCGTTCCAGGCGTGGAAGAGTTCATGCCCGCACACGCGAAGCGCCTCTGCCCGTCGGCTGGCGCTGACGAAGACCTCTGGGTGGAGCGTCACCAGGGTGCTGCTGGCGTGCTCGATGCCCCAGCCAGAGCTGGCGCTGCTGTCGAAGATGAAGGTGTAGTCGGCGAAAGGGAAACCTCCGAAAATGTCATGGCAGCATTCCGCCACGCGCCCAAGCTGGTCGAGAAAGGAGGGGCCCTCCTCCTCGTACCCCACCGCCACGCCGAGGAAGAGGGCCACCAGGGGTGTTCCGCGGACCATCCGCTCGGCGCGCGTCGCCTTTCCGGCGACGACCGGGGCGTCCAGGAGCGCCGGCTGGCTTTCGTAGCGAAAGCGACGCGGACCGAGCTGCACCGCGCCGGCGGGATGATGCAACGGCCAGCCCTCTGGCAGCCGGTACTCCACCTCCCGCGGCCCGGCGTGGTCTGGCGCAAAGGGGTACCGGGTGGCCAGGAGCAGCGCCCACTCCTCGTCCAACAGGCCAGCGAGCTCGCCCGTGGATAGGTCCCAGGCATTCAGCTGCGCCAGGACGCGCCGGGTGGAACCGCCCGCGGACACGCGCCAGCCGCTCCAGCCCTCCCGGGTGACCGCCAGCCGCGCGCCGGTGGCCGCGTCCTCGGCCCTGAGGGCCAGCACGTCGCGGCCATAGCGCTGAAAGGCGTAGGCACCAGGCACCCAAGTCGGGACGACGAGGCGCAGCGGTCCAGGTGGCAGTCCGTCCAGCTCGAGCGTCAACTTGAGCTGGTGGCGGCGAGGCTCGAGCTCGACCGTGTAGCGGTGCACCGTCATCTTCCGGCCGGCCGCCCGAGCAGCGCATCCCAGCGCCTCAGCGGCGCCGACTGGGGGTCATGCGCCAGGGTCAACACCAGCTCCGCCATACGCTCCACCACCCAGCTGAAGTGTGCCGGCCCAAGAGAGGACTCGTCCAGGTCGGGAGCCGAGTTCATGAAGTCAATGGCGTAAGGCACGCCGTCGCGGATGGCGAATTCCACGGTGTTCATGTCATAGCCGAGCGCCTCACAGAGGAGCCGGGCCTGTTGCTCCACACGCTCGCCCAGAGCCTCGTCCAGGGGTGCCATGGTCTCAGGGGCGCGGCGGTAGCGGTCGGCGTGCGGCAGCCTGGGGTCCCACAGCGCGGGTCGCACATGGGTTTGCCCAATCACCAAGCACCGCACGTACTGCGTCCAGGGGACCTCACTTTGCACAATCATCGTCCGCCGTCCGCTCTTGTCATACGCGGCGAGCAGCTCTTCTTTCGAGGTGACGCGCGAGACGTCCCGCCAGCCTCCCCCCCAATGCGGCTTCAGGTACAGCGGCAGTCCGAGCTCGGCCACCAGCGCGTCCCAATTGACAAACACCAGGTTGCGCAGCGACTCCGCCGTCACGTCCTCGCCCGGCGTCTTGTTCGGCAGCAGCACAGTGCGGGGGACCGCGACGCCAAGCGCGCTGGCCAGTGCCGCGTCGAGGAACTTGTCGTCGACGGTGCGCCAGAATGGGTCGTTCACCACCCGCGTGCCGTTGAGCGCCGCGAGCTTGAGCCAGGGCTGGTAGCAGGGCACTTCGTGGCTGATGCGGTCCACCAGCACGTCATAAGCCGGTCGCACGTCAGCGCGGGGCGCCTCCAGCTTGGGGAGCTCCACCTGTACCGAGGGGTCGCGGCGAGCCAACTCGGCGGAAAGCGCGTCCGGGAAGCTTTTTTCACGGCCGATGAGTAGCCCCACGCGGGGCCCTCCACGCGATGCCGTCACCAGCCCACCCGCTCGCTCAGCGCATACGGCAGCATCCTTCGCCACCAGGGCCAGTCGTGGTTCACATCATGCCCCCATAGGTCCAGTTGGTGGGGAATGCCTTTGCTGGAGAGCGCCTGACTGAAACGCACCGAGGCATCAGGCACCTCATATGCACCGCGTCCCGAGACAATGTAGAGGTTTGCGTTCCGCAGCAGCTCTAACGCCCTTGGGTCCGAGAGGCCAGGCAGGTACGAGGTGGGGTTGTTGAAGTAAACGTTGTCGTCGCCGTAACCGTGCAAATAGCCGGGTCCCAAGTCGTAGAAGCCGCTCATGGCGATGAGCGTGTCGAAGAGGTCCGGCCGCCGCAGAACGGCGTTGGCCGCGTAGAAGGCGCCGAAGCTGGCGCCGGTGGCGCCGATGCGGGCGCTCGGGTTTTGCAAGACGCGGCGGATGTGCGGGACGACCTCCTCTTCGATGTAGCCGGAGTAGAGCGCCTGGCGGCGGGCCGCCTCGGCGACACCCATCTGCTCGTTCATCCAGGCGTGCCGATTGATGCTGTCGATGCTGAACACCGTCACCCGCCCCGCCAGCAGCAGTGGCTCGATGGACTTGATGAGCCACATTCGTTCGGCCTCGAGAAAGTCTCCGGACGCAGTCGGCAACAACAACAGCGCCCGTCCGAAGTGGCCGTAACGGACAATGGGCATGTCCAGGCCAAGCCTCGGGCTGTGCCAGCCGAAAATTTCCCGTCGCAGTGACCGGTCGACGTAATTCATGGACCTTCCCTTCTCAGGCACCCATTGTGCTGACAACCCACCGGGGAAGGGCCAGCCTTTTTGTGTCCCCTCCCCTCGACGGCCGGCCGGCGGCGACTATGCTCTGGGCCCGAGACGGGATGAACGCCCTCCAGCAACGGCCGGCGGACGCCGGCGTCGGCCCTCGAGGCCTTCCCTCGGATTGGGAGCTCCGCATTGGTGCGGGTGGCGGCGCGGGCCGGGTGGTGGTGGTACCAGCCTCGGGTGGCACCCTCGGCGCGGACCCGGGCTGCACCCTCCCTCTCCTCGGGGAAGGGGTGGCTGCCATCCACCTGCGCATTGTCCGACAGCTGGACGGAGCCCTGGGCTGGGAGGCAGCGACGTCCGCTTCCGTCCTGGTGGATGGCCAGCCGGCGCGCGCGGGTCCACTGGTGGACGGGAGTCGACTGCAACTCGGAGCCCTGGTCGTCACGGTGGCGCGGCGGCCCGGGGCTGGACTTCCCTCCTTGCCGTCGGCACCCCCGGAACCGCCGGACCAGCTGCTTGCGCCAGGGACGGTGCTCGGGGAGCGCTACCGCATCGAGGAAGTCATCGGCCAGGGTGGAATGGGGACGGTGTACCGCGCCCAGCACCTCACCCTGGGGAAGACGTTCGCGGTGAAAGTGCTGAAGGGGATGCACAGCGCTCGCCCCGACTTCGTGGCCCGGTTTCAGCGCGAAGCGGTGGCTGCCAGTCAGATTCGACACCCCGGCATTGTCGATGTCTTCGACTTCGGCCGCGCCGGGGAGGGCAGCTTCTACTGCGTGATGGAGTACCTCGAGGGGGAGACGCTTGCCGCGCGCATTGCCCGGCTCGGCGCGCTACCGGTGGCCGAGGCAGTGCGCGTCGGTCGAGACATGGCCCGCGCGTTGAGCGCCGCCCACGCCCAGGGCATTTTTCACCGCGACATCAAGCCAGAGAACGTCCTCCTCGTTCCGCAGCCAGGTGGCGCCGACACCACCAAGCTCGTCGACTTTGGCATCGCCCGCCTCGCCGACCCGGCCCGCGACAGCCGTGAGACCGGGGAAGGCATCATTCTCGGCACACCCCAGTACATGTCTCCGGAGCAAGCCTCCGGCTTGGCCCAGGACGCCCGCGCGGACATCTATTCGCTGGGGGTGTTGCTGTGGGAGTTGCTGGCCGGTGCCCCGCCGTTCCACGGCGCCAGTGCGACGCATGTCCTGGCCGCCCACCTCTTGGAGCCGGCCCCCAGGCTTCCCCATTCGGGTCCCCACGGGCCCATCCCGCGACGGCTGGCGCGACTGCTGACGCGGATGATGGCAAAGCGGCCCGAGGACCGACCGACAAGGATGCAGGAGGTGGTGGCCGAGTTGGACGGTGTCCTTGCACCGAAGGACCCACGGGTGGGTTGGGCGGCGGCGCTGTTGACCATCCTTGCCATCGCTTCTGCAGCCGGTGCACTGGCACTCTTTCTGGCCCGCCGCCATCCGCGCCCAGCGCCGGCGTCACCGACTGCCGCACTTGCGGCCAAAGATGCGCCCGGCGCGTCCAGGAGGGCCCCGACGCCCGCACCGGTGCTCGCCCCCCCTTCGCTGGCCCCCGCGCCGCTGCCCCCGGCGACTCTGTCGCCCCCGCTTGTCCAGCCCGTGCCGACGGTGTCCGTGGATGTCGCCTCAGAGCCGCCCGGCGCGACGGTAGCGGTGGACGGCCGGGCCATGGGTGTCACGCCGTTGACGCTGAAGCTGCGGCAGGGAGTCCCAGTCCGCCTGAAACTCAGCCGGGCGGGCTACACAGCCGACTCACGGGTGGTACGGCCCCGGCCTGGCATGCGCCTTCAGGTCGGCCTGGAAGCGCTTCCGGACTCAACCTTGCCGGACCTCAAGGAGTCGCCCTATTGAGGTTGCTGCCAGGGCTGGCAGCGTCCGCTCTGTTGGTCTAAGGCTTTTCCTCGAGAATGGTCGCGCTGGCTGTCGCCGTCGGGCTCCTCCTCACCACCCAGGCGGAGGAAGCGCGCGACCGCGCCCGCGAAGCGTTCACCCAAGGCCAGGAGCTGTACCGCGCGGGCGACTTCCCCGGGGCGCTCGCCGCCTTCCAGCGTGCCGAGGCTGCCAGGCCGAGCCCAGCCACCGAGTACAACATTGGCCGCTGCTACGAGCGATTGGGACACCTCTCGGAAGCCGTCGCGGCCTACGAGCGCTACCTCTCGGAGGCCCCGGACGCAGCGGACCACGAAGCCGTGACGAGCCACGTCGCCGAGTTGAGACGCCAACTGCCGCCCGAAGGCCGCCTGGTGGTTTCGGTCGAGCCCCCGGGCGCTTCGGTCAGTGTGGACGAGGGGCCCCCCGAAGCGGCGCCCATTGAGAAGCTGCTTCCAGTTGGTCGTCACTTGGTGCTGGCCGAGCTCGGAGGGTACACGCCGGTCCGCCGCGACGTGGAGTTGGTGGCCGGGGGAGCGCTTCAGCTGGAACTGACGCTGCGGCCGCTGGAGCCAGAGCCAGCCACGCGCGCGCCGGATGCTGCAGTGCATCAAGATGTGCCGCCACCCGCTCCGCGTCCAGCCGGCCAGCGCACGTGGACGTACGTCGCGCTGGCCGTCGCGGCGGTGGCCGTCGGCGTGGGCGTGGGCTTCGGCCTTAGCTCCAAGTCCGCTCAGGACACTCTACAGGCGCGCGTCCACACCCAGGTGGCGGCGCAACAACTCTATGACACCGCCAACACCCGGGCCGTCACCGCCAACGGCTTCTACGCCGGGGCGGCCGTGGCCGGGGCCGTCGCCGTCACCCTCTTCTTCGTCGAGCCGTCGCAGGGCCGCTCCCCATGAGGTGCGGTGCCCTGGCGGCGCTCGTCCTATGGCTCGGCTGCGTTCCGAAGCTGACTGGTGCGCCCTGCCACACGGACACCAACTGCCCCGTCAACCAATACTGCGACGGGACCAACTGCCAAGCTGGGCCGCCGCCACCGACGCGCGTTTTGCAGCTGCTCGTCACCACCCCAGTGGAAATTCTCCCCCTGGGCTCGACTGTCCAGGCCACCGCCACCGCCGTCCTTCAGTCGGGCGCTGACCAGGATGTGACGGCCGTCGCCGCCTGGAGCTCCTCCAACAGCCTCGTGGCAGCGGTCTCCAATAACGACGCTGGCACGGCGGGCGTCGTGCTGGCAGTGGCCACGGGCGAAGCCAACGTCACCGCGATACTTGGCTCGAATAGCGGGAGCGCCCACGTCGTCGTCACCGATGCACAGCTCGTCTCGCTGGTGGTGACCGTGGACCGACCGGTGGTGGCCCCTCTCTCGGACGTCACCTGCACCGCGACCGGTTTTTTCACCGACGGCACGCACGCCGACTTGAGCACCGTGGCCAACTGGACCAGCAGCCAGCCAACGGTGGTCTCCGTTTCAACGTCGCCGGGCAGTGTCGGAGCGCTCGTCGCACTCGCCACAGGGACGGCCCAACTGACGGCCAGTTACCAACAATACACCGGCGCGACCAGCCTCACCGTGACCGATGCAACTCTGCTCGCGCTCACCATTTCTCCGCTGTTGCCGTACGTCACCCCAGGTACCAACGCACCGCTGGAGGCCACCGGGCTCTTCTCCGATGGGACGGCGCAGCCAGTCACCGACAACGTGCAGTGGACAGTCGATGACCCATCCCTTGCCTTCTTCCTGTCCTCCGTCCCGGGCGAGGTGGAGGGCTTTTCCCCGGGTTCCACTGAGGTCGAGGCGCAGGCCGGTGTGGTGGTGGCGCAAGCACCGCTCTTGGTCAGCGCCGCCCCGCTGGCTAGCCTCGAGGTGGCCCCTGCCCTCCCCGACCCGCTGGGCGTCCTCGGGGCCAAAGCCTTCACCACCTGGGGCACTTTTTCTGACGAAGGGGTACTCGGGCTCACCACGCAGGCCAGCTGGAATTCGACGTCTCCTCAAGTTCTGGCGGTCTCCCCGAGCGCAGGAGCCGCCTCGGCCCTTGACGCGGGCCTGGCGACTGTCCAGGCCGCGTTCGGCGGCCTCACCGCTTCTGCCCAGCAGGCCGTCGACGGGGCACCGCCCAGCAGCTTGTTGGTCTGGCCGCCTGCGGCCTCGATGACGGTGGGCCTCCCAAGCTCCCTCAGCGCCGAGCGCGTGCTGGCGGACGGGGTGGTGGACGACGCCACCGCGGCCGCTGGCTGGGCGACCTCCTGTCCGGGTGCGCTGCAGGTTTCAAACGGCACGCGGGGCGGAGCCCTGGCGGCTCGCTCTCCAAAGAGCTGCACGGCCACCGCCGAGCTCAACGGCCTGTCGAGCACCGCCTCAGTGGTGGCGACTGCCCGACTCGTGGAGCGGCTGGAAATCGCACCGAGCCAAGTTTCGCTCGGCGTCGGGGGGTTGGTGGCCCTCGCAGCCACGGCCATCTTCAGCGACGGAAGCCTCCTCGACGTCACCTCCCTGGCGGCCTGGAGCGCCGGAGACGCCAACGTCCTCGTCGCCGGTGATGGGCTGGAAGCAGGCCACGTCCTGGCTGCCGACGCTGGCGCATCCCAGCTGACGGCGAACTTCGGCGACACCAGCGCCACCGCGGCCGTCACCGTCACGGCCGAGACTCCGGCGCTCGAGCTCTGGCCCCCCCTCGTTCAGCTGCATGCTGGGAACCAGCGCCCCTTGTTCGCGACCGCCGTGTGGCCGACGGGAGATGCGTTGGACGTCACCCCTTGGACTGTTTTTGCCTCGAGTAACGCCTCGGTGGCCGCGGCGGCCAACGCCGCCGGACGACGGGGCCAACTCGCCGGGCTCAGCCCCGGCCTCGCCACCATCACCGCCGTCTTCGGCTCCGCATCGGCAACGAGCTCGGTGTCCGTGGACGGCGCCACGGCGGACGCCTTGGCCGTCACCGGGCCAAGCGCCCTTCCAGCGGGCGAACCGGGGTCGGTCCAAGCGCTGGCGCACTTCCGGGACGGCTCTCTGGTGGACGTCTCCACACAGGCTTCCTGGACGTCCTCGTCACCCGAGGTCCTGCGGCTGCGGGGCAGCGGACCACAGCGTGGCAGCGCTGTGGCCCTGTCCGCCGGGAGCGCCAACGCCATCGCGCGCTTCTCGGCCATCACCGGTACCACACCAGTGGTCACCACCGCTGCGGGCGCGCAGTCCCTCTCCATCCAGGGCCTCCCTTCTGCCGTCCCGGCCGGTGTCCAGCTGCAGCTGGTCGCCACGGCCAGTTTCCCGGGCGACGTCCAACGAGACGTCACCTCTCGGACTGTCTGGGCTTCCACCATCCCCCAAGTGGCCTCCGTCTCCAACGGGTCGGGCGGAGGGCGACTCATGGCGCTGTTGCCGGGCTCCACCACGCTGACGGCGGCGTTTGAGGGAACCGAGACCAGCAGCTCCGTCACCGTGAGCGCGGCGACGCTGACGAGCGTCATCATTCTGCCAGCCGGGGCGGGCGGGGCCGTCGGCGTCGAGGTGCCTTTGCAGGCCCAAGGCCTCTACAGCGACGGCAGCCAAGTGGACCTCACCACCCAGGCCCGGTGGGCAAGCGCAAACCCTGCGCTGCTGGCCGTCTCCAATGGGCCGGCAACTCGCGGCGCCGCAATGGCACTTGCTGCGGGAAGCGTCACCGTCGCGGCCTCCGTGCTTCGGCCGGACGGCACCACGGCTACGGGTAGTGTGCCCTTCGTCGCGACGTCCGCGGTTCCGGTGGGCGTGGAGGTGATTCCGGCCACCGTCGCCCTCTCGCTGTCTGCCACCTCCTCGGTGCTGCTGAAGGCCATCTCACAGCTGAGTGACGGCACAACACGCGACGTCTCGGCGCTCGCGACGTGGAGCGTGCAGTCTCCGAGCATCGCGCAGGTGACGGCCTCGGGCGAGCTCACCGCGGTCAAGGTCGGAAGCACGGCCGTCTCGGCAACCGTCGGCACCCTCACCGGTTCTGCCCCAGTCAACGTCACGCCCTAAACGCTGGACCTCGCGTGCCAATGGCGCCGCGCGGTAAGCTACCGGCGCGCATGGACGGGCACAGAGGATGGCGAGGACGCGAGCCGGGCTCGCCCCGTAGCGCGTGACGCGCTATCGAACGACTTTCGGGGCGCTGCCCAAGCTGGGACTGCTTCCTGGGCCGGCGCTGCGAGAGGTGCTCCGGAAGGGGTACCGGAAGCAAGACCTCGGGCACGACCTTGTCGCCGGCCTGGTGGTGGCGGTGGTGGCGCTTCCGCTCTCCATGGCGCTCGCCATTTCCTCGGGCGTCGCGCCGCAGCACGGCCTCTACACCGCCATTATCGCCGGTAGCTTGGTGTCGCTCTTCGGCGGAGCCCGAACCCAAGTCACCGGGCCCACGGCGGCCTTCGTCGTCATTCTCGCGCCCATTTCGGCGCGCTTCGGGCTCGCCGGACTCCTCCTGGCGTCCGTCATGGCCGGCGCCATTCTGGTGGCGTTCGGCGTCGCACGCCTCGGCCGGTTGATTGAATTCATCCCCCACCCGGTGACGACGGGTTTCACCGCCGGCATCGCCACCGTCATCGCGACGTTGCAACTCAAGGACTTTCTCGGTCTCAGCTTGTCCGGAAACCCGGAGCATTTCCTGGAGCGCGTTGCCGCAACGGTGCACGCCCTGCCAACGCTGCAGCCGGGGGACCTCTTGGTCGGCGTCTTCAGCCTGGCGCTCCTCGTCGCCTGGCCGCGCGTCACCGCCCGGGTCCCTCCGGCACTGATTGCGCTACCGGCGGCGGCCGTCCTGGCGATGCTTCTCGCCCGGCTCGGGCCAGAGTTCCACGCGGCCACCATCGCCTCCCGCTTCCACTACGTGGTCGATGGACACACGCTGCCCGGCATTCCCCCGTTCCCCCCGAAGTTTTTGTGGCCCTGGAAGGCAGCCGGCGCCGGCGGGGAGCCCCTGGTGCTGTCCTTTGCGCTCTTCAAAACGCTCGTCCCGAATGCCTTCGCCATCGCCCTCCTCGGAGCCATCGAGTCACTGCTCTGCGCGGTGGTGGCCGACGGGATGAGTGGGACGCGCCACGACCCGGACGCCGAGCTCCTCGCGTTGGGGGTCGGCAACCTGGTGGCTCCCTTTTTTGGCGGCTTCGCCGCGACCGGCGCCATCGCCCGGACCACCGTCAACGTCCGTTCCGGCGCCCGCTCGCCGCTGGCCGGAGTCTTTCATGCAGGCTTCCTGCTGCTGGCGGTGGCCGCGTTTGCCTCGGTGTTGGGCGCGCTTCCGCTGGCGTCGATGGCCGCGCTCTTGCTCACCGTCGCTTGGAGAATGGGCGAGATCAAACACGTCGGCCATACCTTGCGGGCAGCGCCGAAGAGCGACGTCGCCGTCCTCGTCGTCTGCTATTTGTGCACGGTGCTGTTCGACATGGTGGTGGGAGTCAGCGTAGGCATCATGCTCGCCGCGCTGCTCCTCATGCGGAGAATGGCGGAGATTGTCAGCACACGGCCTCTCACCGACACGCCACACCACGCCGACCGCACCGTCCCCCGTGGGGTGGTGCTGTACGAGGTGGCTGGGCCACTCTTCTTCGGGGCGGCGCAAAAAGCCATCAACGTGCTCGACTCGTTACATGAGGCGACGCGCGCCGTTGTCTTCGACCTGACCGCCGTTCCGGTGATGGACTATACGGCTCTGGTGGCGCTCGAGAGCGCCATCCAAAAGCTGCACAAGCGGCAAGTCCTGGTGGTGTTGGCCGGCATCCAACCGCAGCCCGCCCGCGTCTTGACGAAAGCAGGGATGAAGGCCGTTCCCGGGAAGCTCTTCATGTGCAAGACGCTCGCCGACGGCGTCGCAAAGACGCGGGACCAGCTCGGCGCCCCGACACCGCTGGCCACCCCCAAGACGGCCTGACGCAGCAGCCCAGGCTCGGCACGCGCGGCATACAACCGGTGTGGGCGACGCCGGGCAGCTAAAACACTTCTCCGGCTCCCAAATAGATGCCGAAGCCGGTCTGGCTGAAGGCGAAGTCCAAGGTGACGTTGGTCCGCGATGCCCGATTCATCATGAAACGAAGCCCGACGCCGCCTGCGGGACGGAGGTTTTGAAACAGCGGCTCGGCACCAACCGAGTACCCTGGGATGGTCGCCGCCGGGCGCCCAAAGGTAGACACGTTGGCGAAGACCACGGCGCCCAAAAAGCCATCATCGGTGAGGCGAAAGCGAAGCTCGCTTTCCAAATAGACTTCCGACGTCCCGCGGAAGCGCCCCTGCACGTAGCCTCGGCCCGTCCTCCCCCTGGCGTCCCAGCCGATGGCCGGCAGCGCCATGTAGGGAAGGTTACCGCCAGTCACTCCTTGGGCGAGGACCCAAAAGCCGAGGATGTTGCGGGGGATGTTTGGGTCCAGGCCGATGTAGGTCCGGAACTCGCCGTACGCCTGGGTGCTGTTTTGCGAGCTTCCCAGCCAGGTTGGGTTGCCGCGGAAAACGAAGTTGGCGTACAGGCCCCGGTACGGATTCACCGTGGAGTCGCGACTGTCGTAGAGAATCTCGGCTCCGACGCTGACGATGTTGTACTGGTTGGAGTTGAATCCGTAGTAGCGGCTGTAGGCATAGCTGCTGGTGATGACTGCCGGCGTCGAGGTGAGATTCAACAGCTCGTCGTCGATGTCGAAGTAACGGTCGAAGCGGACGGCGCCGCCAGCGTAGAGCGACCCCACCACCTTCTTGAGCACCGACTGGTGAATGCGCAACAAGTCGAAGCTCATGGGCTGCGCTCCTGGAATCGCCGCCGTATCTCCGTAGCCGCCAATGGTGAAACCCGAAGACACGGGCGTGACACCGGTTCCAAGCCCATAGGTGTCCTGATTAAAAATGAGGAGGCGGTAGTCGCCCTGAAGCTCCCACTCGTTGTCCGACGTCATCACCGTGCTCGGAACCTGAAAAATCAGCTGTTTGTTTGACGTATAGAGAAACGTCGGCTGGGCGTTGGAGATGGTCGTTGTCTCTGGGTCACCGAGGTACA
The DNA here is from genome assembly GCA_052147975.1 of Myxococcaceae bacterium. GTDB lineage: Bacteria > Myxococcota > Myxococcia > Myxococcales > Myxococcaceae > JADGRA01. The sequence goes on from JBKQJL010000033.1 coordinate 24,787, forward strand.
TCCCGAAAAAGGCCGTGACCCCGATGAGAAAGCCCAGCGCCGGGTTGTACCCGACAGCTGGGAGAATGGCCGGAAGCAGCTCATACGGCTTGGGCGTCGCTTTGCCCGCCTTCGTCAAGTGCAGCAGGGTGAAGAGGTCGGTCGCGTCCTCGTACTCCTCGCAGGTGCCTTCGACGCAAACCTCCCCGTACCCATGCCTGTCGGCGCACTCCACGCTGGAGGTGCACTCACCCTTGAGGGACCTAACCGGGGTGAAGGGCAGCACGTGAACGCGCTCGGTTTCGAGCCGAGGCACATCGCCCCCCGCATCCGCCGCCTCCGGCGGCGTCTGCCCGAAGCCGACCGTCTCAGTGCCGGCGTCCTCGTTGGCCGTTGCTCGGGCCGGTAGCCCCGCTGCGAGCGGGACCAAGAGCAGAAGACAAGCGCGCCCACGGCACATGCATTCCCCTAGCGAGATAAGGCCTAGCAACTGTAGCGTAGGGGCTTCTCGACGGAGGCGTTTTCGCGCGCCCGCTGCGACTGCGTCGCCGCTGGAGTTCTACACCTTGGAACCACTCACCTCCTATGGCGTCGCTGTCGCGGTCGAATTTGGCCTCGCGGTCGTGACGTTCGCGAGCCTTTGTCTCACGCCTGCGCCGTATGGACGCCATGCCCGTCCTGGGTGGGGGCCCACGCTCTCCGCGCGGACTGGCTGGCTGCTGATGGAGAGTCCGGCCGTTTTCTTTTTCGCCTTCGTCTACCTCCTCGGGAAGCACCGGAGCGAACCCACTCCGGTGGTGCTTCTTTGCCTGTGGGAGCTTCACTACCTGCAGCGCACCTTTTTCTTCCCGTTGCGCATGGGCACGGCGAGCAAACGGATGCCCATACTGGTGGTCCTACTCGCAGTGTCTTTCAATATGCTCAACGGCTTCATCAACGCGAGATGGATTTCTGAGCACGGACACTACGACTCGAATTGGCTCGTGGACCCCCGCTTTCTCATCGGTGCCGCGGCCTTCGGCGCTGGCCTGCTCGTGAACATCTCCTCCGACCGGACGCTCTTGCTTTTGCGCAAACCGGGGGACACCGGCTACCACATCCCCACCGGGGGCCTCTTCAATTGGGTATCCTGCCCAAATTACCTAGGCGAGATGGTCGAGTGGTTTGGCTGGGCCCTCGCCACCTGGTCATGGGCCGGACTGGCGTTTGCGGTGTACACGGTGGCGAACCTCGCCCCTCGTGCTCTGTCCCACCATGCGTGGTACCGGCAGCACTTCCCGACATACCCACAGCACCGTAAGGCGCTCCTTCCCCTCGTCCTGTGAGTCCGCGGCCCAAGCGGCCCACCCCGGAGCAGGCGCTCCTCGGTCCACCCTTTGGGCCGGCGGTCACCCGAGCCGCGGCGGCACGGCGGGCGCTGGCTCTGGCCGACGTGACAGCCAAACCGCCCAGGCGACGAGGAGCCCCTGCAACGGAAGCCGAACGAAGTGGTACCAAGCCGGCGCCGGGGGCGCTCCGTGAAGCCAGTGGTACACATTGGCCGGAAACACTGCGACCAAAAGGACGCAAGCGCCGAGCGCGGCGCGACGCGACAGCCGCGGGACCAGTAAGGCCACGCCCAGCATCAGCTCGAGCACTCCCGAGATGTAGACGGCGGCCAGGGGCCATCGCACAGCAGGGGGGACAATTGAAACAAACGCCCCCGGCCATAAGAAGTGGCTGGTCCCCGCGGCGACGAAGAGCAACGCCATCCCCCAGCGGCTGGCCAGAAGGCTCCATGAGGTTTGGCGCACCCCCAGACCAGAGCCGACTCGAAAGTAGCAGTCACCAGCATTTTCAAACCATTCGGAGGTCACCATGCGTGTTTTCCTGACCGGAGCCACGGGCTTTATTGGCACCGCCATCGCCCGTGAGTTACTGGGAGCGGGCCACCAGGTGCTCGGACTGGCGCGCAGCGACGGAGCGGCCCACAGCTTGGAACGTTTGGGCATCACCGCGCATCGGGGCGAGCTGTCGGACACCGGTAGCCTCGCCGCGGGCGCGCAGGCCTGCGCGGGCGTCATCCACACAGCCTTCATTCACGACTTTTCCGCCTATGCCGCTGCCGTCGAAATAGACCGACGCGCGGTGGAGGCGCTGGCCAATTCACTGGAGGGGACGGGTAAGCCCTTTGTCTCGACGTCCGGGACCGCACTGCTCGCCCATGGCCGCACCGGCACAGAAAGAGACGAGCCTGCGCCGGGGAGCGCGGCTTCGCCCACACACCGCGCGGCGGCCGAGGCGACAGTGCTCGCGGCCGCCGGTCGCGGGGTGCGTGCCAGCATCGTGCGGCTACCGCCCTCCGTCCATGGCGGGGGCGACCACGCCTTCGTGCCGATGCTCATCGGCATTGCACGCCGCACTGGCTTCTCCGCCTTCGTGGGCGACGGCGCCAACCGCTGGCCCGCAGTCCACCGCCTGGATGCCGCACGGCTCTTCCGGCTAGCACTGGAGAACGCCGTGCCGGGGAGCCGCCTACATGGCGTCGCCGAAGAAGGCATCCCAATGCGAGCGATTGCTCAGACAATCGGCAGGGGGCTCGGCGTTCCAGTGCGCGGCCTAGCCGAGGACGAAGCCCAGACGCATTTCGATTGGTTCACGCGCTTCGTCGCCCTCGACAACCCGACTTCCAGCGCTGTCACCCGCCAAACGCTGGGATGGAATCCGACGGAGCCGGACCTGCTAACGGACATTCGAGACGGCGGGTACTTGACGGACACCCCGTGAGCACACCGCAGGCCCTCTTGGCCAACTGATGAAGGCTGACTGGTTGGGGAAAACAAGGCGCCCCGTCAGACCTTCTAGCGGGGCGCCTTCATTCATCCTGGGGGCATCGTCGGCCCGCGGGGCCGCCTCAATTACTTCTTGGCCGGCGCCGGCGCTGGCTCGACTGCAACCGCGAGAGCCTCGGTGTAGGTGGCCTCGACGTCGTCACCCACCTTCACCCCAGTCAGGTTCTTCGGGTTCTTCACCTGGATGGTGACCGAGTTGCCCTCAGGGCCCACCAACGTCACCGACTCCTTGTGCTTGCCGATGGCCGTCACTTTGGCCTTGATGGTGTCCTGTTTCAGAACAGCACCACCCGGGAGTTGACCCGGCGCCGCGGCAGTCGCGGCATCGACTTGGGCTGCTTCCGGAGCTCCAGGCTTCGTCACGCGCAGCGCGACGGACTCGTAGTACTTCGCAACCACAATGTCGCCGACCTTGATTTGGTCGAAGTTCTTGACGGCATCGCCGACGTGAAACGTGACGCTGTTGCCCTTGTGACCCTTGAGGGTAATGACACGACCGGGGATGTCAATCCCGGTCACCGTCGCCTTGACCGTGGTGATTTGCGACACAGAACCGGATGGCATCGGGGCAGCGGCGCTGTCTGCCCAGGCCAACGGCGTCAGGCTCACGGCGGACAGCAGAACTAGGAATTTCGTTCCACGTGCAAGCATTGCCTTCTCCTTCTCTTGTGTAGGGACAAACTCCGACGCGGAGTCTCATAAGCGAATGCGACTGTTCCGTCTACAGAGACGGGCTCGTTACAACGGCATTCGTCGTCCGCGCAGAAAATTCACCCCTCAGCCAGAGCTGACCTGGAGTGCCTTGGGGCCTTGCACACGGTAAGCCACCAACGGCCCCAACAGACCGAATCGGGCCCGGCGCAAAGGACGAGGGCGAGAACCAGCACCGGCAGACACAGCTGAACGCGAAAGCGGCTCGCCCCTCCAACGGTCCTCCGTCTCGAGAAGGCGAGCCGCCAGCTCCTACATGCCTTGGCCTCCCTACTTTGGGCATGCCTCGCCACCATTGTCCGAGGACACTTAACGCAAGGACGTCGTCGCGCTGCACTGCGGTTGGAAGTCGCGTGTCACGATCTGGTCATCCTTGAGAGAAACCGTCTCAGGACCCTGCGGGGCGAAGGCCAAGGAAGCGCCATTGCCGCACTTCATCCCAGGGGCAGCCTCGACGTGGACGGTGACAGCGACGGCGGGCGGCAACTCGCCGATGCTATACAGACAGCGGCCGCTTTCACTGTGCACCGCCGCTCGGCCGACTCGCTGCGTCTGGCCCTTGTCGTCGGCGGCCGTCGCGAAAATGGCCAGCTGGTTGCAGGCCGAGTCATCGGATTGAGGCAGGACGACGACGCCGGTGACAGTCCCTGTGAAGCCATTGAAGCCATTTTCAACGCCGCCATGAGAACAGGCGGCCACGCCGGCTGCGCACAGAAATAAGAGGATGGAACGCATCGCGCTTTTCCTTTCCATGAGAGTGACGGAGGTAGCCCGAAGCACGCGAGTGCCTCGTGCGCTTTGAAGTAGTGCTTGCTACGCCTCCGTGCTGCGACGATTGCCGTGTCGACCAGTGTGCGTTTCTTCGCGGGTCGACACTGTGTGCCACTCGCGAGGCGTCACTCGGTCCGCGCCGGCGCACAGACACAAAGCACCTCGCCTGCTCCCCTTCGCGCCGGGCAACCGTCTACCCACCTCGAGGTGATGCATGGTTGTCACGGGCGAACACCCGCACAACAAGCATGGCAGTTGGTCCCGAGCACAAACGGCACCCTAGGCGTCGTCTCAAATTGCAATGCCCGTGAGCGCCGAGCGCGCTAGGCTGCTCGAGCCGCCAGCGTCCAAGCCAGGCACCGGAGTTCTAGGCACTCGCGATGCCCTTCGACCTGAAAGTCTTCACCACGGTTTTTACCGTCATTTTTGTCGCTGAGCTCCCCGACAAAACCGCACTCAGCACACTGGTGCTGGCGACTCGGTACAAGCCGCTTCCAGTCTTTCTGGGCGCCGCGCTCGCCCTGACCGTGCAGAGTGCCGTCGCGGTCGCGGCAGGTGGGTTGCTTTCCCTGCTGCCGGCCAGGCCGGTCCACATCGGCGCCGGGGTGCTATTTCTTCTCTCGGCCGTCCTCATGTGGCGCCGGCACGCTCCGGCAATGGAGGACGGCGAGCCACTGCAAAGCCGCCAGCGAGAAAGAGGCTTCTTGCATGCTGTGGGTGCGGCCTTCACAGTCGTTTTTGTCGCTGAGTGGGGGGACTTGACCCAGTTGGGAACCGCCGCGTTGGCGGCGAGGTACCGAAGTCCCTTCACTGTCTTCGCTGCTGCCACCACCGGACTGTGGGCGGTCGCCGGTGTGGCCGTACTCATCGGCAACCGCGCGGGAGCCCTGATGGACCCCCGCCTCACGAAGCGCGTCGCCGCGGCCGCCTTCTTCTTCATTGGCATCGCCCTCGTCAGTGGCCTCCTGTAGACGCCCAGCTTCAAGGCAGGCCGCTGCCAAACCGGATGGCGCACAGCCGTGGAGACCGGTGCCGCTCAGAGGGCGTTGATGTCCCGCGTCTCCAGAATGCGCTTGGGCGCACCGAATCGCGCGACGCGAAGCATGGCCCGCCCAACCTGCTCTGTCGTCGTCACGAATTGAGGAAAAGCGCGGTAGAGCACTGGCCAAAGGGGACCTGTCCAGTCGTAGAGAATGCGATAGAGCTTCGTTCTGGATTTGATTCCGTGCAGGGGAGCAATTCCTCCGGGACGGAACATGACGGCCTTGAAGGGCAACCCCAGCAAGGCATTCTCCGTTTGGCCCTTGACACGTGCCCACATGCTGCGGCCGCGACCCGTACTGTCGGTGCCCGCCCCGGACACATAGATGAAGGTCATGTCCGGGTTCTGCTCGGCCAGCGTACGCGCCACGGCGAGGGTGACGTCGAACGTCACCCGACGGTATTCCATCTCCGCCATTCCACTGGAGGAGACGCCGAGGCAGAAAAAGCATGCGTCGAAGCGCTTCAATTCCGGTGCGACCGCCGACACCTTCATGAAGTCCGGCGTGACGACCTCGCGCAGCTTGGGATGCGCCTGCCCGGTGGCGTTTCTGCCGATCGCGAGGACTTCGACAACGTCCGGGTCTAAGAGGCACTCGCGCAACACGCCTTGGCCCACCATTCCCGTTGCCCCAAAAATGAGCACCCGCACGCTTGGCCCCGCTCCGCTGTGTCAAGCTGCGACCGGCCACTGCCAGCCGCCGCTGGATGCTACCCGAGCGGACACAGCGGGGGACGAGGTGGCTGCCGGCCGACGTCGCCCACAGCGGCCACCCCGGTTGCAAGCGATGTCCTGCCGATTTGAAGTCCCTGGGGCCAGTCGGGCCAATCAGAAAAGGAGCGACAGCACCGTTGGGGAGCCATGCCCGGGCTTCACGCGACCACTTCGGGCTGCTTTGCCCGCCCGAGGCCTTGAGGATGGCGGTCCTCTCCGTAGCCCCCAGCCGTGCGCGTCGAGACGTCTCTGGAATTAGCGGAAGGATGTCGCGCCACTGGCGCCCAAGGAATTCTTGGTTATGGTTGCTTGTGTATCGCTGCCCGTCCTGTGGTGCTCTCAACAACGTGCGGGGCGAGTCCCGCGGGACCGCCGTCTGCGGTCGCTGTCAGCGTCCGCTCGACCTGTCGGGCACTCCCCAGGACGTCGACGGGGCGGGTCTCACCCGCGTCATCCACTCGGCTACCGTGCCGGTGCTCGTCGACTTCTGGGCGCCCTGGTGCGCCCCATGCCGCGTTTCTACGCCCAATGTCGAGGCGGTGGCACGTGCCGCGCGGGGGCGGCTCATCGCCCTGAAGGTGAACACGGATGAGAACCCGACGGTGGCCGGGGCCTATGAGATTCAGGGCATCCCCACCTTCATCCTCTTTGAAAACGGCCGCATTGTCGGCCGTCAGAGCGGAGCGCTTGGGAAGGACGCCCTCTCGGCTTGGGTGACTCGCCTGTCGTCAGACCAAGCCGGCGGCAAAGCCCAGTCCCCGCAGCCCTAGCAGCTACCCTTTACCGCCGGGCTGGTGGCGCGGTCCGCCCCGGAGTCGCTGGGCGCCTCAGTCGCCACAGGCTCACCTGGAGCTCAACACGAATGAGTTGCCGTCGGTGTCCTTGAAAATGGCCGAGGTACCCCACGACTGCCTCTCGGGTGGCTTCGCGAATTCGACGCCCCGGGCCGAAAGTTCGCGGTATTCCTTTTCCACGTCATCGCTCTCGAACGAGACGCCCGAGAATGTCCCAATGCGCGACTCGTGGCCTTCCGGAGTGAAGAGCGCGACTCCAGTCTGACCGCCTGGAACTTTCAGCTCTATCCATCGCTGACCCGGACCCATCGGCTGGTCGGTCGCAACCTGCAAGCCCATCTTCTCGGTCCAAAAGGCGAGCGCCTTGTCCTGGTCACGAACCGGGATGCTGATGAATTTCAACTTCCTCACGTAAGCCTCCTGTGGAGGGGATTGCGGCGACTTCTCACGGCCGGCGGGCCGTTGAAACTCCCCCACCGCTTTTCGGACTGCAGCGGGACTATAGTCTTTGGTACTATAGCGTCGTGCCTAAGGTTCTGGAGTTGGACGCCTATCTCCTGGAAGTCCTGCTGCCGGACTTGGTCGGCCATGACAAGCGGCCCGCGTCCTTCCTGCTCTACCTCTGGCTATGGGCGACCACGCATTCCATGGGTCGCGAAGCCGCCTTCTTCAGTTACCAGATGATGACGGATGGGACCGGGCTCTCCAAGAGTGCTGTCCAGCGCGCCGTCTCATGGCTCGAGCGTCGGCACCTGGTGCGTGTCCGAAAACGCTCCCCCACCGCTGTGCCTCAGTACGCCGTGCTCACTCCCTGGCGCAAATGAAGCCAATGCGCCCAGGCCGTCGCCGGCAGCGGTGGCCCGGGCGCGCGCCGAGAGTCGTCAGCCAGAGCCATACTCAACACCGGCTCACATCCAGTAAACAGCGCGAACCGCCGGGGGTAGGCACCTGATGAAGACACTCTTTCGGCTCTTGCTTGGCTACGGACTTCTTCTGCCGGCCTGGGCGTCGACCAGCGACTTCCCGGCGCAACCGACGGCGAAGAGCGAGCGAGTCCCGCAGTTTGAGAACGACGAGGTGAAGGTCTGGAAGTCGATTGTTCTTCCAAATTCCCCTTTACCGATGCATCGCCACGAGCACCCGCGCGTCATCATCGCGCTCGTCGGCGGGACGATGAAGATTGTGCAACAGGACGGAGCTCAGGAGTCGCACGAGTGGCGCTCCGGAAGCGCCTACTGGTTGCCCGCCAACCCCACCGGCACGCTTCACTCGGACGTGAACGCGGGCGACAAGCCAATCGAAGTGATGGTGGTTGAACTGAAGCAGGCGGAATAGCAGGACAGGGTACCGAGCGAGGGGTCGGCAGGCGCGAGCCGCCGCACGACTCTCCGTGGCGTGAAGGCGCCTGGTAACGTGACCGGCCATGGAAGTGCCTACCGCGTTCTTCGTACCGGATGGCGACTCATTCCGGGCGACCGCCCTGACCCGAGGCCCCTGGCACAACGACCTCCAGCACGGGGGGCCGCCATGCGCGTTGTTGGCGCGAGCCGCTGAGCGCTTCGGGGATGACATGGAGCGCTTCTTCCTCTCCCGGCTCACCATCGACTATCTGAGGCCGATTCCACTCGCCAAGCTCCACGTCGTGGCCACGCCGCTGAAGCTGGGTAGCAAGGCTCAGCGGCTGGAATTGAAGCTCCTACACGGGGGCACCGAGCTACTGCGGGGAATGGCGTTGCGGCTGCGGCGAGACACCGGTGGCGCTATTTCTCGCCGCCCGGAGGCGCCGGGCGCGCCCGACGGCCTGTTGGACTTCCACTTCCCCTTCTTTCAGCACGAATTGGGCTACCACCGCGGCATTGAGGCGCGGTACCTGCGTGGGCTGTGGGGTGACACGAACGTTTCGGTCTGGGCGCGACTCCGTGTACCGCTGCTGGAGGGCGAGAGGACCTCGGGCCTGCAGCGCGCCGTCATACTCGCCGACGCCGAGAGCGGTCTCTGCCCGCCACTAGACATCACGAAATTCACCTTCGTGAATCCAGACCTCAGCCTGCATTTCGACCGCGAGCCAGAGGGCGACTGGGTGTGCCTCGAGACTGTTTCCACCACTTCGGCTCTTGGTGTGGGCCTCTCGCAGAGCGCGCTACATGACCGGCTTGGTTTGTTTGGACGGGCCAGCCAGGCGCTGCTGGTCGAACGCCGCTAGGTGCCGCAAGGGCAGCCGGCGGTACCACCATCCCGTCATTCAACTGCGACGAGTTGGAACTCGCGTCCATGGCCGCCGGCCAGGACTTCACAGGGGTCGCCGACGCGTTTGCCCATGAGGGCCTCTCCCAACGGCGAACTTGGGGTTACGACCTGGATCGACGCGTCTGCCAGGCGGGATCCTCCTCCGTATGGCGCGATGTAAAAGCGAACAGTTCGGTTTCGCTCCTCGGCCGTAACCAGCGCTCCAACACCCACGGGCTGATTTGCCTGAAAAACGTCGACCTCCATGCGCCGGACCGCCGCTAGGCCGTCGCGAAGCTCTTCCGCCCGCTTGGCCTGTCCACGTGCGAGATACGACTGCTCCAGGGCGCGCGTGTCCTTGTCGTTCTCGGGCTTCGCTTGCTCGTGAGTAGCGCCCTGCATTGTAGCCTGGTGAGCGCGTTTTAGCGTTTCAAGGTCTGCAGCGATGACCGCCAACAACTCTCGCTTCAGCGCCGCTTTGTCCATCTCGAGCTCGCTACGCTGCCATGGATACAAGACACCAGCCACTGAAACACCCCTGCCCCCCACTGGCCGAGCACTGGGCGGTGTCTGAACGGCTTCCAAGCTGCCCGAGCGCGCACCAGCGGGCCCTGGCACGAGCCTTCTCTGCATCGGCGCCCGCACGGAATGCCTGGCACACGCCTGACTGAGAGCGGCTTCCGGCTGGTTCAGGGCGCAGCGTCTTCGCCGGGCTGGTCCTTCCACAGCGTCTCGCCTTTCACCAGCCAGGCAAGACCGAATGCGACGAGTGCCGCGAACTCGAGAAAGAACACCGGTGCCCAGCGCTCGAGATTCGCCTCGAGGCCCGTCAACTTCAGCACGCCGATGGTAACGACACAGACCACGATCGTCCACCCGCACACGCGATAGAGGCGGTTGCGGCGCTGCTTCTCCAGCGTCATCGGCCGGCCGTCGGGGTGCGTGCGGGTGAAGAGGCACAACGCGAAGTAGGCGAACACGCCGAAGAGGACTGCCGCGGATCCGAAGTGTAACCCCTGGACGACAGTGCTCCCATTGACGGGGCAGAGCGCGACACCCAGCGCCGCGAAGCTCGCGACCTTCGCCGCCCACCAATCACGCTCGTCGTCACCTTGGTAGGCGAAGAGGAAAGACGAAATGGCGAAGAGCACCCCGACGAAGACGTTCCGTGTTCCCACAGTGTAGTAGTCGCTGATGGATGGAAGCAGCCGCGGTGGAGCAAGGAATGGGCTCCAGGCGAGGCAGAAGAGCGGAAGGAAAATACCGGAGAGGCCGGCCATCCGCCGAAGAGTAATGTACGTCCGGGTCCCGTCGGATTCCGTGGGCGCAGTGAACATCAGGGCCTCCGTCGGCATTCTGGCGACGCGGGGCAGACGGATACCACACAGCCGGAGGGTCGCGCCCGGCGTGGAGATGGCCACGGGCTTTGGTCGGACGGCCCTGCTCGCGATGGCCCACTTGGTAAGGCGCCGCGTGGTGAGCCGCGCCGCGTGCCGCCGAGCAGACCTCGCGGCGGCGGACATCAACGTCGCTGCGAGCTACCGGCCGGGCGGGCAAATTCTCCGTCCGAGCGACTTGTCGAGCTTCCGAACAGCAGCTACCCGTCTTACTCCGCAGAAGGAGGTGGGGGCCGACCCAAGACGTCCTCAGAGGCCGAGATGTCGGAGGACTTCCCTGAGCCCTAGCGAGCAAGCCGCTATGAGAGCCCCAGCAGCCAGGTAAAAACGCACTCCGGTCAGTCGAGGGAAGGTGGCCTTGACGACAAGGAACACGAGAGCCGCAACGAGCCCGGCTAAGAGCGCTCCCACCCAA
>JBKQJL010000034.1:0-32808 GCA_052147975.1 Myxococcaceae bacterium
CGTCCCACCAACGGCTCCACGGCATGTCGTTTCGGCGTCCGGGATGGAGCGGATAGTGGATGCGGTTCTGGGCCTTGTCCGCCTCGCCACCGGAAAGAAGCAGTGCGTCGCGGTCGCCGTCGTTGATGAACGTGTGGCAAATTCCGGTACCCGCCGGAAACGCTGCGATGTCTCCTGCTTGCATGCGGTGAAGTTCGCCGTCAATCCAGGCATTAACCTCTCCATCGATCACATACACGAACTCCTCTTCCGAAGACTCGGCGTGAGGATAAGACGTGCGCGTGCCGGGCAGCAGCCGGACGAGGTGGATGCCGATCCTCAACAGTCCGGCCGCGCGGCCAATCGCACGGGAGGGTGCCATTTCTTCGGCGCTGTTCGGATAACGGTGCCGCTTTTCGGCAACTTCGGTGGATGAAACGATGAATGGAGGGCGAGCGGCCATCCGGCGATACTAAACTGAAGCGTGTAATGCGCGCGACAAACACCGGGCGGGAGCTGGCCGGTTCGCGGCCCATTCGGGGGGCTCATTCTGCGGGGAAGCAAACTTCCGGGGTCGCGAGAACGTCCCGCACGTTTGCTTAAAAAACGGTGGACCGGAGTCGAGCCCTCGAACCCGCGTTGGGAAGCTGGTGGGGAGGCTCAGGAAGGTACACAGAGTTCACTGAACGGAAGAGCGTGACGTCGTCTCCGCCGTCAGTCATGGTGGGCAAGCGACGCCGCGAGGCGAGTCGCATTGAACGATTTTATGTGGCACCTGGAGAGGACTACGCGATGCACAGCATGCTCGTCGCAATCGCCATCCTGCTGACCGCTGGCTCGACGCGGGCCTCCGAGAGGACCGAGGTGATGGCGGTGGTCAACCAGTTCATCGATGGCTTCAACAAGGATGATGTGAAGACGGCGTTGGCTGCTTGCGCAGCAGCAGCGTTCATCATCGATGAATTTCCGCCCTATGCGTGGCAAGGGCCGACAGCGTGCTCGGACTGGGCGAACGACTTCGACGCCAACAGCAAGAAAGAAGGAATTACGCAGCCGGTGGTCACGCTGGGGAAGGCGAGGCACCTTGAGGTGACGGGAGAGCGCGCTTACGTCGTGGTTCCGGCCAGCTACAACTTCAAGCAAAACGGGAACCCGACCGCAGAGACAGGCTCCATCTGGACTGTCGCGCTCCAGAAGGTCGCGGCTGGATGGCGCATCACTGGGTGGGCCTGGTCGAAGCACTGAATCTAGCTGGCAGTTCTGGGCCGGGAGGTCCATCCTTCAATGAATGCATCGAGCCTCTTACCAGGGTGTCTGCTGGCGCTGGTGATGTGCTTGCTCGCCGCCTGCGCGGCGTCCACGCAAAGCCAACCACCGCCACAGAACTCCAGCAATGATTGGGCGGCTGGCGTTTTTTCTTCGCCCATTGCGCCGCTCGGCCCGGACAGCGCTGACGCAGGGCCAAAATAAACGCCGCCGAGCCGCGACACACAACACCTGCGTGGCGAAAGGAAGCGCAGGAATAGCGCTCCGAAGACTGTCAGGAAGCGGAGTTTTGCCTCACCCGAGCCTCGTTACGGCGGGGCGTGTGAGACAGACGGGGGCTCGGGCTGGCGCGCTCGTCCGCTGTCGCTGTCAAAGGCGCGGGCCAACGAACTGCAACCGACCGGATTCACACAACTCGGAGGGGGACTGTTTGGGACTGCGCATGTCGTGAACGACCTCTTCGGTTTCTTGCACCGCTCACGAGCATTCGCCCAGTTCGTGCCTATCTTCGGTGACGAGCCACGAGGGCTCGAAAGAAGATGCCTATGCGATTCACTTGGGCCGTGGTCGGAGCGGTGACGCTCGCGACATGCCTCACCAGCACCGGATGCGCAACGTCTGACCAGGATCATCACGACCACTACGCCCACTCTGGGCAACCGATGCAGGACGACCAACACCAGAACGACCATCAAAACAGCCCGCAGAACGACCAACACCCGAACGGGCCTCCACCGTCCGAGCAGCACCAGTAGAGAAGGGGTTGCGCAACATCCCTCGGCTCCTCCGGGGGGGCGTAGCGACCGCAAGGCGACATGGCCGCGCCCTTTTGAAGATTTTCAATTCCCCCGCCTCGTTCATCAAAAGAAGGAGCTTCACATGACTCTCGAAACATTCTTGTTGTGGGTTGTGATTGGCGCGGTCGCCGGTTTTCTTGCGAATGCCGTTGTCAAGAGCGGCTATAGCCTCGGTGGTGACATCATCATCGGAGTGGTCGGCGCCTTTATCGGGGGTTGGCTCTTCCAGGCCATGCGTTGGCATGCGCCGATTGCCGGGATTGCCGGGACCGTCGTGGTCGCCTTCATCGGTGCTGTTATTCTCCTGGCCGCACTCCGGATGGTTCGGTCCGCTCGAGGAACAAGGCGCGCATAGCTCGCGTCGGCGGTTTTGCACCAGCCTGTCGCCGCCTGACGGGCGTTTTCAACCAAGTCCCGAGGGCGGTGGGCACGCCGCTGTCTCTGTCGTCGAGCACTCGGGAGCTCGCGACTCAGCTCCGGCACACTCTCAGGCCTTGACCTCCCGGCTTCGCTCCAGTGCGGCCGCGGAAGCCCGCTGCTCGATGAAATGACGCTCCATCGAATTGCGCGCCAGCGCGAGCGCCGACTGGAAGTGCGTCCAGGCGGCCGCCCCGTTGCCTCTGCGTAGCTCAAGCTCGCCGATGGCGGCAGCGTAAAAGGGATAAGCGTGAAGCTGGTCGCTGCCCTCGATGGCGTGAATCTCCTCGAGGCCCCGATCCGGACCCTCGTGTTGGGCGATGGCGATCGCGCGATTCAGGGCGACCACCGGCGAAGGGCGAATGGCCATGAGCGCGTCGTATAAAGAGACGATTCGGCCCCAGTCGGTCGCCTCGGCGGTCGCGGCATCCGCATGAATCGACGCGATCCCGGCCTCCAGGTGATACTCGGTCAAATCGGGTCCGCTCGCCGAGAGGTCCAGCAGTCGCCGGCCCTCAGCGATGAGCTTCGAGTCCCAAAGCGACCTGTCCTGGTCGAAGAATGCCGTTAGGTGGCCGTGGGAATCGACGCGGGTGGGGAGTCGTGCAGCGTGCAGGCACATCATCGCTGCAAGCGCGTAACTCTTCGGCGTTCCGGTGAGCGGGTTGTCAAGGAGCAACGCGGATAGCCGCATCGCCTCGCGGCACAGCTCAACGCGCACTGCCGATTCAACGCACGCACCATGGTAGCCCTCATTGAAGAGCAGATAGAGCGCTCGAAGGACTGCCGGCAACCGCTCAGCGAGACGCTCGGCATTGGCGAGATCGAACAGCGTTTTCGAACCGGCCAGCACCCGTTTCGCTCGCTCAAGACGCTTTTCGATTGCTGCCTCGGTGCTGAAGAAGGCGGCTGCGATTTCGTTCGTTGCAAAGCCACACAGGACGTTGAGCACCAGCGCGATCTGCGCTGGCTCGCCCAGCCGTGGGTGGCAGCAGGAGAACATCATTCGCAACTGCTCGTCTTTGAGTCCCTTGGCCGAGAAGAGTTCCGCCACCACCGGAGCAAGCGTCCACTCGGTTTCAAGGAGACGACCCAATTCAGGCGCAAAGGTACGGGCGGTCCCCTCACGCCGAAGGACATCGAGGGCGCGGTTCTTTGCCGTGGCCATCAGCCATGCCGATGGATTCTCCGGCAGGCCGCTGAACTTCCACACCTCAAGGGCGCGGCAGAGGGCGTCCTGAACGACGTCCTCTGCCAACGCCAGGTTGTGAATCCCGAAGACACGGGTGAGGGCCGCAACCATGCGCCCGGATTCGTGCCGGAAAAGGTGATCGACAGGCTCCACTACATGTCGAATTTCATGATTGGGCGTATTTCGACAAGCCCCCCGGCGGCGAAGATTGGACAACCGGAGGATAGCTTCGCAGCGTGGGCAAGGTCCTTGGCCTCGATGACCGAATAACCCCCGACGACGTCCTTGGCTTCGACATACGGGCCGTCGGTCACCGTCTCCGACTTGCCTCGGACAACCTTGCCGGTCGCTTCCAGCGGCTGGCCGGGATTCTTGAGGTGGCCGCGGTCGCCAAGCTCTTTGATCCAGGCGGTCCATTTCTGCATGTCCTTCTGCATGGCCTCCGCGGACGGCGGGGTCGCTCCGCCTCGGTACAAGTATAGGAATTCACTCATGGGCTTCTCCTTGGGTTGGGTGCTTCGAGTGCTAGGACGTTCGAGCCGCCTTCGGGCCGACAAGTTTTTTTCGCGACGGGGCCTGGGCGGCTCCGCGCCCCGTCAGGGTTTGTAGTCACCGCGCAAGACCCGGTCACTCCTCGACAAATTTGCGCAAGCGTTCCAGCACAACGTCCCAATGCTCCGAGATGAGCTGGAGGTAGCCTTGGGCCATCTCCAGCCGCTTCTTCTCCAACTCCCAAACCCTTTCGCGTCCGCGGCGTCTGCTTCGCGCTAGGCCTGCCAGTTCCATCACCACCAGGTGCTTGGTAATCGCCTGGCGGGTCATTCGGGAGCCCGAAACGAGCTTGGTGATGGACATCGGACCTTGGTCGCAGAGCCGAAGGACCAGCCGCAGCCGGGTTTCATCCCCCAGGGCCGCAAAGAGCGGCGCCGAACCCTTCAGCACCCACAGCGGTGGCGCGCTAGGAGGCATGGGGCAGGTATTTCGCAATCCTTTCGAGTTGGATGGCCCAGCCGCCCTGGTGCGCCTTGAATGCCTCGGCCCGGCGCGCCAACGGGATGCTGTCGAAGCCCAACTCCGTGACGGTGAGCAACACGCCACCTTCCTTCGGCGCCAAGGTGAAGGTGACCGTGGTCATCGGCTCCTTCGAATAGTCGATGCCGGCATCGAGCGCGAGGGGATGCCAGCGCAACGAGAACAGGCGTTCGGGCTCGAGCCGTTCAATCACCCATTCGACTGGCTTGCCGTCAGACGGCCCCTTCGAGTTGGCGCTCTGGGGCTCCACGCTGGTGGGCACGAGCACGCCCCGCACCTTGGCGCCGACCGCAAAGGGACCATCGAGTCTGACGCCAAACCAGCTTCCGAACTGCTTGGAGTCGGTCAAGGCTTGCCAGACCCGACTCTGGGTGGCGCGCAACAGAATGCTCTTCTCGATGCGGTCCGTCGTCATGTGCAACCTCCTGGTTGCTCAATGCTGCCGGTTCCTCGACGAAAGAGCAACCAGATAGTTGCTCATAAAACAGCACCGGACGGGCGGGGCCCGCCAGGCGCCTTTCCTCAAAGGGCTCGTCGCTTGGGCTCCTGAGCCCTTCTAAGGTCCCCGGGAGCCTCGGTCGCAGCGCCACGGAATTCTGCCGGCGCCTTCTGCGGTAGCATCCCATTCAGTGGAGCCGGCCGTTCAACCGCGGTGTCCGTCCTGTCACGGGATGCTGGGCCCCCTGTCCCGCTGCGCTTCCTGTGGGTCCGCGGGTTCGGTGAAGGGCTACCGCGTGGAGGGCATACTTGCCCAGCACCCATACTCCCGCGTGTACGTCGGTCGCTCACCGGACGGCGGACGGGTGGCCATCAAAGAGCTGCTGTTCTCGCTCGTGCCGACCATCGAGCAGGTCGAGGCCTTCCATCGCGAGGCCGCCGTCCTTAAGGGCCTCGACCATCGGCACACGCCGCAATTCATCGAGGCCTTCAGCGTGGGCGAGGGCGTCGACACACGCCTTTACCTGGTGCAGGAATTCATCGCGGGGGAGTCCCTGCTTGCGCGGCTCGAGCGCGAGCCACTACGCGGCACGGGCTTTGATGACGTCGCCACCCAAGTGCTCGAAACGCTCGCCTCGCTGCACACTCGGACGCCAAGGGTCATTCACCGAGACATCAAACCTGCAAACTTGGTGTTTCGCAGCAACGGGCAGCTGGTGCTCGTGGACTTCGGTTCGGCCCGCCAGCTGGAGCAGGCGGTCACCTTCGGCTCCACCTTGGTGGGGACTGTCGGGTACATGCCTCCCGAGCAACTGGGAGGCACCATTGATGAGTCGAGCGACCTGCACGCGCTCGGCGCCTCGTTACTGCACGCCGCGACCGGGAAGGCACCAGCCGCGTTTCTGGTCGACGGGATGCACCTGGCATTCCAGCCCCTGGCCGGCCTGTCGCCTCAGCAGAATGAATTCCTCGCCAGACTGACCGCGCCGAAGCGTGCCGACCGCTTCTCGACGGCCGAGCAGGCTCTGCGGTGGCTGCGCACCCCCTACCGGCGGAGGAGGCGCCCGCTGGCGCTCGCCCTGGCGCTGTTGGTGCTGGCCGGCCTGGCCGCGGGAGCCGGTGGCCTGTTTGCCAGCCGGCTGGTCCACCGCACCACCGCGGACGGCGTGCCAGCCGACTCGAGCGCGGGCGAGACCTGGAAGGGGTTGATGGAGGAGGCGCGGCGTGGGACGCGCGCCTTGTGGACTTCGGAGGCGGCCTACTTCGCCGAGCGCAACCGCTACACTGACGACTTCGCCGCGACCGGCTTCACCCCCGACGTGTGGTGCCCAGACGGCGCGCGCGTTCGCCACACCGAGACCGCGCTTCCGGGCGAAGCGGTGGGCTGTCACTTCCTCTATGGCGTCATCATCGCGAGCGGGCCGACCGAGCCACGACTCACCGTCTATGCGCGCGGTGCCGTCGAGCCGGTCCGGGGCAAAGCGTGGGTGACGGCGTTTCAGGGGCCGAAGGCCGGCATCCCCGAGGAGTGGACGAACGACAGGCTGCTCGCCGCCCTCTCGCAACGCCAGTAAGTGAGGGGGACGCCGTCCGTCTTCGAGAATTGTGACTGCCTCGCTGCGGCACAGCGCCCGGCCTTCCAAGCGAGGGGTTTGGTACGCTGCAGCAAACGAGGCGCGGGCCAGGACGCCCTCGCCGTCCCAGAGCTCGAGGAGCATCGCGCCATGGCCCTCTCCCACAACAGGGACGAAGTCCTCTCGCCCAGCCCGACTTCTCTGCGCCTCTCAGCGAAACACGCCGGGTGCCTGCCGCCGAGGGAAGCCAAGCCCTGGTTATTGCTGGCGGTGGCGCTGGTGCTGGGCGTGTGCGCGAGCTGCTTCTCCAAGCCGAAGTCGGACCAGCCCCTGGAGCTCAGCGGCGTCTGGGCTGGAGACGCAGGTCCGGACCCAAGCGCGCTCAAATTTCAGGCGAAGATTGAGATTCAGGAGGACGCCGGGAACATTTCGGGGGAGTTTTTCAACGAGGACCCGGAGAAGCCCGGCGTGTACCTGCGGACCGGCCAGATTCGAGGCACCCGCGACGGAGGCACGCTACTGCTCACCGCCGGTTCCTTCATCGAAACACCGGACGCTGGCACGCTTCGGCCTCAGCAGCTGACGCTCAGCTATGACGCCGGTTTCTTGGTCGGCGTGCGAGTGCTGCAGTTGCCGGGCCGCCCCCCGGTGAATGAGTACCTCCGACTGCACAGACAATGAGCCACCGCCCTGGAGCCCTTCTCAAGACGGCTGGGCGAGGCGCTTCTCAAGGTGGAGCTTCAACGCCGCGGCGTTGTTGAGCTCCGTCTCGCGAGAGGCATAGAGGAGCGTCAGGGGCCCCTGTTGGGCCTGAGCCACCAACCGCTGCACTGCCTCTGGGTGGGCCTGAAGCTCGCTGGTGTACCGACGCTGGAATTCCTCCCATCGCGCCGGGCGATGGCCGTACCATCTCCGCAGGGCGTCTGACGGAGCCAGCTCGCGCAGCCAGGCGTCCAGGTGCGCCCGCTGCTTCGAAATGCCACGCGGCCAAAGGCGGTCGACCAACACCCGGTAGCCGTCCTCCGCCGCCGCTGGCGCGTAGATGCGCTTCATCTGCACCGAGAGCTGCTGGGACGCCCGGGGAGCGCTCGCCGCCGCAGGTAAGCTGTCCAGAAAGCGGACGGCTCCGGTCTCGAGCTCGTACTCAGCGCCCACCACCGCGACTCGGCCGGCGACAACCAACTCTTCAATGAGGCGACTTCCATGGCGGAGGTGGTCAACCGACGCCCGGACGTTGGCCCGCATGGCCTCTCGCAACAGCGTCTTCGGGGCTCCCGGGTGGACCAGGCTCTGGATGTGTGGGGCGATTCGGTCGGTGATGGCGCGGATGTTTTTGGACTCGGGCCCGAGGCCCGTCTCGATGGCTTTCACCGTTGCGGCGATGGCGCCGCACCGCGTATGGCCCATCACCACCACCAGCCGTGAGCCAAACTGGGACGCAGCGAACTCGATGGAGCCCACCACCGAGGGAGCGACGATGTTGCCGGCGATGCGAATGACGAAGAGGTCCCCGAACCCCTCGTCAAACAGTATTTCCACCGGAGTCCGCGAATCCGAGCAGCCGAGGATAATGGCGAATGGACGCTGCGCTTGGACGGCCAAGTGACGGCTCCAGGAGCGCGCCGACGACCTGCCTTCCGCCTGGCGAAAGCGCCGGTTTCCTTCGACCAGGCGCTGCAGGGCGGCGTCCGGCGTGGGCGAGCTGGTGTCCCAGGTGTGGGGCATGGGCGCAGCGTTTAGCAGGGCCAGCCCGAGCAGCGCACGCCCACGCCTTGCGACCGGAGCACCGAGGTGGGCTGAGGCACCCCACACCGCGGCGGCTGCGGCCGCCAGGGTGCGGCTTGACAGAGGCCGGTCGAGCCGACGAAAAGCAAAAACCTCGATGAAGCTCGCGACCTTACGTGACGGGACACGGGACGGCGCTCTGGTGGTGGTGCGTCCGGACGGCCGGGTCTTCGCCCCTGCCCGTGAGGTGGCGCGCACGCTCCAGTCAGCGCTCGACAGCTGGGGGACGAGCGCCCCCCGACTCCGCACGCTGGCCGAGGCCCTCGCCTCCGGCTCTGTCCGAGGCGAGCCGCTCGACATTCGCCGCCTCTCCGCGCCACTGCCCCGTGCCTATGAGTGGGTGGATGGCTCGGCCTACCTCAACCACGTCCGGCTGGTGCGCAAGGCGCGGGGCGCGGAGGTACCTCCCACGCTGGAGACCGACCCGCTCGTCTACCAGGGCGGCTCGGGCGTGCTGCTTGGCCCCACCGACGACTTGGTGCTCAAAGACGCCGCCTGGGGGATGGACTTCGAGTCGGAGGTCTGTGTCGTGCTCGGCGACGTGCCGCTCGGCACCAAGGCTGCCCAGGCGGCACCCCACATTCAGCTGCTCCTCTTGTGCAACGACGTCTCGCTCCGAAACCTCATCCCCACAGAGCTGGCCAAGGGCTTTGGCTTTTTTCAGGGCAAGCCGTCCACCGCCTTCAGTCCCTTTGCCCTCACTCCGGACGAGTTGGGCGGCGCGTGGCGGGACGGACGGCTGTACTTGCGCCTGCAGACTTGGCTCAACGGCAAGCTGGTCGGCGACACCGACACCGGGCCGGAAATGCACTTCGGCTTCTTTGAGCTCTTGGCGCACATCGCCAGGACGCGGGCTTTGACGGCCGGCACACTGCTTGGCTCCGGCACGGTGAGCAACGCCGACCGGGCGCGAGGCGTTTCCTGTCTCGCCGAGCAGCGGGTACTGGAGACCCTCGAAAGCGGAAGCCCGAGGACGCCCTTCTTGCAGGTGGGCGACGTGGTTGAAATCGACATGTTCGGCCCGGATGGACAGAGTCTCTTCGGCCGCATCTGCCAGAAAGTGGTGGCGGGATGAAGCTGTACAACTACTGGCGGAGCTCCTGCAGCTGGCGGGTCCGCATTGGGCTGTACTGGAAGCAACAGCCCTTCAGCTACCTTCCTGTCCACCTCCTCAAGGAGGGCGGGCAGCAGAAGGCGGAGCCCTACGCGAGCCTCAACCCGATGCAAAGCGTCCCGCTGCTCGAGGTGGAGGATGGCGGCCGGCTGTTCCACCTCGCCCAGTCGATGGCCATTCTCGAGTACCTCGAGGAGCGCTGGCCGGAGCCCCCTTTGTTTCCGGCCGACCGGTTGGCTCGCGCCCAGGTCCGCCAGGCCGCGGAAATTGTGAACTCCGGCATTCAGCCCTACCAAAACACCTCGGTGCAGAAGCGGGTGAAGCACGAGCTGCATGGCGACGAGAAGGCCTGGGCGCGGCACTTCATTGCCCATGGCCTGCGGGCACTCGAGCCGCTGCTTCGGAGCACCGCTGGGCGCTACGCGGTGGGCGACCAGGTGACGCTGGCAGACTGCTTCCTCGTGCCCCAGCTGTACCATGCACGGAGGTACGAGCTAGACCTCACGCCCTTCCCCACCCTGACCCGCGTCGAGGCCGCCTGCGCCCCGCTCAGCGCCTTCCAGGCAGCCCACCCCGACCAGCAGCCCGACGCGGAAGCCTGAAACAAGAGAAGGAAGCCACCATGCCCAAGCTCGAGTCCCTCGGAATTCTCGGCATCGAAGCCGCTCACTGGTACGTGCACGACCTGGAGCGGAGCCGCCGCTTCTACCTGGAGGGGATGGATTTCGCGGAGATTGGTGGAAGCGACCCCGACCTCACCGCCAAGGGACGGCAGAGAAGCGTCGTCTTCGCTGCGGGGGACGTGACGCTCATCGTCAGTCAGCCTCAGGGAGAGGGCGGGCGGGCCTGGCGGTGGTTGAAGAAGCACCCGGACGGCGTGGGGACACTGTGGTTCCGCGTCAAAGACATCGACAAAACGTTTCGCCTCCTGGAGAAACGGGGGGCCACCATCATCGACGACATCCAGCGCGCCACCGACGCGCGCGGCGGCAAGCTCGCCAGCTTTTCCATCACCACCCCGTTTGGCGATAGCACCTTCCGCTTCGTCCAGCGCGACGGGTACCGGGCGCTCTACCCGGGCATGGTGTTTCATCCCGAGGCGGTGGGCGGAAAAAATCGCTTCGGCTACACGCACGTCGACCACGTGACGTCCAACTTCCAAACCCTGTTGCCGGCCATCCTCTGGATGGAGAACGTCCTGGGCCTCGAGCAGTTTTGGAAAATCGAGTTTCACACCGGCGACTCGCAGGAGCGCTTCGAGCAGGGCTCCGGCCTGCGCAGCACCGTCATGTGGGACCCCGAGTCCACCGTGAAATTCGCCAACAACGAACCGAGCCGGCCGAACTTCAAGGCCTCCCAAATCAACCTCTTCCACGAGGACAACCAGGGCGACGGCATTCAGCACCTAGCCTTGGCGGTCCGCGAGATTCTTCCGGCAGTGGAGGGGCTCCGCGCCACCGGGCGGGTGGACTTCATGGACACGCCGGACAGCTACTACGACAACCTGGCCAAGCGCATCGAGGTGCTCAAAATCGGCCACATCGACGAGAAGCCAGAGGAATTGCGCCGGCTGCGCATCCTCATCGACGGGGCCGAGGAGCACAGCTACTTGCTTCAAATTTTCATGAAGGATGCCGCCACGCTCTATCGCGAGCCGGGGGCCGGGCCCTTCTTTTACGAGCTCATCCAGCGCAAAGGCGACCGCGGCTTCGGCGCCGGCAACTTCCGCTCGCTCTTCGAGAGCATCGAGCGTGAACAACGCTCGCAAGGGAGGATTTGAGCTCCATGCTCGAACGCCGCGTCGCCGGGACAGTCCCCCCCAAGCACCACATCCAGTTGCGCGGCCCGGCGGGTGAGCTGCGATACGAGGAGTGCTTCACCCAGGAGGGCTTCGAAGGGCCCTACACCATCGGCTACCACCTGCACCCGCCGCACACCCAGGCGCTGGCGGAGCTGAAGGCGGGCTGGACGCTGCCGGTGGCAGCCCCCGAGCGCAGGCTGGCCAAGCGCCACTACAAGACGCAGGAGCTCAAGCGCACCGGCGGTCCAGCCGTCAATGCGCGGACGCCGTTGCTCTTCAACGCCGACGTCACCCTGGGGATGGCCTACCCTTCGACGGCGGACCCGCTGTACGTGGCCAATGCCGACGGAGACGAGCTCTTCTTCGTCCAGGAGGGGGCGGGGACGCTGCGTACCGCCTTCGGCGACTTGCGCTTCCAGAAGGATGACTACGTCTTCGTCCCGCGCGGAATGGCGCACCGCTTCCTCCCCGACGAGGGGGTGGCACAAGCCTGGCTGTGGATGGAGTTGGCTGGGCCGATGCATCTGCCCCGGCAATGGCGCAATGAAACCGGCCAGCTGCGGATGGATGCGCCTTACTGCCACCGGGACTTCCGCCACCCCGAATTCCGGGGGCCCCTCGAGGAGCACCTGCGGGACCTGCTGGTGAAGCGCAACGGCGCCTTCCATGGCTTTCGGTCGGCGCACTCGCCGCTCGACCTGGTGGGCTGGGACGGTACCGTCTACCCCTTCGCCTTCCCCATTCTCAACTTCCAACCCCGGGCCGGCCTGGTGCACCTGCCGCCCACCTGGCACGGCACCTTTGCCGCACGAGGAGCGCTCATCTGCAGCTTCGTCCCACGGGTGGTGGACTTCCATCCCCAGGCCATTCCATGCCCCTACCCGCATAGCTCCATCGACTGTGACGAGTTTCTCTTTTACGTGCGAGGCAACTTCACCAGCCGTCGCGGCGTGGGACCGGGCAGCGTGAGCCACCACCCGGCAGGCGTGGGCCACGGGCCACACCCGGGGGCGTACGAGGGCAGCATCGGTACCACCCGGACGGACGAGCTGGCCGTCATGCTGGACACGGCGCTGCCGCTTCGGCCCACCGCTGCCGCGCTGGCCGTCGAGGACCCAGGCTACCAGGCAAGCTTCATCCCCGCGCAGCAGTGAGGGGACGGAGCTCCCGGGCGCCCACCCAGGCACGCGCGGCCCAGCCCACCGCCTTCCCTTGGAAAGGCTGCGTCACCGGAACGTGGCCAACCCTGGGCCGGCGGCTGTGTTGTGCTGGCGCTGTTTTCGCCAGCGAAGGAGGTTTGGGTATGTCGTCCGACGCTCCGCTCAGCCCTGATGAGCTCCGCCGCATGCACGCCTACTGGCGGGCGGCCAACTACCTCTCGGTGGGGCAAATTTACCTCTTGGACAACCCGCTCTTGCGGGCCCCGTTACTGCCGGAGCACGTGAAGCCTCGCCTGCTGGGCCACTGGGGGACGACGCCCGGGCTCAACTTCGTTTATGTGCACCTCAACCGCGCTATCCGGGCTGGAGACTTGGACATGCTGTACGTCATGGGCCCGGGCCACGGCGGCCCGGGCGTGGTGGCCAATAGCTGGCTGGAGGGGACGTACTCCGAGCACTACCCGGACATTTCCCGGGACGCCGAGGGGATGAGAAAGCTCTTCAAGCAGTTCTCCTTTCCGGGCGGCATCCCGAGCCACGTCTCGCCCGACATCCCGGGCTCCATCCACGAGGGCGGCGAGCTGGGCTACTCGCTGAGCCATGCCTACGGCGCCGCCTTCGACAACCCGGGGCTGGTGGTGGCCTGCGTGGTGGGGGACGGTGAGTCGGAGACCGGGCCTCTGGCCACCAGCTGGCATTCCAACAAATTTCTCAACCCGGCCACCGACGGCGCCGTCCTCCCCATCCTCCACCTCAACGGCTACAAAATTGCGAACCCGACGGTGCTGGCACGCATTCCCCAGCTCGAGTTGGAGCAGCTGCTCAGTGGCTATGGGTACCAGCCCCACTTCGTCGAGGGCAGCGAGCCAGAAGGGATGCACCAACGCTTCGCCTCCACCCTCGACGCTGCCCTGGCCACCATCCACGACATCCAGCGCCAAGCCCGCACCGGCGGCGCCACCACCCGGCCGCGCTGGCCGGTGATTGTCTTGCGTTCTCCAAAAGGATGGACCGGCCCGAAGGAGGTGGACGGGAAGAAAACAGAGGGCTCTTGGCGGTCTCACCAGGTGCCTCTGGCCGAGGTCCGCACCAACCCGGCGCACCTGAAGCTGCTCGAGCAGTGGATGAAGAGCTACCGTCCCGATGAGCTCTTCGACGTCAACGGGACGCCGGTCGCGGAACTGAGCGAGCTGCCGCCCAAAGGACTCCGGCGAATGGGCGCCAATCCCCACGCCAACGGGGGGCTGTTGCTCAAGGACCTGCGGCTGCCCGGCTTCCGGGACTACGCCGTCGCCGTCGCTCGCCCCGGCGTGGTCGAGGCCGAGGCCACCCGCGTGATGGGCAGCTTTCTCCGGGACGTGATGAAGCTCAACAGCGCAGAGCGCAACTTCCGGGTGATGGGGCCTGATGAAACGGCCTCCAACCGCCTGCAGGACCTCTTCGAGGCCACCGGTCGGAGATGGATGGCGGAAACGCTGCCCGAGGACGACGAGTTTCTCTCGCCCGAGGGCCGGGTGATGGAGATTCTCAGCGAGCACACCTGTCAGGGCTGGCTGGAGGGCTACCTGCTCACCGGACGTCACGGCTTCTTCAGCTGCTACGAGGCGTTCATTCACATCGTCGACTCGATGTTCAACCAGCATGCCAAGTGGCTGGTCGGCACGGCCCACATCCCCTGGCGGCGACCCATCTCCTCGCTCAACTACCTGCTCACCAGCCACGTCTGGAGGCAGGACCACAACGGCTTCAGCCACCAGGACCCAGGCTTCATCGACCACGTGATGAACAAGACGCCGGAGGTCATCCGCGTATTCCTTCCCCCCGACGCGAACACCCTGCTGTCGGTGACCGACCACTGCCTCCGGAGCCGGAATTACGTCAACGTCATCGTCGCCGGAAAACAGCCCGCGCTTCAGTACCTGGACATGGAGGCCGCAGTGAAGCACTGCACGGCCGGCGTCAGCATCTGGGAATGGGCCAGCAGCGACGACGGCGCCGAGCCGGATGTGGTCATGGCCTGCGCCGGCGACGTCCCGACGCTGGAGACGCTCGCCGCGGCGCAGCTGCTCCGCCAAAACTTCCCGGACCTCAGAATTCGCGTGGTGAATGTCGTGAATTTGATGGCGCTCCAGCCCCAGCGCGAGCACCCCAACGGGATGAGCGACGCCGTCTTCGACTCGCTCTTCACCGCGGACAAGCCCATCGTCTTCGCCTACCACGGCTACCCCTGGCTGATTCACCGGCTGACCTACCGGCGGACCAACCACGACAGCCTCCACGTGCGCGGCTACGTGGAGAAGGGCACCACCACCACCCCCTTCGACATGGTCGTCCTCAACCGACTGGACCGCTTCCATCTGGCCGGCGACGTCATCGAGCGCGTTCCGCGACTCCGAGACATTGGCGCGCACATGCAGCAGCACCTGCGCGACAAGCTGGTGGAGCACTCCGAGTACATCCGCGAGCACGGCACGGACCTGCCCGAGGTGGCCAACTGGCGGTGGTCCGGCGGACGCACCGCGGGGGGGAGCTGAGCCCTGCGGGTTGGAGGCTGGCCAGCGAGGCGACGGCGGCGCCCCCCGCTTGACTGAACTTTTGTTCAGATGCAGGCTCCCCACCCGCCATGGCCAAGCCCCGTCCCTGGTCCAACCCCCCCAACCCCTACCTCCCCACGGCGCTCGAGTACGTGGGGGAGATTCCGCGCGCTCGCATCCGCGTCCACGAAGACGCTTCGCGCAGCATTCTCGCGCGCAACGACAGCCCAGACGTGGGCTTCAACTTCAGTGTCAATCCCTACCGAGGCTGCATGCACGGCTGCGCGTATTGCTACGCGCGGCCGGGGCACGAGTACTTGGGCTTCGGGGCCGGGACGGACTTCGAGACGCAGGTGGTGGTGAAGCGCGAGGCGGCGACCCTCCTCCGGGAAGCTTTCTGCAAGCCCTCCTGGAGGGGGGAGCTGGTGGCCTTCAGCGGCGTCACCGACTGCTACCAGCCGCTCGAGGCCTCGCTGCGCATTACCAGGGCCTGCCTCGAGGTGTGCGCTGAGTTCCGCAACCCAGTGGCCATCATCACCAAGTCGCCCATCATCGAGCGAGACATGGACGTCCTCCAGGAGTTGCACCGGGTCGCTTCGGTCGGGGTTGGCGTGAGCATCCCCTTCTGGGACGAGGGCGTGGCCCGGGCTCTAGAGCCCGGCGTGGCGACGCCCCGGCGGCGGGTGCAGACGCTCGAAGCGCTGGCCAAGGCCGGCATCCGCGTGGCGGTGAGCGTCGCACCCATCATCCCGGGGCTCGACGAAGACGTTCCCCGCATTCTCGCCGCGGCCGCCGCGGCAGGCGCGACCTCTGCCGGCCATGTGCTGCTGCGGCTGCCGGGCTCGGTGGCTCAAGTCTTCGAGGAGCGTCTTCGCGAGGCGCTGCCGCTGCGTGCCGAACGGGTGCTTCACCGCATTCGCGAGACGCGAGCCGGCAAGCTGTACGACGCCCGCTTCGGTGTTCGCCAGCGGGGGGAAGGCGCGTACGCGCACGCAATCGGCCGGCTCTTCGAGTCCACGGCGCGCAAGGTGGGCCTTGGCACGGGCGGCTGGGGCCAAGGGGAGCGGCCGCCCACCTTTCGCCGCCCACCGCGGCAGGGGCCGCAGCTGTCTCTGTTGTGAGGGGCCGGCAGGGCCAGGAAGGCCCTACCAAATCTCACAGCGCGGCGAGCGCACCATGGCCTGCCCCGCCCGGCAGCCAAACGCCTTTTGGAAGGTTTCCAAATTGGAGAGCGGGCCATTCACACGCCACTCGGACGAAGCGTGGGGGTCGGTCTGGGCAAGTACCCTCTCCGCCTGTGGACGGACTTTCCCGCACCACGCCTGGGCGAAGCCGAGGAAGAATTGCTGGTCGAGGGTGTAGCGGGCGGGTTTCACCTGCTCGGGGTGCGCCTGGACGTAGGCCTGCAGCGCCATGTGGGCAAGCTTCAGCCCTCCCAAGTCCGCGGTATTCTCGCCCAAGGTGAGGGCGCCGTTGAGCTTCACATCCTCCACCGCCACGTAGCCGTCAAACTGCGTCTTCACGCAAGCCGCGCGCTCCTCGAAGCCCTTGCCCGAAGCGGGCGTCCACCAGTCGATGAGGTTACCGGCGGCGTCAAACTTACGCCCCTGGTCGTCGAAGCCGTGGGTGAGCTCGTGGCCCACCACCATGCCCATCGCCCCCAAATTGACGGCCGGGGTGGCGTTCCGGTCGAAAAAGGGAGGCTGGAGAATGCCGGCTGGAAAGACAATCTCGTTGAGCGGAGCGAAGTAGTAGGCATTCACCGTGGGTGGCGTCATCACCCACTCCGAGCGGTCGAGCGGCTTTCCAATTTTCTTGAGCTCGCGGTCCGTCTCGTACGCCTTCGAGCGCCAGCTGTTGCCCAGGTAGGAGCGGCTGTCGATGACGAGGCCGTCGTACGTCTTCCACCTGTCCGGGTAGCCGATTTTGTTGACGATGGCGCGGACCTTCTGCTGGGCACGCGCCTTGGTCGCCTCGTCCATCCAGCTCAGCGACGCCAGGTTGGTTTCAAACGACTGCTCGATGAGCGCCACCATTTCTCGGGTGACCTGCTTGCCCTCCTTGCCGAACGTCCGCTCGACATAGGCGGCGCCCAGGGCCTCCCCAAAGGCCCGGTCGGTGGCCGCGACGCACTTTTTCCAACGCGGGCGGTCCTCTTTGGCGCCCGAGAGGTTGGTGCTGACGAAGGCAAAGCGCTCGTCTTGGAAGCGTTTGGGCAGCGCCTCGAAGCTGCTGCTCACCACCCGCCACACCAAATAGGTGCGCCACACGCCGAGTGGCACCTCCACCGTCATCGCCGAGACTTCAGCGAAGAAGGGCTCGTGCTCGACGGTGATGGCGGTGACGTCGGGGGCACCCACCCGGGCCAGGAAGACGTCCCAGTCGAAGGCTGGAGCGAGCTTCTTCAACCCCGTGCGCTCCACCCGGTGGTACGTTTTGTCCGGGTCGCGGCGTGACACCCGGTCGAGGCTGGCCTTGGCCAGCCGGGTCTCGAAGGCCAGCACCTCGCCCGCTTTTTTATCCGCCGCGGCAGCCGTGTCGCCCAGCAGCATGAAGACGGCCTTGACATGGGCCCGGTAGGCAGCCCGGATGCCCTTCATCTTCTCGTCGTCCTTCAGGTAGTAGTCGCGGTCCGGTAGCCCGAGACCCCCTTGGCCGAATTCGCCGATGACGAGCGTCGCGTCCTTGGCGTCCTGGGTGGAGTCGAAGATGAAGAGCGGCCTGGCCCCGGTGCGCTGCAGCCGCGCCGTTTCCTGAGCGAGCGCCTTCCTGGAGTTGAGCCGGGCCAGCCGAGCCAGCTCGGCCTTCAATTCCGGCAGCGCTGTCTCGAGCTTCGGCTCGTCCATACAGCTCGCGTAGTAGGCACCCACCGCCTGCGGGTAGAGCATTCCCGGCGGCGCTTTCCCGGCGGCGGCGGCTTCGAGCAGCTCCCGCAGCGTCTTCTCGTTCACTTCGTCGATGACGTTGAAACTGCGCACCCACATGCTCCGGTCCGCCGGAATCTCCGTCGCCTCCAGCCAGCCGCCGCAGGCGTACCGGTAGAAGTCGGTGCAGGGGTCGACTTTGAGGTCCATCGCCTGGACTGCGAGGCCAGCCGGCATGGGCAGTGAGCTGGTGTCGGCGGCCGACGAAGGCGCCGTCACGGCGGTGGCTGCCACCGGGGCCGGGGCGGAGGACGGAGGGGCCTTGGCCGGGGTCGCCACCTTCGCGTCGGGCGTGGTGGTGCTGCAGCCAACCAGTGCAATGAGGGCGCACCAGGCCACCCTCCGCCTTGGGAGGGGCCAGCAGCTGAGGGGGAGTTGGGACATAGACGGCTCGAACCTCACGGGGGGTTGGAAATGGAGGTGGAAAGGCACCCCGCTGGAAGGAGGCCCGCGGTTTCGGGCCATGGGCCGACTGCTTCCCTCGGGGAAAGGTGCTGCGCAGGCTTCCCTGCCCGTACGCGCGGGAGCAGCCGGTGATTGCTCGGGCCCGTTGGGCGTCAGCCGTTGGCTTTGGCGAAGTCCTCCATAAAGCCAACCAGGGTCCGGACGTTGTCGGGGGAGACTGCGTTGTAGGCGCTCACCCGGATGCCGCCTGCGCTGCGGTGGCCCTTGAGGCCCACCATGCCGGCCTTCTTCGCCTCGGAGACGAACTTGTCCTCCAGAGGCTCGGAGCCCAGGCGGAAGACAATATTCATGACACTCCTCGAGTCCTTCTCCACCGGCGCGCGGTAGAAGCGGCTCAGCTTGTCCAGCGCCCCGTAGAGCAGCTCCGCCTTTTCGCGGTTCCATTTCTCCACCTGGGCCAGCCCGCCGACGCTTTTCATCCAAGCCAGCACGTTCCGCATCAGGTAGACAGCGAACGTGGGGGGCGTGTTGTAGAGCGAGTTGTTCTCGGCGTGGGTGCTGTAGCGGAGGATTTTGGGGATGTCCTTGCGGCCCCGCGACATCAAATCCCGCTCGAGAATCACCAGCGTGACGCCCGAGGGGCCGATGTTCTTCTGGGCGCCGGCGTAGATGAGGGCAAATTTCGAGACGTCGATTTTCCGCCACAGGATGTCCGAGCTCATGTCGGCAATGAGCGGGACGGCGCCCACCTCAGGGAAGGTGTGCCACTGTGTCCCGAAGATGGTGTTGTTGCTGGTGAGGTGGACGTAGGCAGCCTTCGCGTCCAGTTTCAGCTCGGACTGCTTGGGGATGCGCGTGTAGCGCTTGTCCGCGGTCAGCGTGGTGGCCGCCACCTTGGGCGTCCCCAGAAGCTTTGCCTCGTCGAGCGCCTTCTCGCTCCACGTCCCGGTGAGGAGGTAGTCGGCGGAGCCGTCCTTGGGCAAAAAATTCATCGGGACTTGGGCGAACTGAAGCGAGGCTCCCCCTTGCAGAAACAGAATCTGGTGGGTGGGCGGCACGCCCAGCATCTCGGTCAAGAGGGCGATGGCCTCGTCGTGGACCGCCTCGTACTCCTTGCCACGGTGGCTGTGCTCGAGGATGGACATCCCCGAGCCGTGAAAGTCGATGAACTCGTCGCGGGCGCGCTCCAGGGCTGGCAACGGCAGCCCCGCGGGCCCTGCATTGAAGTTGATGACGCGCATGGGGGGCCTTCTACCAGGTCGGCACCACGCAAGGGGAGCACAGTCGTCCGGCGCTGGGACGAGCGCGCGCGACGGTGAGGGGGGCCCCCACCCACGCCGGGGGGCACCGCTCTTTCCACCAGGGGCTACTGGGCCGGGGCCTGCTGCACGACGGGCAGCGCGGAGGGCGCCGGGCCGAGACCAATCTCGATGCGGCGGTTTTGCGCGCGGTGCTCGGGCGTGTCATTGGGGACGGTTGGCTGGAACTTGCCGAAGCCGGTGGCCGCCAGCTGCACGCCGGGGATGCCGGTCTTCTCGAAGAAGTGGACCACCGCCAGCGCACGCGCGGCGGAGAGCTCCCAGTTGGACGGGAAGACTGCCGTCTTGATGGGGACGTCGTCGGTGAAGCCACCCACGCGGAAGACTTTGCCTTTGACGCCCTTTAGGACGTCGGCCACCTTTTTGAGCTCGCCCAAGCCCTCCTTGGTCAGCTTGGCCGACCCAGACGGGAAGAGCACCTTCTCTGGGAGCCGGACGGTCACCAGTCCAGAGAGCTCGGTCACTTGCACCTTTCCGGCCGCCGTGTCTGCCGACAGCGCCGCCGTCATCGCCTGGAGGTCCGCGTTCTGCGCGGTGGCCGTCTGCGCCGCCTGTTGGGCCGAGGCGTTGGCCTGCTGCAGCGAGGCCACCTGGGCATTCAGGGCGTCGATTTTGGCATTGGCCGCTGCCAGCGCGGCGGCCTCGTCGCTGGCCGTCTTCTTGTACTTGTCCGCGTCCGCCTGGGCCGCCTTGTATTGCTCTTCGGAGACGCCGCCGCAGCCAGCCAGGGCTGCAAGGCCCAGGGCGAAGGCGGTAACACGAATGCGTTTCTGCATTGTGAGGACTCCCATCGTCGTAGTGAGAAACACTTCCAACTAGGCCTTCTACCCCGTCGGCAGCCGAAGCGGGGGAAACCTGGCTCCGGCCAGAGCTCAACGGCGGAAGCCGCCGCCCCCGCCACCGTGGAAGCCCCCCCAGCTGCCACTGCTGTGGCTGTCGCTTCCGCCCCAGCCGCCGCCGCCGCTGCTGTGGCTGTCACTGCCACCCCAGCTGCTGTCGCTGCTGCTGTGGCTGCCACTGTCCCAGCTGTCTCCTCCGTAGGAGGAACTGGCCGACTTGGCGTCCCCCTCGTCTCGAGCTTGGGAAGAGGCCTGGTAGGACGAGGAGCTGCTGCTGGGAGGCTTGTTGTAGGACGACGAGCCGGAATACGAGGACGAGCTGCTGGGCGGCTTGTTGTACGAGGACGAGCCCGAATAGGAGGACGAGCTGCTGGGCTTGTCCACATCGCTCCAGGTGCCGTTGGAGTTCTGCTTCTGTGCCTGGCCCGTCTGCGAGTTGTAGTTGTACACGTTGCCGTCGTGGTCCGCGTAGTAGTTGTCGCCGGCTTCGGCGGTGTGCGTGGTTTGTCCGCCCGGCCCCACCGAGGTGGCATGGCCCACGGTGGCCGACTGGCCATAGGGCGTCGTCACCGTCGTCTTGCTGCCCGCCGTGGCCACCCCGGTGTTGGGGTTGTAGGTGGCTCCGCGCGTGTTGTAGGCGGAATTGCCAGTGTAGGCGTTGTGCACCTGCGTGCTCTGGCCAGCCGAGGTGCGGCCGGTCACGGAGTTGTAGGAGGTGCCGGCCTTGCTGCTCCAGGCATTGCCCGTCCAGGCGTTGTAGCCGGCGGAGTTGTGGCTGACGACGGAGGTGGCCCCGTACTGGTGGTAGACGTTGCCGCTGGTGGCCGCCCAGCCGTGCGGCCCCCAGGCGGCCGCGCCGCCGTACGCGCCGTAGGCCGCCCCATGGTAGGCGTAGGGCATGGCGCCCCAGTAAGGGGCCGGCGCATAGCAGGCGTGCGCCACGCCCCAGCCAATGGCGAAGCCCACCGCAAACCCCGTCCAGGGCGTGTACGTCACATTCGCCGCGTAGCCGTAGGTGACGGGGGGCGGATACCAGACGGTGGCACCCACGTAAGCGACGTAGGTGTACCCGGTGCCGTACACCACCAGGCCGCTTGGCTCCACCACCACCCCCATGTAGCCAGGCGTGTAGCCGACGACGACGGTGTCCGCCGTGGCGGCGTAGACGTAGACGTACGTCGTGTAGAAGAGCGGCGCGCTCGGCGGGATGGTGTAGATGACGGGCGGGACAAAGGACGCCACCACCCAGGGCCCGTTGAGGCTCGGCGCGGTAAACCAGACGCCCATCTGCACGGCGTACCATTGGCTCGGGGACACCATGATGATGGCGTCCGGCGAGTTGAAGACGTAGCTGAGGGAAGTCCCCGGGATGGGTTCGAGCACTGGCGCGCCAGTCACCACCGGTTGGAAGGACACTTTCGAGCGGTAGACGGTGGCCATCTGCGGAATGCCCGCGGCGATGGCAGCTTCCTGCGCCTCGGCGGTGCCGGGCACCGAGGCCAGGACGTTTTCCTTGGGGCTGGTGATGGGAATGAGACTGAAGTCCTGGGGCAAGGCGGTGCCGGGAATGTAGGACCACGGGCCAGCGAGGTTGGGGGCCCGGAACCAGCGGCCCGTCACCAGCACGTAAAACTGCTGGTCGAGCATGTCCTGGAAGACGTTTCCGTTGGTGTTGGCGACGTAAAGCAGCTGCGTCCCCTCGAGCGGGGCCCAATTCATGGGACCCTCGGTGATGACAATTTCCGTTGGCCGGGTCGCGACCACCACGCCGGGCGCTCCGCTGGCAAGCGAAGGGCGCTGTCCGGTGGCGTCGTTGACGGGGCCCTCCATCAAGTCCACCGCGTTTTGCTTGGCCAGCGTCTGCGCCGCCTCATAGGAGCCTGGCGGCGGCGTGTTGGACACCGTCCAGGGCCCGTTCAACGACGGCGCCGTCATGAAGCCGTCGAGCACGTGGACGAAGACGTTGCCCCCCGGGCCTTGCAGCACCAGCGCCCGGGTGTTGAGGATGCGCGTGAGGGACGTCCCGGGAACCGGCCGCCAAACCGGGTCTCCATGAATGAGCACCAGCACCATCGGGCTCGTCCCAAACACAATGCGCGGGGGCTCATTCAACACCGGGACGGTGCGGGACTGGCGCTGCGCGCCTTCAATGGCCACCGCCGCCTCCATCCGCGCGAGAGACATGGTGGCCGGACCCTGCGCCATCAGGCTCTGGATGGCCTGCTGGTAGGTGTACGCCATCTGTGGCACCGACGGAAAAGTGGCCTTGGCCACCACGAGATTCTGGAAGTGCACCACGCGGGCCTGCTTGTCGACCTCGGTGTAGGCCGAAATCTCGATGGCTCCGAAGACCGGGTCCTTGGACCCCGGGGCCAGCACCGAGACGGCCGCGTGCGCCTGGTAGACGTAGTCATTCCAGCTGTCGAGCTGCGGTTGGTAGATGGTGTACTTCGTCCCGTTGAGCTCCGCCGACTTGGGCCACGGGTCGGGCGAGGCGGGGGGCGAGCTGGCTGGAACCTGCGCCAGGCCCCATGCGGGAAAGAAGAGGACGAAGAGTACGACGCGGATGAGTCGGCCCATGAATGCTGTCCTCCGTGGCAGCAGCGGAACCGCCGGCACCGGCCGGGAGCGCTGCGGTCGTCGGTCGCGAGGTCTACCCGAAAAAAAAGCTCCAAGCACGCCCGCTGCCACTGCAGGGACAGTGCACCCGCGCTCCCTCGGCCGCCGCCGGTGCGCCCCACCTGGGAGCACTTGGCGGCTCTGCCTTCAACCCCAGAGGGAGGTGCCTCAGCCGCCCTTCCAAATGAAGTTGAAGGCGAAAAAATTGAACCAGGTGTTGGCGTACGTTCCCGAGACGACTTGGGAGGGCACGCGGCTCGCGGTGACGCTGGGGCTGCCTCCCCAGAGAAACTCGTCGGACAGGCCGAACGTCCAGTTGGGGTTGAGCGCCCATTTGACGCCGACGCCGAAGCGCCAGGCGTCTCCAATGGGCAGCGAGAGGCTTCGGTTCTGGTCATTCGTCATCGTGCTGTCATAGGCAACACCGAAGTCGAGCTGCCACGGGGCAGCCAACTGCACCTGGGCGCCCAACGCGCCGTGCCAGGTGTTGAGGTAGCCAATGTTGGTGGTGATGCTGTGCGAGGTGTCGGCGTTGGAGACGCCCAGTTCCACCGTGCCGAAGGCCGCCCAGTTGTTCCAGCCCACGTCGGCCATGACGGCCCACTGCTCGGTGATGGCCTGGAAGAAGCTGAGCATGACGGTCTGCGGAACAGTCAGCCCGGCGTTGATGTTGGCCGTGGTGAGGCCGCCCAGCTTCTCGGTCAGCAGCGGCCCGAGCCCATGGAAGTTGGGCGTGGCCCCGAAGGCCAGGCTCACCGGCGAGGTGTAGGTGATGCCCACCCGGCTGCCTTTGGAGAACTCGTACATCAACCCGACGTTGGCCCCGAAGCCCCAGGTGCTGGACTGAATGCCCAGCGCACCGTCGGCCGCATTGGGCTCGAGGTTGGGGATGGCCACCGTGTCCTTCAAATAACCGTACATGGCATTGAAGGTGACGCCCACCGAGAGGCCGCCGGCGACGTGCCAAGCGACGGACGGCAGAATGGAGACGCCAAGGAGAGCGGACTGGGTGGTGTAGTAGCGGCCCACCCAGTCGTCTTCCCACTTGGCGGCCAGTCCGAAGTTGGAGGCCACCCCGAAGCCCACGCGGAAGTCGCTCCAGGGGGCAAAGGTGGCGAAGACGCTGCCATTGGGGAGGAAGCCGACGGCGTTTCCGCCGTTGGTGCCACTGACGGTGGTGGCCGAGTTGGGAGCGAAGGTGAGGTTCGCATAGAGCAGCTCGCCGGCCACCTGCACCTGGATGCCGTCGAGCCGCGTCATGCCAGCGGGATTGGTGAGAATGGTGACCGGGGCGTCGGCGCGCGCCGCCCAGCCGGCGGAGGCGTAGCCGACGTCGGAGGTGCCAATCTCGTAGAGAAAAATGCCCCCGGCATGCGCAGTCCCGGCGACGAGGACGCCCACCAGCAGCCCCACGCATTTCCCGGCGCTCCAGTTGCTCACACGCCCTCCCCAGTCCTGGTGTCTGTTTGCGCGGCGGACACTAGAGTTCGCCCTCCCGAGGGTCAACGCCCATGGCTGGCCGGTTGCTCGGGCGGTACCCCTCAAAAGGGGTGCAGGAAAAGGCCGGAGCGCAGCTTTGGCTCAAACCAGGTGGACTTGGGCGGCATGGTTTCCCCGGCGTCGGAGATGGCCATCAGCTCGTCCAAGCTGGTGGGCCACAGCGCGAAGGCCACCCGGTCCAGGCCACTGTCCACGCGCGCAGACAGCTCGCGCGTCCCGCGGATGCCCCCGACGAAGCCGATGCGGCCGTCGCGCCGCGGGTCTTCAATGCCGAGGATGGGGCGGAGCAGGTTTTCCTGGAGGATGGCGACATCGAGCGAAGCGGTGGGCGTGTGTTGCCAGCTGCCGGCCCGCGCCCGTAAGCGCCACCACTGGCCGTCGAGGTACATGCCGAAGGCGTGTCGTCCCTCGGGCTCGGCGCGCTCGGCCAGCGTGACGTCAAAGCGCTCCCGCACCGAGGCGAGAAACGTCTCGGCGTCGAGGCCTCCGAGGTCCCGCACCACGCGGTGGTAGGGCAAAATCTGCATCTGGTCGTGCGGGAAGACGACGGCCAAGAAGCGGTCAAACTCGCCGGCGTCCGCCCCAGCTGCGCGGCGCAGTTGCTGCACCCGCGCCGCCGCGGCCGAGCGATGGTGCCCGTCGGCGATGTACAGGGTAGGCACCAAGGCCAGCGCCGAGGACAGCCGCGCGGCGTCGTCCGCGACGGCACGCCACAGGGTGTGGCGCACGCCGTCGTCGCTGGCGAAGTCCATCTCTGGCGCGGCGGCGGTGAGGGAGTCCACCAGCATGTCAATGGCGGGCTGGGCGCGGTAGGTCAGGAAAACGGGCTCGTCGTTGGCCCCCAGCGCGTCGATGTGGCGGGTGCGGTCATCCTCCTTGTCTGCCCGGGTGAGCTCGTGGCGCTTGATGCGGCCGTCGCGGTAGCCGTCCAGCGACGCACAGGCCACCACGCCCGTCTGAACGTGCTCGCCCATTTTCTGCCGGTACAGCCGAAAGCCCTCCACCTCGTCCGGCAGAAGCCACCCCTCGGCGCGAAAGCGGCGGAGGTTCTCGGCCCCCCGCTGGTAAACGGCCGGCGCGTGCTCGTCCACCTCCTCGGCCAAGTCGACCTCCGGCCGCGAAATGCGGAAGAAGCTGTGCGGATTTCCGGCCGCCAGCAGCCGGGCCTCGGCGCTGCTCACCACGTCGTAGGGCGGCACCGCCAAACGCCGGGCCAGCGAGACAGGAGGAGCCAGGGCGCGAAAGGCGGAGAGGAGGGGCGGCATGGGCGGGGCGCGGGCTGGCGAGTATGGCTGGCCGCCCGTGGGCCTGTCGCGGGCCAAAAGCCCTGCCACCACTTGTAAATTTCGAGCCGAGGGCTTTCTAACCCACCGCGTTGTCAGCGGAATCCTTGTAAATGCCGGACCTGGTTGCTACAGGACTTGCCTGGCCAATGAATGAGAACGCCCTCAATGCCTCGGTGGGCGCGAAGCTGCGCGGGCTCCGGCTGAAGCGGGGCATCAAGCAGACGGACGCTGCGCACGGACTGGGCGTTTCCCCCGCCTACCTCAACCTCATCGAGAAGGGGAAGCGGGTGATGCCCTTCCCCTTGTTGTGGAAGGCGCTGCGCTACCTCGAGCAGGACCCCGAGCAATTCATGGGCTCGCTCGGCCAGGGCCCGGTGGACGAGACGCTGGCCAAGCTGTTGGACGAGCCGCTGCTCAAGTCTTTGGACATCGACTCGGAGTCGCTCGAGTCGCTCAGCGCCGAGCCGAAGCTGGCCGGCACGGTGGCCGCCCTCTTCAACCTGTACAAGAATACCCGGCACCAGCTGGAGAAGGTGTCCGCGCAGATGACGTCGCCGGTGCAGGCCCCGGAGGGTGCCCTGCGGCTCGACTACTCCCCTTTCGACGAAGTCAGCGACTTCCTCCAGGCGCGCAAGAATTGGTTCCCCGAGCTGGAAGAGCAAGCGGCAGGCCTGGTGCGCGACTTCCGGCTGGAGCGCCAGGTGACGTCCAGCCAGCTGGCCGCCGCGCTCAACGAGCGTTTCGGCTACGCCGTGCGGTACGAGGCCTCCGCCTCCGGCAGCTCGGTCGTCCGCCGGATGGACCAAGAGGACAAGACGCTCACCCTCTCCCCGGCCCTCACCGAGCAACCGCTCAAGTTCCAGCTGGCCGCCTCCATCGGACTGCTCGAGCTCGACCAGAACCGCCTGTTGGAACGCATTCTGGCCGGCGTGCAGATGCGCCACCCGGAGACGCCCAAACTCATCAAGGTGAATCTCGCGAACTACTTCGCCGGTGCGCTGCTCCTCAACTACGAGGAATTCTTTCGCCAGGTCCAGCGCACCCGGTACGACGTCGAGCTCTTGAGCCAGATTTTCGGCACCACCTACGAGACGGTGGCCCACCGGCTGTGCAACCTCTCGGACCCGAAGCGCCCCGGCGTGCCCTTCCATTTCCTGCGGGCCGACGTGGCAGGCAACATCTCCAAGCGCTACAGCGGCACCGGCTTGAAGTTTGCCTCGGGCGGCGGCAGCTGCGGGAAGTGGGCGGTGCACCTCGCCTTCCTCAACCCGTCTCAAATTACCCGCCAGTACTCGATGATGCCCGACGGCACCACCTACTTCTGCTTCGCCAAGGTGCAGCTGCAGCCCATCAGCGGCTCCATCGTGCGTGGGACGGCCTACAGCATCGGCCTCGGGACGCATGCCGAGAATGCGCAATTCCTCGCCTACGGCCTGCCCACCACGGACCTCAAGCGGGACGCCGTCCCCTCCGGCATCACCTGCCGTTTCTGCGAGCGCACCGACTGCAACCAGCGCGCCGCGGCCAGCTACCGCTTTGCCTTCTCCTTCGACGAGTACACCAAGAAGGACTGCTTCTTCTCTCCGCTCCTCGTCCACGAGGCGGGCAAGGAGCCGGCCCGCCGAGGCGGGCGGCGCAGCCACGAGCCGAGCTGAGAATGCCCTCCCCTGCTCCCGTGGTCAGCCTGGCGACCGCCAGCGTCCTGCGGCTCGACGCCGACGTCCTCGTCCTGCCGGTACTGGAAAGCGACGGCAAGGCGGCCGCCGACGCAGCGATGATGGACGTCGACCGCGCCCTGGGGGGCCACCTGCACCGGGCCGCGTTTGCCGATGGTTTCAAGGGACGGGCCGAGCAGCTCTTCGCCTTCCACACCCAAGGGCGAATTCCTGCGGCCCGAGTGGTGCTGGTCGGGCTCGGGCCGAAGGAGCGCTGCACCCCGGAGCACCTGCGCCAGGCGGCCGGGCGCGCCGTCCGCGCGGCGCTGCGGGGCAAGGCGATGCAGGTGCTGCTGTCCGTGCCAACGACGGGAGACGACGCCGGGGCGCTGCGCGCCGCCACCGAGGGCGCCTTGCTCGGCGCCTACCGCTTTGACCGCTACCGCACCAACGGCGCCGAGGAGCGCGGGACGCTGGGCAGCCTCCGGGTCACGCTTCCCCCTGGCGTCCGACGGACCGACGCGCTCGAGGAGGCGCTGCAGCTGGCCGTCCAGGTGGCCATGGCCACCAACCATGCCCGGGACTTGGTGAACGAGCCGGCCGCCCACCTCACGCCGGAGCGCCTGGCCGAGGAGGCGCGCCGGCTGGCCAAGGCCTGCGGCCTAAAAGTGCGGGTCGACGGCCCCGAGGAGCTCGCCCGACTGAAGATGGGAATGTTTCTGGCGGTGGGCCAGGGAAGCGCCAATCCGCCGCGCCTCATTGAGCTCGACTACCTCCCCAAGGGCAAGGCGGCCTCGGCCCGGCCCCTGGTGCTGGTGGGCAAGGCAATTACTTTCGACAGCGGCGGCCTCTCCCTCAAACCGGCCGACGGCATGCTGGAAATGAAGACGGACATGGCGGGTGCGGCCGCGCTGATGGGCGTGATGCAGGTGGTGGCCGCGCTGAAGCCCCCCTTCCCGGTGGTGGCCCTCCTCGGGGCCGCGGAGAACATGCCCTCCGGCACGGCTTACCGGCCTGGGGATGTGCTGACTTCGCGGCTCGGCAAAACCGTCGAAGTCAGCAACACCGACGCCGAGGGGCGGCTGGTGCTGGGGGACGTGCTGGCCTATGCCGCCGAGCGTGCGCCAGCGGCCCTCCTCGACGTGGCCACACTGACCGGGGCCTGCGTCGTCGCGCTCGGCCAGCACGTGGTGGGCCTGTGGAGCACCGACGACGCGCTGGCCGACGCCGTGGTGCAGGCCAGCCGTCGGGCGGGCGAGGCCATGTGGCGGATGCCGCTGGTGGAGCTGCAGAAGGAAAACCTGCGCTCGGAGGTGGCCGACATGAAGAATGCCGGCGAGCGGCAAGGTGCGGCCATTGCCGCCGCCCTCTTCCTCCGAGAGTTTGTCGGGGCGGTGCCCTGGGTGCACCTGGACATTGCCGGGCCGTCCGTCAGCAGCAAGGAGCGCGGCTACTTCGTCAAAGGGGCCACCGGCGTGACGGTGCGCACGCTGGTGGAGCTCATCCGCTCGCGGGCTCAAGCCGCGCTCGCAGCGGCGCCACCGCGCCCCCGCGCGCCCCTGTAGGGGCGCGCCTTCACCGCTCGGACAGCGCTCGGGCCACGGCGTCGTGCAGCGACTGGGCTGCCGCCGCGACGTCTGCACTGGCGTGCAAAGGACGGCCCACCACCAGGAGGTCAGCTCCGGCGCGGATGGCGGCCTCGGGCGTCTCGGTGCGGGACTGGTCTCCGGGGGCGGTGCCTGCCGGGCGGATGCCGGGGGTACAGAGAAAAAGTCCCGGGTACCGGGCGCGCAGCGCCGGGAGCTCCCGGGCCGAGCACACCAGCCCCCCCGCGCCGGAGGCAGCCGCCACGTCGGCCAGCCTGAGGGCCATGGCCTGGGCGGAGGGGCCGAAACCGAGGGCCGCCACCGTCCCGTCGTCGAGGGAGGTGAGCGCCGTCACCGCCAGCACCACCGGGGGCGCTTGGCCGGCGGCCTCAGCCCCGGCGCGCGCTCCCTGCACCGCGGCCCGCAGCATGGCCTGTCCGCCCGAGGCATGCACGGTGAGGTAGCCAACGCCGAGGGCGGCAGCGCGGGCCGCGGCCAGCTCGACGGTGTTGGGGATGTCGTGCAGCTTGAGGTCCAGAAACAGCTGCGCCCCTTGGGGGCGGAATGCCTCCAGCGCCGCCGGGCCGTGCTCGACGAAGAGCGAGAGCCCCACCTTCACCACCCCCACGAAGGGCTGGAGGGTGGCGTACAGCGCGCGGGCCTGGCCCAACGGGACGTCGGCCGCCCAGGCCACGCGCTCGCGCGCCGTGGGGGAACGCCCCACCGCGGGCGACTGCATGCTCAAGGCGGGTGTCGTCATGGCCGCGCCCCGGGGAACCTGGACAGCGCGAGAGGCTACCGCGAGGCCAGCTCCGGGTCGATGACCTTCTTGAATTCGTCGATGGGCATCGCCCCGTTGATGAAGACGCCGTTGATGAAGAAGGCGGGCGTGCCGTTGACCCCGGCCGCCTGTCCGGCCTCGATGTCCGCGTCCACCTGCTTCTTCTTCTCGCCGCTGTCCAGGCACTGGGCGAACTTCGGCCCATCCAGCCCGGCGCTGGCGGCGTACGCCTTCAAGTCCGAGACGTCGAGCTTCTTCTGGTTTTTGAAGAGCAAGTCATAAAACTCCCAGAATTTCCCCTGGTCGGCCGCGCACAAGCTGGCCTCGGCGGCCTTCTCCGCCTGGGGATGGATGGGGAGCGGGAACTGGCGGAAGACCAGCTTCACCTTGCCGGCGTACTGCTGCATGAGTTGCTCGACGGTGGTGAAGGCCGCCCCGCAGTAGGGGCACTGGAAGTCCGAGAACTCGACGATGGTCACCTTCGCGTCGCCCGGTCCGCGCGCCGGCCCGGTGGCGGCCACCTCGACGCGCGGCGGGGGCAAGTCAATTTGCAGATTGGCGGAGGTGCGCAGCTCGTCGATGACTTTCTGCACGCTGGCCCGGCGCTGCTGGTTGACCATCGCCTGCACCAGCTGGTCTTTAATTTGCTCGAGCTTGGTGTCTGCCGGAATGCGTCCAGCCGTCTTCAGCCGCTCGAAGAATTCCTTCACGTCGGCGTCGGAGGGTTGGGTGACGGGAAGCGCCTCCACCCGGGCCTGAATGTATTGCTCCTCGGTTTGTCCCTTTTTGGCCGCCTCCGCCTTCACAATGCGCTCGACGGCCATGCGCTCCAGGACTTCCTTGCGCGCCGCGTACATTTGATTCTGGATTTCCTGAATTTTTGGCTTCGCTTCGATTTCAAGCTCGCCGTAGGTGATTTTGCCGCCGTTGTAGGTGGCGACCACCTGGTCGGCGGCCAGTGTGGTTCCAGCGCCACTCACCGCTGGCGTCTTCTGCTTCGCGCAGCCTGCGAGGGCACACAAGGAGGCCAACACGGCGGCCGGAAGGAGGCGGGGGGCGAGTGGTTTCATAGGGAGGGGGGCCTTTTGCCCTGGGCGGGGAAAGTGTGCAAGCCGCACGCAACACCCGGCGGCCAGGGAAGCTTCCCCGCTGGGCAGAAGACACGGGGGGACAGGCCCCCGAAGGGGCCTCAGGCCAGCTCGGCGGCGAAGTCCGGCAGCCGGAACCCGAAGCGCTCCAGCTCGCGCTTCTTCGCTCGCACCACGGCGTAGGCGGTGGAGTCGGCGAGCACCTTGCGCACCAGACTCAGGTGCAGCGAATGGCCGCTCTTGACGGCCCGCAGCGCGCCGATGACAGGGTGGCCGAAGAGGGCCAAGTCCCCCATCGCGTCCAGGGCCTTGTGGCGGACAAACTCATCCGGAAACCGCAGCCCGTCCGCATTGAGGATGCTGAAGTCGTCGATGACGATGGCGTTGTCGAGTGAGCCGCCGCGCGCCAGCCCGGCTGCCTTGAGGCGCTCCACGTCGCGCAGAAAGCCGAAGGTGCGGGCCCGGGACACCTCGCGCACGAAAGCCCGGCCGGAGAAGTCCATCTCCAGGCGCTGGCGCGAGACGAGGGGAT
The DNA here is from genome assembly GCA_052147975.1 of Myxococcaceae bacterium. Classification (GTDB taxonomy): domain Bacteria; phylum Myxococcota; class Myxococcia; order Myxococcales; family Myxococcaceae; genus JADGRA01. Next base: position 31,624 of record JBKQJL010000034.1, read on the forward strand.
GGCGGAAGTCGATGGCCACGTCCATCCGGAAGCGGTCACAGGGAGAGAGGGAGGCCTCCTTGTCGCCGTCACCGACGGCCACCGCCTTCTTCACCACCACGAAGCTCTTCGGCGCCTCCTGCACCCGGACTCCGGCGCTCTGCACCAGGTAGGCGAAGGGCCCGGCGCTGCCGTCCATGATGGGCACCTCGGGGCCGTCGAGCTCCACCCGGACGTTGTCGAGCCCCAGGCCGAGCAGCGCCCCCAACAGGTGCTCCACCGTGCCCACCCGCACCCCGTCCTTGCCGAGGTTGGTGGCCAGCTCGGTGTCCACCACGTACTCGGCGGTGGCTGGAATGGACACCGGACGGGCCAAGTCCGTCCGGACAAACACCACGCCATGGTTGGCCGGGGCTGGGCGCAGCGTCAGCTTGACGGCGGCGCCGGTGTGCAGGCCAATGCCTTCACAACTCACCGAGCCGCTCAGTGTTCGCTGGTTGAAAGACAAGGCCATGGTGTGGTGTGAGGCTCCCTCCCCGCCCAAAAAACGCCTCCCGAAACGAGTCCCTGAGTCATCCAACACCCGAGGACCGCAAGAGGTTTCATCCGGGCAGAGCCAAAGCCTACCGTGCTGTGACAAGCCCGTGAAATACTGTACCGCGCCGCGTCGCCGCAACGCGTACCTTCTTCCTAGGCGGCAGCACCTAGCAGAAATTCACTCCACAAGGCACAACTTTAGCCGGGACGGAACCTGTCCAGGACGGCCTCGGCATGGGCCCTGTCGAAGCGTCGCCCGGTGACTTCCCCGCGACGGCCGATGCGGATGAAGAGCGCCTCCGTGGCGGAGCCGAAGAGCAGACAGTCCTCGGCCAGACGCGCCCGGGCCAGCGGGCCTTCGGGCGAGCCCGCGGCGTCGCCGAGAATGGAGAGAAAGCGGTCCACGGCCTCGAGGTCTCCGTACCGCAACAGCTGGTAGCTGCCGTCCTGGAAATACTCGAGAAAGCGCACCAGCGAGCCGAGGTGCCCACCGGCGTCGAGGGGGCCCTCCAGCGCCGTGGCCGCCTCGCGCGCCAGCTGTGAGGCCACCCACAAGTCATTGCGCAGCCGCTGCGCCACCAGCGGCGCCGAGACGAGGCGGGCAAAGCCCTCCTGGGCGCCGCGTGCCTCCACCGCCTGGGCAAGCTGCACCACCGCGCCCTCGAAGAG
>JBKQJL010000035.1:0-24393 GCA_052147975.1 Myxococcaceae bacterium
CGCGCACAGCGGACGTCATGGCAGTACTATGGCCGGAACGCTGCAAGGCAATCGTTTCCGTCAGCGGCTATCTGATTAGCAGCCCCGCGGGCAACCAGACACCGTTGCCGCCCCCGGCTGCATTCGCATTTTGGTACCAGTACTATTTCGCCACTGAAGTCGGCAAGGCCGGCTATGCGAAATACCTCGACGAGTTCAATAGGTTCATCTGGCACCAGGCTTCGCCGAAGTGGAATTTCGACGATGCCACGTACAACCGCACAGCAGCTTCCTTCAACAACCCGGGCCATGTTGACATCGTGATGCACGATTATCGCTGGCGACTCGGCCTGGCGGATGGTGAGCGGAAATATGACGACCTCGAAAAGCGGCTGGCCGCGCTTCCTGTCGTCACCGTGCCGGCCATCACCATGGAAGGCGACTCCAACGGGGCAGCCCACGCGCCCAGCACAGCCTATCGCAACAAGTTCTCCGGCAAATATGACTACCGGCTCATCACCGGCGGCGTCGGCCACGACATACCGCAGGAAGCCCCGCTGGTTTTTGCTCAGGCGGTCATCGATGTCGATGGGTACTGAAAAGTTTCTGCGGTCATCGAGACGCCTTCTCGCGAGTCTATCCGCGGAGCTCATCCAAACCCGGAAAGGGGTAAATCCGGCGAGTACGTCACGCAAGAAACCTGATGCTGCTACTTGGACTGGAACACCCTAGCGGAAGTTGATGGGCGAAAAACCTGGTCGCAGGACGCCGTTTGAGCAGTTTCTTGTCAAATTGAGGCCTCGAGATGAACGATCAGCCAAAGACGGACCAGTCTGCTGCACTGCGAGATCAAGAGATCCGTGCGGCGCTGGATGAGCATTGGGCGGCGTCCGATGCCAATGATTTTGAGAGGGAGCACCGCATCTATCACGAGGACGCGGTGCTGGACTACCCGCAGTCAGGCGAGCGAACCCGCGGTCGACGCAACATACAGAACCAACGCGCTAGTCAGCCGAGCAAAAAGCGGTTCACTGTCCGCCGAATCATTGGTAGCGGTGAGCTTTGGGTCACCGAATTCATCCTGACGTATGACGGCAAGCCGTCCTACACCGTGAGCATCATGGAGTTCAAAGGCGACAAGGTCGCGCGGGAAACACAGTACTTTGCGGATCCGTTCGTGGCTCCTCCCTGGCGGGCTAAATGGGTGGAACGGATGGGCACCTAAGTTCGAGGCACGAGACTTCAATAACGAACCGCCATTCGCGGTCGGCGGCATCATTGCCGAAAACAAGGATCGACGCCAGAGACACTGATAAAGTCCCGATGAACGATGTTACCGGAGAAGTTCCTCTTTAAACCTAGGCTGTCGTCACAGGACATTCTCCGATGGAGGGACATCCGGTGAATTGGGAATGGTTGGTTGAGTTTGCGCTGTCAGGTAATAGTGCTCTGGAACAGTATGCCGTCCTTCTGGTACGAGGTTCGATCGGGCTGTTTTTCGCCATCTCTGGGGCAAACAAATTATTTGGCCCGGGCGGCACGAAACCTGTTTACGAGACGCTGGTAAAGGCCAACGTCCCGTTTCCCCATCAGATGGCCTACTTCGTGTCGGGCGTCGAATTCGTCTGCGGGTCGCTGTTGACCGTGGGGTTTCTTTCGAGCTTGGTCTGCGTGGCCCTCTTGGTCGATATGATTGTCGCCACGCTGACCAGTGCGATCTCCACCATCCCCAAGAGGCTTTCGCCCCTCAACTGGCTCGACGATTTCCTCTACTTGCCGGAAGTTCTGTACGTGCTGTTTTTCATCTGGCTGCTCTGCGCCGGGCCGGGAAAATTTAGCGTTGACCACTGGATCGCGGGCAAGCTACTGACGGGGCTCCAACGGTGATGATTGTTCTCGTCGCGGCAGCGAACGTACTTGTCAGGCGCTCGAGTTCGACGAGGTGGCAATGCCCCGATTGCTTTCAGTAAATGTCGGTCTGCCGCGAGACGTGGCATGGGACGGCAAAGTGGTCCGGACCGCGGTCTGGAAGTCCTCGGTTGTCGGACGACGGATGGTGCGTAAGCTTGACATCGATGGCGATGCGCAAGCCGATCTCGCCGGCCATGGGGGAGAACAGCGCGCCGTTCTTGTGTATCAGATGGAATCCTATCACTACTGGGAACGCGTTCTTGGACGTGACCAGTTCCCCTTCGGCCAGTTCGGAGAAAACTTCACGGTCGAGGGACTGCCTGATAGCGAGGTCTGCATTGGCGATCGATATCGCATTGGGGATGCAATATTTGAGGTCACGCAGCCGCGCGTGACGTGTTATCGCGTCGGCATCCGAATGAATGAACCTCGAATGGCTGCGCTTCTCGTAGCCCACCGAAGACCAGGATTTTACTTTCGCGTGTTGCAAGAGGGGAGGGTTGGTGCAGGCGATGACGTTGTAAAACTCGTTGACGGTCCAGAGCGCATCACTATCGCCGAGGTTGACGGCCTCCTGTATTTGCCGGGACATTCCAGGGAGCAACTGCAACGCGCGCTTCGGGTTCCTGCACTCAGCAAGGGTTGGCAGAGTTCGTTCCAGGCGATGCTCCACCAAGACTCGGCTCTGAAAACTACGGTTGGGAATCCGGGACTCGCGGCTGAGGAACAAGCACCAGCATGGCCCGGCTTTCGACAAATGCGCGTCGCGAATATTAGCAAGGAAAGCGAGAGCGTAACTTCCTTAACACTGTCGCCCGTCGATGGGCGGCCACTGCCTCTCTTCCAAGCGGGCCAATTTGTTGTTTTGCGCTTACATCTGGACTCGACCAATCAACCGGTGTTTCGGAGCTATTCGTTGTCCGCCTTACCGCGATCTGATCACTTCCGCATCAGCGTTAAGAGCGAACTAAAGGGAATTGGGAGTTCATTTCTATGCAGCCGGACGCGACAAAACGATGTCTTGGAGGTCAGTGCGCCGCGTGGAACCTTCACTCTCCGTCCGGGCGAGTGTCCTGTGGTGTTGCTGAGCGCTGGGGTGGGCGCAACGCCCGTGATGTCGATGCTGAACGCATTGGCGGCCGCAAGGTCCCAGCGCGAGGTCTGGTGGATCTACGGAGCGCGCAATCGCGCCGGCCACCCGTTTGCAGAAGAGTCGCGCTCATTACTGAGACAGCTCGCTCGCGGACGGGGGTACGTGGCCTACAGCAAGCCTGGTGCAAGCGACCAGGTCGGCAAAGACTTCGATGCTCCCGGGCACATTGACACACCTTTGCTCAAAAGACTTGGCGTCGCGGAGGACAGTGACTTTTATCTGTGTGGCCCCTCTTCATTTTTGAACGACATGCGCGATGGGCTGAGAAACTGGGGTGTGGTGGACGGGAATGTGCACACGGAAATCTTCGGTGCGCTTGAAGCAATTACCCCTGGCATGCCTCAGGTTAATCGCACTCCTCATTTGCCGGAAGGGCTGCCAGGAGCTGGTCCCCCAGTCTCATTCGCGCGGAGCGGCATTGTGGCCGCTTGGGATCCGAAATTCGGAAGCCTGCTTGAACTGGCGGAGGCGTGCGACGTTTCTGCGAGATGGTCGTGCCGGACTGGAGTCTGTCATACCTGCGTGACGGGTGTGATCTCCGGATCGTTTAGTTATAGGCCTGAGCCGCTGGAGCGGCCTGCTTTCGGAAACGCGCTCGTATGCTGTTCCCAGCCCAACGGTGAAATTACGCTGGATCTCTAAGAGAGAGCGGGAGTCGTCCAATCATGCGTGCTGATATTGTGCCCGGCGGGAGTTTCCCTGACTACGAATTGCCCGACCACACAGGCGAACTGCGCAAGCTTAGCGAGCTACAGGGCGACGATCCGCTAATCCTGACGCTTGCGCGGGGCCACTATTGCCCAAAGGAGCACCAGCAGCATTTGGAACTAGCCACGTTCTACCCGAGGATCGCCGTGGCGTACACGCAGATCGTCACGATCGCCACCGACGATCACCATACACTGCAGGAGTTCCGGGCATCAGTTGGAGCGCAGTGGACTTTCCTTTCGGATCCCGACCGGACGGTTCAAAAGGATCTCGACATCCAAGAGTACACCGACCCCGAGCACAATCCGATGATCCCGCATACGTTCGTGCTCAAGCCGGGCCTCGTGATCTACAGCATCTATAACGGCTACTGGTTCTGGGGGCGTCCGTCGGTCGTCGACCTTTGGCACGATCTCCGGGCGGTGACGAGCGAAGTCCGCCCCGACTGGGATCTCAGTACCCCTGGACTCCGTGAGTCGTGGGATGCCGGTGACCTCTCGCGTTTCCACGGGTGGAACAAGCGTAGCAGTGTGGAGACTCGGTCTACGAGGCAGAAGAAGTAATGCCGCCACCATGCGGCAAGTGCGGCGTCGTTCTCGCCGAGTTTGAAATCGCTTCACATGACATTGTGTGAAAGGCGTTGGTATGACAACGAGCCCGCTTGCACACGCCGCGATGTTCGTGATCGCAAGTGGGATGATGGTCTTTAGCTTGGGAGCGGGCAAGACGTCGGGGCAGCCAATGACGACCGGACCAATTCGGTTACCAGTCGAGGGTGAGCTGCCGTCCTTCGCTGGCGCAACGGAGTGGCTCAATTCTCCGCCGCTGACCGCTGCGGGCCTGCATGGGAGAGTCGTCCTCGTTGAGTTCTGGACCTATACGTGCATCAACTGGTTACGCACACTGCCGTATGTCGGGGCGTGGGCCGCGAAATAGTGGGTTGATTGTGATCGGTGTGCACACGCCTGAGTTTAGTTTCGAAGGGGACGTTGACAACGTTCGACGAGCCGCAAAGGAACTGAGAGTCAACTACCCGATTGCTGGCGACAGCGATTGGGCCATCTGGCGGGTCTTTCAGAACCGGTATTGGCCAGCTCTTTATTTCGTGGACGCGCTCGGCCGGCTACGGCACCATCACTTCGGCGAGGGGGACTACGAACAGTCGGAGAGGGTGATTCAACAACTGTTGATTGAAGGTGGGGCCAAAGAAATCAGCTCCGAACTGGTGTCTGTGGCTGCATTGGGGGCAGAAGCGGCCGCCGACTGGCCCGACTTGAAGTCGCCGGAGAATTATCTCGGCTATGAGCGGACCGAAAACTTTGCGTCTCCCGGCGGGACGGTGCTGGACAAGCGTCGCGTCTACGCTGCGCCCGGTCGGTTGAGCATCAATTATTGGGTGCTTTTCGGCGAGTGGACGGTTGACAAGGAGTCAGCACTGCTGAACAGGGCCGATGGGCGGATTACCTATCGCTTTCACGCCCGCGATCCTAATCTGGTTATGGGTCCGGAATCGCGAGGGCGTATCATACACTTTCGAGTGGTCATCGATGGACAGCCGCCCGGCGAAGCGCACGGAACCGATGTCGACGAGCAGGGCAACGGCACCGTCACCGAACAGCGGCTGTATCAACTGATACGTCAAGGGAAACCGGTTGGCGATCGGCAGTTCGAGATCGAGTTTCTCGATTCTGGTGTTAAGGCTTTTGTGTTCACATTTGGCTGAGGTAACCGCTTTCAATGGTGAATGAAATGAGCGTCATCGACACCCGTCGGTCCCAGGTGTTTCCCGTTCTCGATGGGGTTCAATTGGGCATCGCCAAGCGCTTCGCCAGCGGCCCCCCCAAGAGCTTTCGCGCGGGCGAGGTCATCTTTGACGTCGGGGCACCGTACGTGCCCATTTGGCTCGTGCTGGAAGGCTCGATTGAGATTGTCCTCCGGGACGGTCTTGGCCGTGAACAGCCCATTGCGGTTGAGAGCGCGGGTCAGTTCAGCGGTGAAATCAGTCAACTGACCGGCCGCGGTGCAGTCGCTGCTGGGCGAGCCGGTCCGCAAGGCTGTACTGCTCTGCCCATCGATGCTGCACATCTGCGCGCCCTTCTTATTGGTTCGGCTGAGCTCGGCGAGCTCATGATGCGGGCGTTGATTCTTCGACGTGTGAGTCTACTAGAGGGAGGGGGCTCGGGCCCTGTGTTGGTGGGAAGACTCGGTGAGCCGAACCTGGTGCGACTCCAGGGGTTCCTCGCCCGCAACGCGTTCCCAGCCATCGTGCTCGACGCTTCGGAGGGCGGCGAGGGTCACGCCCTCCTGGAGCGCTTCGGCGTGGGGATGGACGAACTTCCGCTGGTCCTCTGTCCGAACGGCACCGTGCTCCGACGACCAACAGATGCGGAGGTTGGCGTTTGCTTGGGCATCACACCGGAGCTTGACCCAAAGCGGGTCTACGACGTCGCTGTCGTCGGCGCCGGGCCGGCGGGCCTGGCAACGGCCGTTTACGCCGCCTCAGAGGGCCTTTCCATACTGGTACTCGACCAGCGTGCGGTGGGCGGGCAGGCAGGCGCGTCGGCGCGCATCGAGAACTATCTCGGTTTTCCGACGGGAATCTCCGGTCAAGCCCTCGCTGGGCGAGCGTCCACCCAAGCTCAGAAATTTGGAGCCGAACTTGCTATCCCAATGGAGGTGGCGCGCCTCGACTGTGGTGCACCTCAGCGGCGAGATGGCGAACCTTGGGTGCTGGAGCTCAGCAACGGCTCCTCCGTCCGAGCGCGGACTGTCGTCGTCGCCTCGGGGGCCCATTACCGGCGCCCTGACATCGAGAACCTTGCAACGTTCGAGAGCGTTGGGGTTTCTTACTGGGCGACGACGATCGAAGCCAAACTCTGTGAGGGCCAAGAGGTTACTCTCGTAGGGGGCGGTAACTCCGCTGGCCAGGCCGTCGTTTTTCTGGCGCCAAGGGTTAAGCGCCTGCACCTTGTCGTCCGGGCCGACGACCTTGGGGTTTCGATGTCTCGGTACCTGATTAAACGGATCGCTGAGCTTCCGAACGTCGAGTTACACACGAGCAAGGACGTCGTGGCGCTTGAAGGCGACGGAACGCAAGGCCTGACCGCCGCCGTCTTTCGCAGCCGCTCAACAGGCGCTACTCGCCGGTGTGCGGTTCGACACCTGTTCCTATTCATCGGCGCCGATCCCAACACCGGATGGTTGAAAGGCTGCCTTGAATTGGACCGGAACGGCTTTGTAGTGACGGGCGCAGGCCTCGCCAACTCCTCCCAATCGGCTCGGCCAGCTCTGTCGCTTGAGACGTCTCAACCTGGCGTCTTTGCGATTGGGGATGTCCGGGCCGGCTCAACCAAGCGCGTTGCTGCCGCGGTCGGGGAGGGGGCTGCCGTCGTTGCCCAGCTTCACGCCTTCCTAGCAAAGGAGTTGAGCACCTAGCGGGGTATGGGGAGGTATCTCATGGACATGAAGCTCGAAATAGTGGTCGTTCCGGTCTCCGACATCGACCGTGCGAAGCGTTTCTACGAAGTCCTCGGGTGGCGTCTCGATGCTGACTTCGCCACCGGACCCGAATTCCGGGTCGTGCAATTCACGCCTCCGGGTTCCGCGGCCTCGATCATCTTCGGGAAGGGCATCACCACCTCCGCGCCGGGAACGCTCCAGGGGCTGCATCTCGCGGTTTTCGATGTCGAGACGGCGCGAGCCGACCTTGCGCGCCGTGGTGTCGCGGTCTCCGAGGTCTTCCACGACGCAGGCGGCGTGTTCCATCACGCGGGCACCGCCGAGCGGGTTCCCGGGCCGAATCCGGAACGAAAGTCTTACGCCTCGTTCGCCGCGTTCACCGACCCCGACGGGAACGGCTGGTTCTTGCAAGAGATCAGGCAGCGACTTGCCGGACGGGGCTCACCTCCGCCCGCGCCGTGACAACAGGGACCGAACGAATGGACCTGAGCACGACCGAGATCCTGTTGGACCTTCTGAAACGCGCCGCGGCGGCGCACGGACTCCACGAGAAGGAGCTGGGCAAGCCGGACCCAGACTGGCCGCAGTGGTACGCTGAGTACATGACTCGCGCCTTGGGTGAGGCCGGGTACCGCATCAGCCGGGCCTCCTCGTGAGGGCACACCGCATTCACGGTCGAGAGAGAGGCCGATGAGTCCCAACCTCACCTTCCGTTCGCTGAACCTCCAGGCGAGGTTGTAGCCGTTGTCCGGTCGGCGGACGCTTCAGAAGAGCAGAATTCATGTGCTGTGTGCTGTTCCCCGCGCGACCTGTCGATCTGAAGCGGCCCGACACCGAGCGAAAGGGAAGGGGACTCAAATGGTCTCGCGGGCTTGCCGGACAACGGGCCAAACTCGTTGGGGTTCTACCAAGCCTTGGGAGCGTTCAAATCACTTTTCCTGTCACGTAAGGGTCGTTACGAAGATCGAATCACCCCGGGAGTGTGCGGGGTACGTCGCGTCAGTTACGTGTACGTCCAGACCGAACCACCGGGTCAGGGAGCCATTGTGTCGACGAGCGAGGAAATCGCCAACAGGTTGGATCGACCTGTGGATGTGGCCCGGGACCACGTGCTCGGGCCAATTGGTGCACCCATCACCCTCGTCGAGTATGGGAGCTATGCGTGCCCGCATTGCCGGGCCGCGAACGAGCGCATCGCACAGGTTCGCGACCAGCTAGGCGACCGGCTTCGATATGTTTTTCGCCACCGCCCCCTAACCGGAAATCAGCTGGCACGGCGCGCCGCAGAACTCGTCGAACGGGCGAGGAGCTCTGAGCAGTTCTGGAACGCGCACATTGCGCTGATGACGCGCTCCGCGACCCTGACCCAGGATGATCTGTGGGCCGTGTCGGCGGATCTGGACCTCGCTCGCGAGACGCCGCAGCAAGCAGATGCCGAGCTGACGGCTGCGCGGGAACGCGTGGAAGCCGATGAACGCAGCGCCGAGCGCAGTGGAGTGCGCTTCACGCCCACATTCTTCATCAATGGGCGCCGATACGATGGGCCGTGGGACGAGAGTTCCTTCACAGATGCGATACTCGGCACGCTCGGCCACCGGGTACGGGCGGCGGCGCTCGATTTTGCCAGTTGGGCGCCTTCGGCCGGGGTTCTGCTGCTTCTCGCCTCGCTCGCTGCGGTAGCCCTGGTCAATTCCCTGTGGGGTCCTGCGTTCACGTCCTTCTGGGAACAGCCGGCTGGATTTGTGTCTGGCAACTCGAGCTTTCTGCTTCCCCGGCTGGATTGGGTGAACGACGGCCTGTTAACGCTCTTCTTTCTGGTCGTGGGATTGGAGATCAAGCGCGAATTTACGGTCGGGCATCTCTCCTCGCGTTGCTCAGCCGCCCTGCCAGTTTCGGCGGCACTCGGCGGCCTGGCCGTTCCCGCTCTTCTCTACATGCTCATCCTCCCGCGGGGGCCGTGGGCACGAGCCTGGGGTGTGCCGATGCCGACGGATACGGCGTTTGCCGTCGCGCTCATCGTGATGATGGGCCGCCGCGTACCGCTGGAGTTACGGATTTTCCTAACGGCCGCAGCAATCGTCGACGACATCGGGACCATACTAATCGTCGCGCTCTTCTATTCAGGGCCCCTCCACATCGGCTACCTCGTTGGATCCGCTGCACTCGTCGGGCTCCTCGCCGTGCTAAACCGCTCCCGCGTGTATGACGTGCTACCTTATTTAGTGATTGGCGCCTGTCTGTGGTTTTGCATCCATGCCGGCGGGCTGCACGCTACGCTGAGTGGCGTGCTGCTCGCCCTATTCGTTCCGACCCGGCGACCGCCCAATCTCAGCGCCCTGATGACCCAGGCGGACGCAATCATCCGTGAAGAGGCCGAGCACACTGGGGAGGCTCTTCGGCACGGGCCGTCGCTGCCGGCCCTGCGCTCGCTAGACGCAATCCATGACCGATTGGAGTCGCCAGCCGACCGGATGCTGCGGCAGGCGACCCCGTGGTCAAGTTACGTCGTCCTACCTGTCTTCGCTCTCGCAAATGCCGGAGTGACAATTGGCGCAGGCGTGCTTCAAGGTCATCTCCCGCTGATCGGCGCCATCATGTGCGGCCTCATCATCGGGAAGCCCGTCGGGATCGTGTTCGCTTCTGTAGCCGCGGTGCAGCTCAAGGTTGCGGTCAAGCCGAAGGAGTACTCCTGGCGTCAGCTCTGTGGGGCGGGTGCACTGGCGGGGATTGGCTTTACGATGTCGCTTTTCATCGCAGCGGAAGCTCTGCCCTTGGCGTCCGACTTCGCTGCCGCCAAGATCGCTGTCTTCTCGGCATCTCTGCTCTCCGCGGCGCTAGGCGTGGCCATTTTGTGGAATGCCCACGTCCATCCATCGAGGTCAACGATCGCGGTGGATGGGACGCACACGCCTCTCTAACCGGCCACCCTGCCTAGGAGGGGGATCCCGCGCCTCCGACCGAATCCCGTTAGAAGAGCGACGTTCGTTGAATCCACCGCTGCGGGTCTCGCTGCACGGTCGCGCTGGGTCTGCCAGCCGTTGAAATTCCTGTCCTCTGCAGTTGGCTTCGCGATCGTCTTTGTCGTAAGCGACTTGCTCGATGAGAGGCTCTGGACCACGGTGCTATTCGCGGCGGCATAGCGGTCCTGGTCCTGGGCGCTGCGCGCAACTTTCTTGCACGCAAATCGGCTTCGTTGAAATGCGAGACGCCGACGTCGATGGCCGTCAATGTATTTGATTAGATAGAAATGGGCAGGGCATGCACGTCAATCCTCATTGATTGCCTTGCCTTGTGGACCTAGTCCCTTTCCCTTTGTCCTCCTCCAGCGTTTTCCGCACCGCCTCGGCACGAAGGGGAAGCCGCCGTAGGCGCGCGCCGCAGGCCGCAAACACGGCATTCGCAATCGCTGGAGCGACGGGCACCGACGGGGGCTCCCCAAGACCGGCTGATGGAGTCGTATCCTCGCCGACGAAAGCGATGTCGATTGCCCTTGGGGCATCGAGGAATGTGGCGACGGGGTAGTCTGCCCAGGTCGAGCCTGTCACCTCGTTGTCGCAGAGTGGAAGCTCTTCGAGCAGTGTCCAGCTCGCCGCCATTTGCACAGCGCCCTCTACTTGGTTGCGGGCGCCATTCGGATGGACGACGTGGCCCGCGTCGACGGCGCACCAGACATGCTCGAGGCGCACGTTTCCGTCACCGGCGACCGAAACCTCCACCACCTCGGCAACGTAGGTGTTGCGGTAAAGGACGGCTGCGACGCCGAAACCGCGCCCGCTCCCCTGCGGCCTCGACGCCCAGGCGCTTCGCTCGCCCACTGTTTCGAGAACCCTGCGGAGCCTCGCGTCCGGTGTATGACGCAGGCGAAACGCCAGCGGGTCCGTACGTGCGGCGTATGCGAGCTCATCCATCATCGACTCGATGGCGAAGACGTTCGGCGAGGCGCCGAGCGAGCGAAGCGCTCCCGTGCGAACCGCTGCGGGGCGCACGTGTAACAGAGTCTGTACCGCCCCGACGTCGTAGTTGGGCACAGCGTTGCGGCCAGCCATCATAGCAACGCGGCCCTCCGGGGAACTCCAGTCCCCAGAGAGTGAGCCCGGCGGTTGGTGGGCGGCCGGGGGACTCGCGGGTCCACGGGCAACGGATGGCCGTCCCTCGGGCTCTCCGGCTCCGTCATAGGTGTATGGATTCGTATCGCCGGAAAATCTCCAGGCGATGATGCGCCCGCTTGAATCGAGCGCCGCGTCCACCCTCGCCACCAGCTCAGGGCGCTTCGGGGCAGCGTGGAGCTCGTCCGCACGGTTCCATTGCACCATGACCGGCCGACCGACTGCCTTGGAGAGCCGTGCGGCCTCGAGCGCGGCGTCATGAGCGCCATGCCGACCAAATCCACCGCTCATCAAGCGGGCGTGGAAGTGAACGTTCGAAAGCCCGGAGATGCGGGCGACTTCCTCCCGCAATCGAAACGGCGCTTGGGTTGAGGCATAAATGTCCGCGCCGTCGGGGCGAATGTCGACCAGGCCAAAGCTCGGACCCAAGGGCATGGCTGTGACGTGCGGTACCACGTAGCACGCGTGCAGTCGCTGCGCGCCAGCGGCGAGGGCTTGGTCGACACCCGCGTCGCCGCGCATCTTCACCATGAGCGGCTCTGCCCGACTCGTTGGGGGAGCGCTCCACACTGGCTTCAAGGCATGGATGGCCGCGATGGCCTGTGGCGTCCGCTCTGCGACAATGGCAGCGAAGTCGCCTTGGTGAATGACGGTGACGACGCCGGGCAGCGCTCGGGCCGCGTCGGCGTCGATGGAACGCAAAGTCGCCCCATGAATAGGCGAATGGAGCACGATGCCGTGCAGCATTCCAGGCAAGCGCACGTCCCCGGTGAACTGAGCGCTACCAGTGACGATGCTTTGGGCGTCGAGGGTAAGCGGCGCGTCCGGGCACGTCGGCGTTGGCGAAGCGAGAGGCACACTTTCCGGAATCGTCCCTTCCAGCGGTGCACCAGCGACGAGTTCGCCAAGATTTACTGAGGCTTTGCCAGCGAGAGTCGAGACGCGTCCGTAACGTAGGGTGAGCTCGTCGCTCGAGCATCCGAGAATCTGCGAAGCGCGGTTGAGTAAAACATGGCGAGCCCATGCGGCTGCTCGGCGCAACTCGTGACCGTCCATTTCGACGGACATGCTCCCGAAGGTGCCCATGTCCCAAGGAGTGACATCGGTTTCGCCGAGTACCACCCTCACGCTGTCGCAAGAGACGCCCAACTCCTCGGCCACCAGACGCGCATACGCGGCGCGCAACCCCTGGCCGAGCTCCATTTTTCCGGAGAACGCCGTCACCGTGCCGTCTGGCTCGAAGCGCAAACGCTCCTGAAGGAGGGTCACCGCGCCGCTCGCTGGACGGCGTGGATGGCACGGAGATAAACGCCGCAGCGGCACAGGTGTGGGGCCAATGCCTCTCGGATGTCGTTTTCGCTGGGAGTCGGGTTGCGGCGGAGTAACGCCACGGCGCCAAGAACCATTCCGCTCGTGCAGTAGCCGCACTGGAGCGCGCCCTCGTTGAGGAAAGCGCGCTGCACGGGATGTAGCGCGCCTCCGGGCGCGAGCCCTTCGATGGTGGTGACGCACCGCCCGACGACGTCCTCCACGGTGAGCTTGCAAGCGGGCAGCGGCTCGTTGTCCACGAGCACCACACAGGCGCCGCACTGGCCCTGGCCGCAGCCGAACTTCGCCCCGGTCAGTCCAAGCTCGTCGCGCAGGATGGTGAGAAGATTTGTTCCGGCGGGGAACTCGATGAAGTGATGTCGCTCGTTGACGTGCAGCTCAACTCTCATTCAGGTGCCCTTCAATCCAAGGTTCAATCGGTATGCCACGTTCGGGAGCGGCCCGGGGCCGTTGGAACGAGTGGCCTGGTCCACACTTTGGGGCCACATTTTCGAGCGGGGACTCCGAACGCAGCCGTTGCGCTCACCCGCAATAAACGCAAAGCGTGCGCGGCAGCCGGGGGGGCGGCGCGTCACGCCTTTCAACGCGCGAGCCGTATGGCACGTCACGTGAAGAACTAACAGGCATGCCCACCAAGAATTCACCGACGGTCTTTGACGCCATTTCTGGCCGGCGCGCCATTCGTTCCTTCATGTCGGATGTGCTTGACGAGAGAACCGTTCGCCGGCTTCTAGAGGCTGCCGTTCAGGCTCCAACGGCGATGCACCTCGAGCCCTGGGCGTTCCTCGTCATCCAGGACAAAGGGTTGCTTCGAAATCTCTCGGAGCGCGCGAAGGCCCTTTGGCCGGCCGAGCTCACACAGCAACAACGCCATCACCAGGCAACGCTTCCGGAGACGAGCGGCTTCGCTCAGCGGCTTGCCGACCCGGATTTCAACCTCTTCTACGATGCCGGCACGCTCATCGCCATCGGGTCTATTGTGCAAGGCGTCTTCGCGCAGGCGGACTGCTGGCTGGCCGCGGAGAACTTGATGCTCGAGGCATACGCGCTCGGTCTGGGAACCTGCTGCATCGGCTCGGCAGTCGGAGCTCTCAACTCTCAACAAACGCGACTTGAGCTGGACCTGCCGGCAGAGTTCAGCGTCGTCGCGCCGATCATCGTCGGGGTACCGCGCGAGGTGCCGGCGCAGACGCCGAGGAAACCGCCGCGCGTCGTTCGTTGGCGCAAGAGCAACCCATAAGCGTTGCCGTCCCGCACTTGGCTCTGGGACCCGGGCGCCCGCCACGGCTCGAGCTGCAGGCCGCCGCGGGCAGGCTCGGTCGAGGGGGGCCAGCCTTTGCGCGCCCGCCCTCCGAAGACGCAAGTCTTGCATTCGCCCCTGAAATTCATCGGCGTTCCCTCGCAGGACCAGTTCTTGCTCTAGCACCACCTCGAAGCTTCGGTTCTGCCTTGCTAGGTGGCCCTCCGAGCCGCCTTGCACAAGGGTGAAGCCGCAAACAAGGGCGCCTGGAGAAGAGCTATGTCTATCCAGAAGAAACTACTCTGGGCCGCCGTCGTTGTGCTGGGAGCGGTTTCCTTCGGAATCCTCCGACATGCCTCGAAGTTCGGTAATGCCGCGGCGAGCAACCAAGTTCTCGCGCCGGCCAAATCCATCGCAGACATGCATCGCATCATCTTCGACGACTATCTCGATGCGACCCTAGCGGCCTTGTCCGTGGCGATCGTCGTCACGATGGTTGTCTATGCCTTCTTCGACATTCGCAAGGCATTGCGCACTTCGAAGGAGACGGCGATAGAAGTGGGCGGTGTGTCCGGTGCGGCAGCCGGAGCCGTCGGTGTTTGACAATTACGGTGGTTTGGAAGTTCAGCTTTGTGCGTAGTCAAGACTGGGTTCGGCGAAGTGGAAGTGAGGTCGCCATATGGAACGCGAAATGCTTCATCGACTGCTCCGTGACATGCTACTGGCACGCAACTTCGAGGAGCGCGCAGCGGCAGAGTATGCCCAAGGCAACATCGTCGGCTTCCTACACCTTTATCCAGGGGAGGAAGCCGTGGCGGCGGGCGTGATTAACGCTGCGGGCCCGGCGGACTACATTGTCAGTACCTACCGAGAGCACGCCCACGCGCTCGTACGCGGAGTGCCGCCGGGCAAAGTGATGGCAGAGCTTTTTGGTCGCGTTGACGGGATGAGCCGAGGCATGGGCGGCTCGATGCACATGTTCGACCGCGACAGACGCTTCATGGGCGGTTATGCCATTGTCGGACAAAGCTGTCCGATTGGCGTCGGAATCGCATACGCCATCGCCACGCGCAACCTTCCCGAGACCGTCATTTGCTTTCTCGGCGACGGTGCCATGAACCAGGGTGCGTTCCACGAGGCACTCAACATGGCAGGCCTTTGGCATCTTCCGATTCTCTTCGTCTGCGAGAACAACCATTACGCCATCGGCACCGAAGTCCACCGCCACTCCGCAGTTCCGGAGCTGTACAAGCGCGTTGCGGCCTACAATATTCCGGCCGAGAAAATCGACGGCATGGACGTGCTAAAGGTTTACGACGTCGCGCGTCAGGCCATTAGTCACATCCGGAGGGGCGGCGGGCCCCAATTCATCGAGTGCGAAACGTACCGCTATCGCGGCCATTCGATGGCGGACCCTGGCACCTACCGTCCAGCTGTGGAGTTGAAAGCGTACCAAGCGCACGACCCCTTGTCGGCAGCGATTCGCGACCTGGAGTTTCGCTACCCGAGTCCGGAGGAACTCGCAGCGGCAGGGCCCGACAACATCGGGCTTCTGGTGCAGCACATGGTCGAGGCTGGCCATGTCCACGAAGCCGAAGTCGAAGCGATGAAAAAGGAAGTGCAGGAGGTGGTAGACGACGCCGTGCGGTATGCGCTCATGAGTGCCCAACCAACGATGGACGTCGCCTGGCAGTCTCTGCAGTGCAACCGGCATCAGGAAGTCCTCGTCTAGGGAGGCAAGCCATGGCCCAGGAAATGCTGTATTGGCAAGCGCTCAATCGAGCGATGGACCTCGAGATGGAGGAAGACGAGTCCGTCATCACACTTGGTGAGGATGTGGGCCTTTACGGCGGAAGCTACCGGGTCACGGAAGGGCTCTACGCCAAGTACGGCGAATGGCGCGTCCGCGATACTCCCATCTCCGAGGGTGGTTTCACCGGCCTCGGCGTCGGTGCTGCCCTTGTTGGCCTCCGGCCGGTAGTCGAAATCATGACCATCAATTTCGCCCTTCTTGCCATGGATTCGATTGTGAATGGCGCGGCCAAAATCACGTTCATGTCGGGCGGTCAATTCCCGATGGCACTGGTTGTCCGAGTTCCTGGCGGTGTCGCCCGCCAGCTCGCCGCGCAGCACGCGCAACGACTCGAGCAGATGTTCATGAATGTACCCGGCCTACGGATTGCCGTGCCCTCGACGCCGCAGGACGCGTACTGGCAACTGCGTCAAGCAATTGCGAGCGACGAGCCCATCATTTTGCTCGAGCACGAGTTGCTCTACTTCACCAAGGGGATGGTCGATGTTGTTTCCGAGGCTCCACCGATGCATCGCGCCGTCGTACGGCGCTCCGGGAAGCATCTGACTATCCTTGGCTATTCGCGCATGGCGCTGTTGGCCCAGGAGGCGGCAGCGGAGCTCGCCAAGGAGGGAATTGACGCCGAAGTGATCGACTTGCGGAGCTTGAGCCCTATCGACTGGGAGACGTGCATCAAGTCGGTCAACAAGACGCATCGGTTCATGGTGGTGGAGGAGGACTGCCGGTTTGCAGGCGCGGGCGCGGAGGTGCTGGCCACGTTAACTGAGCGCTGCTTCTTCTCGCTCGACGCACCGCCGCAGCGTGTCGCGGGTCTCGACATTCCGACGCCTTTCAACGGGGCGCTCGAGGCTGCAAGCATCCCGCGCGTACCGGAAATAGTTGAGGCGGCCCGCGCGCTTTGCAAGCCGCCGCAGGTAGCGGCCGCCTAATAGAAGTCGGGGTCTCAGTTATGAAACAGACAGTCACGATGCCGGCATTGTCGGACACGATGAATGTCGGCCGGCTGACGGCATGGCTCAAGAAGCCCGGTGACGCGGTGAAGAAGGGCGAAGCCATCGCCCAGGTCGAGACCGACAAGGCCGTCATGGACGTGGAAGCATTCTACGACGGTTACCTGGCCGGCCCACTCGCGCCCGTTGCGAGCGACCTGCCGCTCGGTGCACCGATTGCGTATATTGTAGACACGCGAGCAGAAGCTGAGAGTCCGGCGGCACAAGTTGCTGCACCAGCTTTAGAAACGCGAGCGGAGGCTGCAGTGGGTCACTCCGCGAAAGCGGCTGCGGTGGAAGCAGCGTCTCCAGGCTCGGTCAGGGCGTCCCCCTATGCGCGTGCGGTGGCACGTAAAATGGGGCTGGATTTGTCAAAGGTTGCAGTGGGAAAGGCAGCTCCCATCGACGCAGCCGAGTTGGTCAAGGAAGTCGCCCATGCGTCGCCGACGGGCCTCGAGGAGGGGCCACCTCATCAAGTCGCCCGGATGTCGACCCTGCGCGAAGCTGTGGCGCGCGAGATGATTGCCGGGATGGGCACACCAACCTTCCGGTTGACAGCCTTGTTGCCCCTGGAACCTCTGCACCGTGTGGCCAAGGAGAAGGAACTCAGTCTCACGTTGCTACTGGCCCGCGCCTGCGCCCTTGTCATCGGTGCGCAGCCGTTGTTCAACGCTGCCTACACTCCGCAGGGCTTAGCCCAGCGTGGCCAGGTGGACATCGGCATCGCGATGGATATCCCCGACGGCCTAGTGACTCCGGTGCTGCGCGACGCGGCGCGACGGCCACTGGCGGAACTCGTCAAGGAGTGGGCTACCCTGCGTGATAGGGTGAAGAGCCGTCGGCTGACGCCTCAGGACTACCGGGGTGCAACATTTTATCTTTCGGATTTGGGCGTCTTCCCTGTGGTGCGTAGTTTCGATTCCATCATTCCAGTGGGCGCCTCGGCAATCCTCTCGGTGGCTGCTGCGCAAAAGGAAGGTGCGCTATTCACGTTGAGTTGCGACCACCGTGTTGTTTTCGGCGCAGACGGCGCGCGGTTCCTGACCACACTGAGCGAATGGTTGTCCAATCCGGGGAAGCTGGTTGGTGATTAGCAGCAGGAAATAGTAGGCTTAAGCACGACCATTTCTCCCCGGACCAAGCTGCGCCAGTTTGCGGCGCCGCAGCCGCCCCAGCGAATGCGACCGAATTAGGTGCCGGGCGCTAAACCTGAGGTCTTCTGCTGCCAGTTGTGCTGCCAGTTTTGGCTTCGAGTCGACTTCTCCTCTGAAAAAGAGCGCCTTCAAATGACCATGCCGGGATGCGGTCGGAATCCCGGCATGGTGTACCCATGCCCTGCGGAGTCGCTTTGGTTGCCGTGCGGGTTGCAGGGAAGGGCTGGACGCCTGATGCCGCCCGGAGGGGCCGTGGGACGAAGTCGAGCTCGCGCCCCCTGCCGTGGTACCCCCACCGCGGTTTGACCTCGTCCCGCGCCCAGAGCGGCCTCCACGCGCGGCGCGCCAGGGACGTCGGGAAGGCCACTCTGAGCGCGACGGCGTAGAGGTTGAGGTCTCGCGCGCCGCGGCCTCGAACGCCAACTCGGCCGGGGCTACGCGGGCGGGTCACGGAGTCGGCTGGATTTTCAATCGGCGAACGTTGCGCCACCCAGAGTATGATCATATCCTGGATCCTATAGGAGAAGCTCATGGCCACGACCGAACGCGTCACTGTCACCCTGCCAATAGATGTCGTCGAGGGCATCGACCGCTTCGAGCGGAACCGGAGCCGGTTTATCACGGTAGCCGTCGAGCACGAGCTCGTCCGCCGCCGCCGAGAGGGGCTGCTCCGGTCGCTCGCCAGCCCTCACCCGGAGGCTGCGGAGCTCGCCGAGACTGGTCTCAGTCAATGGGGCGCAAGCCTTCCCGCTGGCGACGAGGGGCTGGTCGATGAAGCCGCCGGCCTTCCCGTGCGCTGGATGGAGGGGCAAGGCTGGGTGGAGGAGTCGGCGTGATCGTCGATCGCGGGACCGTCGTCCTCGTCGAGCTGGATCCGACCGTGGGCCATGAGCAGCGCGGAACCCGTCCGTGCGTAGCGGTGAGCGATCCAGCCATCAATGCCGATCAGCGCTTCCCGCTCATCGCGGTCGTACCGGTCACGGGAAAACCCGGAGACGGTGCGCTCTACCCAGAGCTCTCGGCGGGCAAGAGTGGCTTGGCGAAGACGTCGTACGCGCTCGTCGATCAACTGCGCTCGATCGACAAGCGCCGCATTCGGCGCGTTTTCGGGCGCATCGCGAAGGACGAGCTCGCGGCGCTCGACCAGGGGCTCGAGCTGTTCCTCGGGCTCACGACCGAACCGTAGCCCTCAGCAGCGAAGCCACGACTACCAGTTCGGCGCCGCCCGAAGGACTGGCAAGATTGCGCGGTGATTTTCCCCCGTTAGCGCACTGAGCGGGTCGGGGTCGAGCCGGGCTCCGTGGCGGCGGTCATCACCGGCCGAGGCGGGCGGTCGGGCACCTCAGTCCGGACAGCTACGCCGACGCTTCCCTGCGCCTTCCGGGGCCGTGGGGTCGGCTACGTTTCCTGGAGGAGGCGGACCAACGGCTGGCCGCCAATGTCTTCCGCCAAGTGTCGCTCGGGCCCTTCCTGCCCAGCCCATCGCCGCCTAGATTCCCGGTGAACGCCTACCCAAAGTAAGCCGAATGAATCGCGTCGCCAAGCACAAGCCCAAGGGCAGGAAGACCGCCCAAGGCAAAACCATCACGAAGCTGTTGGTTGCCATGACCGGAAAGGCAAGCGCCGCGAAGGCCGCTGATGGCGACGACCCCGTCTTCGCCTACATCGCCAGCCTGCCGCGGCCGCAGCGCGGTATCGCCGACCGCATCGATGCCCTTGCGGCCAAGGCGTTGCCGGACCTCCAGCGTGCGGTGAAGTGGGGAATGGCGTACTACGGTGTGGGCGGGGGCTGGTGCTTCTCATCCGGCGCCTTCGTCGGCCATGTGAAGCTGATGTTCATACGCGGCACGGAGCTGAAGCCTGAACCGCCGGTGACGCCGATCGGAATGGGCAAGTCCACACGGGGTGTCGAGCTCAAGTCCGTGGGCGAGCTCGACGAGCGCCAGGCGGCCTTGTGGATGAAGCAGGCCGCGGCCATCCCGTTCTTCGGAGGGAGGAAGAAGAGGTCGTAGTTTTCAGGGTTGATGCCCGGCCCTTGAGTCGCGGCGACGGCGAGACGACGCGACCCTCTTGAGGCAGAACAGAGTCAGTCGGTCCGTCCCTTTTAGAACGAATTTCGGCCGACGGGTGCGCACGACCACGAAGGACGAGAGGCGGCGTTCCACCACTCGAGCACACGCTGTCCGCGACATTCTCCGGCACGACGACATCCGGATGACGGTGGATGTCCACGGCCACCTCTCGCCCGAGTACATGCGAGCCCAGGTGGATAGACGCTCCTTCGGACTTCGGTGGGGTAGGGCGCCCTCGTCCGGTGGATCCTCGACGAACTCCGGCGTTTCGAGGCCAAGGCCGCTGCGAACAGGCGCTCGTAACTTCCTCCCTAAGACCGAGCAGCGCGTACGCCAGGACCACACCCGTTTCCACCGAATCTAACACTCAAGGCTATGCTTTGATAAATAGTTAATTATTTTAAACACTTATTGACCCTGCCGGGATTCGAACCCGACAGGTGGCTCTCCCACGCGTCGAGCCGCGTACCGGCCCGTCCCTTCCAATAGAGTTCCATTCGAGAAGCCGCTCCAGAAGCCGCCCGGCCGGCCCGCAGGAGATCCCCCAGGCTTGCCGGGGAGGCCCGGAGAGCGCGCGACACGTACCGCTACTGGAAACCCCTGGGGTCAGAGAGTCTGCGCTGCTCGGCGCCAAGTGATTCGTGAGGAATCGGGTTACAGGCTGTCAAGCCCATACCTTCAACGGGCAGTGCAGGGCCGCATGGCTAAAGTCCTTGTCGGTGGTCAGCAACGTCAGTCCATGATGGATGCAAAGTTGGGCCAACAGTGCGTCGATGGTTCCCATCTGGACGCCCGCACGGCGACACGTGTTCCGCAATTCGGCGGCCGCGATATGGTCTTCGCGGCTCGGGCTGATCATCGGCAGCGCGCCAAAATGCTCGATGATGTCCTTTCGAGAGCGAGGACCGGTGAATCCCTGTAGCAACTCCTGAAGCACCAGGCCGGTCGTGACCACAATGGCTTCGCTCTCCAACGCCTGGCGTAGGACGGTGACCTGCGGCAATACAAGGGGCGGATCACGCCGCAGCGCCAACGACCAGACGCTCGTGTCGACCATGAGGTTCACTTCCGCGACCGTTCCGCCTTGTAGTCAAACGAATTGTCCCATTCGAGATTACCCATCAGGCCAACGAGGCGTTTCTGTCGTCGCCTAGCGATAAACTCCTCGAGCGCGCGTGTCACGGCGGCCTTCTTGGTGCGCTCGCCGCTGACTTTGAGCGCGCGTTCGAGCAAGTCCGGGTCTAGAGATAGGTTGGTGGCCACGTGTGACTCCTTACACATTACCCTACACAAGATCACGCCGCGTGGCAATTGCGATGGCGGTGAGCAGGACTGGCCCACTCCCGAATGACGTAGCCCCCTGAAGGACCGGACAGGGCAGACCGCGGTAGAAAGCGAGTCAGCCCATGGAAAAGAAGCCCGACGAAGCCGTGGCCGTCCCAGAAGTGACTGGTGGACCCCGGGAGGAACGGAGGCGTCGCTACTCGGCGCCCGAGAAGCTCGGGCTGCTCGCCGAGGCTGAGGCGCCTGGCGGCAGCATTTCACTGGTGTCGAGGAAGAACGGTGTCGCGTCGAGCCTGCCTTTCCGCTGGCGTGGCCTCCGAGACGCCGGGAGCCTCACAGGGCTGCAGTCCGGCGAGGCGGTGGTGGCCGAGTCCGAGGCGCAGAAGCTTCGGGCACAGGTGCGCGAGCTTCAGCGGCTGCTGGGGCAGAAGACGGAGGAAGTCGAAATACTCCGCGCTGCCATTCGCATTGCCCGCGAAAAAAAACTGCTCTCGCCCCCGGTGCTCGCGAAAATGGAGGCTTTGCTGTGAGCGCCATCGCCCGCGCGCTCCAGGTCTTGCGCAGTAACCTCATGCGCCCTGCGGCGACTCAGCCCCGGCCCCCACGCCAGTCCAAGGATGCCCCGGCGGTGCTCGACGCGGTGAAGGCCATCGTCGGAGGGCGGCCAAGCTACGGGTACCGGCGGGCCACGGCGCTGCTGAATCGCCAACGCCGCCTGGAGGCCAACCGCCGCCGAAGGCTCATCACCGGTGACGTGCGGACGCGCAGAGGAACTCTCCGCGTACCTCGCTGGCGGCCGGGTGCGGGCATATCACTACGGGACGTGGGAGTTATTTCGGAAGTTTGCTTCGAGCCATCGCGCGATCCTGACCGGAATGGCAATCGCCGCTGGCGCCCTCTTCGTCGCCGCAGTTGTCGTGGCCGTACGCCTCCACCAGACGCGGATTGAGCTGGCGAGCGCGTTCCTTCACCGCGCTTATGATGCAGAACAGGAAGGGGACCGGTCGAAAGCTGCCGCGTACTTCGCTGCTGCACGTGCGCAGCACGACACGACCGAGGCACGTTGGGGCCTGGCGGTCGCCAGCGAGCAGATGCCGGAGCGAATCCTTTCTCTTCACGGACCAGCCGAGTCGCTCACCGATGTCAGCGTGCTTCCTGACGGAAGAGTCGTCTCGCTCGGCCACGCCCAGGGCCGAGTCGAGATACGCGAGGTCGAGAGCGGAAAGACGTTGTGGACCCTCTCCGGCGAACCCGTGCAAGAGGCCTTGCTTCTCGCCCGTGGACTGCTCCGGCTCTCGCGGGCGGGGGGCTGGACTTTCCATGATGCTGCGACTGGCCATGAGCTACTTACGTGGCCTCGTTCGTTGGGCTACCCCTGTCGCGGGGCCTTTCCCCCGCGAACCGCGACACTGAACGGGCAACTTCTCCATCAGGAGGAGGCAGGTGGAACGCGCATCGTCGCTTCAGACGTCCGGCGCGGCGAGGATTGCGTCGTTTCCGACGACGGTCGACAAGTCGCCTACCTCGACGCCACCGACGGGTTGCACCTGGTCGCTCTCGACGATGGTCACGAGCTTGCCCGTCGCAAATTCGAGCCCTTACAGAGCCTTGGCTTTAGTCACCACGGGCTGGTCGTCTTCCGGCAAGGACGCCTCGACGTACTCGGCGGCCCCGATGGAGACTTCAGCATCGAGCTCCCCGAGACCAAACAGGGCATTTGGGCGCGGGTTCCGCGGGGCGGGAGCGCACTGTCTCCGGACGGCGAGCTCGTGGCGGTCGCAGGTCACCAAGGAGCGACCCAGTCGATGGTCGTGGATCTCCGGAGCCGGAGCATCCGCGCGGTCGTCCATTACCCGCCCGGCTGGCCACGGCTGGCCTTCTCCATCGATGGGCAACGAATCTTCGCCGCGGGAATGGACAACGCATCCGCGCTCAGCGCGTGGCACGTGCCACCAGACAGGACGCCAAGGACACCGCGGTGGTGGTCTGGGGGTATTCTCTCCTCGAGCGGACGAAGCGCCCTCCTCTTCAATGCGGGCTCCGGGCGTTTCGAGCTGTACAAGCCTGCCGGGACTCTCTTCGCGAGCGGTGTGCGCCCCCTCGGATGGGGACCCAGGCTGGTCGGAGACGGACCGGCGGTTGCGTTCCTTACGAGCGACCGGAGCGCCGTCGTTCTCCATGACCTGAAAAAGGATCGGCTCCTCTGGCAGCACCACTGTCGCATCTGCTGGGACATTTCCGTCTCTGAGGACGGCTCGCGTGTCGCCCAGCTCGGCGCGGACGGACTCGCGGTCTGGGATACACACGCTGACCGAAGCATTTTCCAGGAAACCCGGCGCGCTCGGCCGGCAGGTGACTGCGCAATCTCCCGAGACGGCCGCCGGCTTGCGTGACCTTCGTTGACAAACTCATCCTGCGCGAACTCGACTCCGCGAAGGAGCTGGCGCTGCCTCTTGATGGTGCGGTGCTCGGGCTCGGCTTCACACCTGACATGGCCCGGTTTGTGATCGTCACGACCCGGAGCACTACCCTCTGGGACACGGGAACTGGACGGCTCATCTGGAACGTGGCGAACGACTTGCCTGACCTAGTGCAGCGGATCTTCTGCTCTCCAGATGGCCACGCCCTCATCGTCGCGCACGGGCTCAGCGCCACAGAGGTGCTGGATATGGGCACGGGCGAGCGACTCGGCTGGTTCCAGGCGCTGAACCGTGCGGTGACGCCAGTGCTCGCTGAACTCTACTCCCCCGATCTCCGCGTCAAGTCGGTCGCCGCGGAGACGACGTGGGACGTCCGTCCGGTGCCGCAGCCCGACGAGACGCCCGCGGCCCAGAGCCTAGCCCGGACACTCGAGCGAACCGGGCTGGCGTTTCGCGGTGTCGAGGTCGTCGCCGCTCCTTGAAGCGCCCCCGCGGGTGCGTCTCTCGCCCCGGGCGCCGGCGGGTGCCTAGCTTCGAGCGCAACGACCCCGTGCGTCGACTCTCCCAAGTTCGTCTCGCTTAGCCCGCTCGTTCCCCATGGGCCAAACGCAGGGTGACGAAAGCTGTCGACCTGGACAGTCAACGGGAAAGAGGGCCAAGCAAGTCTTAGTCAGAGCTCCTCTTCAACCGCACCCTGTCGCCCAAAACAGGGCGCTGGGTCAGCTCGGTTGGTTGCCATCATGGTTGCCACTTCCTTAAGACCATGGAACTACTAA
>JBKQJL010000036.1:0-17553 GCA_052147975.1 Myxococcaceae bacterium
GCGCGAGCTGGGCATGACCGAGGGCTTCGACGTGGGCATGGAGATGTCGGGCAACGGCGAGGCGCTGCGGGACATGTTCAACACCATGAATCACGGGGGCCGGGTGGCCATCCTTGGCATTCCTCCCAAAGAAGTCTCGGTCGACTTCAACCAGCTCAATTTCAAGGGCCTGGAGGTGAAGGGCATCTACGGCCGGGAGATGTTCGAGACCTGGTACAAGATGGTGGCCATGTTGCAGAGCGGCCTCGACATCCGACCGGTCCTCACCCACCGCTTCAAAGCCGACCAGTACCAGGCGGCCTTCGAGGTAATGCGCAGCGGCCAGAGTGGCAAGGTGGTTCTCGACTGGACGAGTTGAGCCAAGAGCCCGTTGTGCCAGCGACGGACGAATTGACTGGGGCAAGCCGGCTGAGGACTTGCTCTAGCCCCCAAACAAAAGCGGTGAGAGGAGGCGCGATGCTCCGAGGTGCGCTGGTGACAATGGTTTTGGCCTCCGCCCCGGCCTTCGCCTCGCCGCCCATTCTCTCGCGGACTCTGCCCAACGGCCTGGAGGTGCTGGTGGTGGAGTTCCCCGGCTCTCCGCTGGTGACGGTGGAGATTGCCGTCCGCAACGGCTCGATGACCGAGCCGCCGGACTACAACGGCCTCAGCCACCTCTACGAGCACATGTTCTTCAAAGCCAACGCGGCGCTGCCGGACCAGGAGGCGTTTCTCGCCCGAGGCCGCGAGCTGGGACTGGACTGGAACGGCACTACCAACACCGAGCGGGTGAATTACTTCTTCACCACCACCACCGACCACTTCGCCGACGCCATGGTCTTCATGCGCGACGCCATCGTCAGCCCCAAGTTCGACGCGAAGGAATTCGAGAAGGAGCGCGTGGTGGTGACGGGGGAAATCGACCGCAACGAGGCGAACCCCTCCTACCACCTCTTCCACGAGGTGGAGAAACACGTCTTCTGGAAATACCCCTCGCGCAAGGACCCGCTCGGCAACCGGCAAACGGTGCTGGGCGCCAGTGTCGACCAGATGCGCACCATCCAACACCGCTACTACGTCCCCAACAACTCGGTGCTGATGGTGACGGGCGGGGTGAAGGCCGAGGACGTCTTCTCCCAGGCGGCGGCCCTGTATGCCGGCTGGCAGCCGAGCGCCACCAACCCATTTGAGACATACCCGCTGGTCAGCCACCCGCCGCTTCCCAAGACGGAGCTGGTGCTGGTGGAGCAGCCAGTGCGCACCGTGTCCGCCGTCATGGAATGGCAAGGGCCCTCCACCGTCGGCAAGGATGTGGACCTCACCTACGCGGCGGACCTCCAGTCCACCGCGCTCCAGCAACCCGCCTCGAAATTCCAGAAGGCACTCGTCGAGTCAGGCACCTGCCTCAGTGTCAGCCTCTCCTGGTCGACGCAGATGAATACCGGGCCTATTCTGCTGTCCTTCGTGGCAACGCCGGACAGGGCCCTCCGCTGCATCCAGGCCATCCAGCGAGAGCTCCCGCGGCTGGCGCAGCCCGGCTACCTCACCCCCGAGGAGTTGCAGGACGCCGCGCACCAGCTGGAGGTGGACCGCTCGCTGGAAAACGAGCAGCCGAGCGCCCTCGCCCACAGCCTCACCTTCTGGTGGACCTCGGCGGGCCTCGACTATTACCGCACCTACCTGGAGAAGACGCGGGCCGTGACGCCAGCCGACATCGCACGCTACGTGCGCACCTACCTCCTCGGCCAGCCCTACGTCCTCGGCGTCATGGTGTCCAAGGAGATGGAAGGGGCCGGGCTGTCGCAGGCAGCTCTGGAGAAGCTGGCCGTGCCGGTGAAGCCGCTGCCGCCGGTGAAGAAAGGGGCGCAGCGATGAAACAGCTCCTTGCTGTCACCCTCCTCCTCGGCTCGGCTTGCGCGGCCGCGAGCGGAGCTGCTGCTGCGGCTCCGGCAGCGCCAAGCACGCTGGTAACCGACGGGGACATCACCAGCGGCAAGGTGGGGGAGGTACAGGTGCTGGTGCAGCGCGTCCCCGGCGCCGAGTTGGTGACGGCGGCACTGGCCATCCGTGGAGGCGTCCAGCTTCTCGACGCCCGCACCGCCGGGGTGGAGCTCCTCGGCCTGCGCACGGCCGCCTCCGGTGGCACCCAGCGACTGGACAAGGACGCCTTCTCACGCCGCCTGGCAAAACTGGGCAGCACCGTGCGCGCCCATGCCGCTCCCAACTACTCCGTGCTGCAGGCCAAGTCGCTGTTGGGCGCCTGGGAAGCCACCTTCCAGCTGTTGACGGACGTCTTCCTCCAGCCGGCGTTGCCGGACGCCGAGCTGGAGCTGCAGCGCCAGCAGCAGCTGCAGGAGCTCAAGCACGAGTTGGAAACCCCCGACGGCGCGCTGCAGGTGCTCTCCTATGGAATTCTCTTCGCCGGCACCGCTTACGCCAATCGCCCGGTAGGCACCGAGGACAGCGTCGGCGCGTTGACGGCCGAGGACGTGCGCAGCCACCTCGCCCAGCTGCGGGTGCAGAAGCGGCTGTTGCTGGTGGTGGTGGGAGACGTCGCGCCGGAAACCGTCTTCGCCCGAGCTCGAGAGGCCCTGGGCGGCTTGCCCGTCGGCCAAGACGTCCCTCCGCTTCCCCCGGCGCTGTCCTTCCCCCAGCCGCGGCTGGAAGTGGAGAACCGGACGCTGCCCACCAACTTCATCCTCGCGCGGTTTGCGGGCCCAAGTTGGCAGTCCCCGGACTTCGCCGCAGCCAGGTTGGCCACCGCCGTGTTGGCCGAGCGCGAGTTTGTCGAGGTGCGCACCAAGCGCAACCTCAGCTACGCCGCCGCCGCCGGACTGGACGTCAGCCGCCCGCAAGCCTTCGGGGCCCTCTACGTCAGCGCCGTCGACCCGGGCGCCGCGCTGCCGGTGATGCAGGAGGTGGTGAAGGGCCTGGCCAGTCGCGCCGTCCCGGACCAGGAGCTGGCCGGCTTTCGGTCCACCTTTCTCACCGGCTTCCTCGAAGGCCAGCAGACGACGGACGGTGCAGCGGGACGTCTGGTGGAAGCACAGCTGGTCGGCGGTGACTACCGGCTGCTGCGGACGTTGCCGGAGCGCATTCGGAAAACCACCGCCAAGGACGTCCAGGCCTTCGCCCAGAAGTACGTCCGGGACTACCAGGTGGCGGTGGTGGGCGACCCGAAAAAAGTCGACCTCTCGATGCTGCATTGAGGGCCCTTGTGCGAGGCGCCCCTCTCCAGGGCGTCAGCCCAGGCCCAGCACCTGCACGGTGTGCCGGGCAATGACGAGCTCCTCGTCCGTGGGCACCACCAGCACCTGCACCGCTGAGGCAGGCGTCGAGATGCGAGGGGCGTCGCGGGCGTTGGCTTCAGCGTCGAGGACGAGGCCGAGCCAGCCCGAGCGCCGGAGGACGTCCGCCCGCACCGCCGCGGCGTGCTCGCCGATGCCGGCGGTGAAGACGAGCCCGTCCAGCCCGCCGAGCACGGCGGCCAGCGCGCCCAGCTCGCGCGCCACGCGGTAGGCGAAATACTCCACCGCCAGGCGGGCCAGCGGGGCCTCGCTGGCCAAGAGGTCGCGCATGTCGCTGCTCAGCCCAGAGAGGCCCTTCAACCCGGCCCCGTAATAGAGAAGCTGGTTGACGTCCTGAAGGGACATGCCGCCTGGGCCCAACAGGTAGAGAAGCACCCCTGGGTCCATGGCTCCGCACCGCGTCCCCATGGGAAGGCCGTCCAGGACGCTGAAGCCCATGGAGGTGTCCACGCTGTGGCCCGCGCGCAAGGCACACATGCTTGCCCCGTTGCCGAGGTGGGCCACCACCACCCGGCCGGCGGCGAGTGGCGGAAATGCCTCGGCCAGGTAGCTGGAAATGTACTCGTAAGACAGGCCGTGAAAGCCGTAGCGCCGGACGCCCTGCTGGTACAAGGCGTCGGGCAAGGCGAAGCGCCGTGCGAGCTCCGGCATGGACTGGTGAAAGGCGGTGTCGAAGCACGCCACCTGGCGCACGCCTGGGTCGAGCGCCGCCACGGCGCGGATGCCGTCGAGGCAGGCCGGCTGGTGCAGCGGGGCCCACGGCACCAGCGCTTCCAGCTCCTGAAGGAGGAGGGGCGTCACCTCGGCCGGTGCGGCGTGGTGGGGGCCTCCATGCACCACTCGGTGTCCGACGCCACAAATGTCCGTCGCGTGCTGGCCGCGGAGAAAGTCGCTCAGCTGTTGAATGGCGGCCGTCCGGCTAAAGACGTCCGCCACGGGGTAGGAGGTGTCCGCCACCGAGTGGCCCTGTGCGTTGGTGGCACGCAGCCGGGGGCGCGTCCCAATGCCCTCCAGCTCGCCCCGTAGGCTGCGCTGTAGCGCAGCCGAGGGGCCAAGCTGGTAGGTGGAGAATTTAACGCTGGAGGAGCCGGCGTTGAGGACCAGCACGCTGTCGCCCATGCGCAGCAGCCTGCCACCTCCCTCCCCGGGGCGGGCAAGGGTGTCGGTTCAACAAAAAAAACGCTGGGCGGTGGCGCCGCCCGCCGCAGCAGGCCGTTTACGCCGCGAGCAGGGCGGAGAAGGTGGTGACGAGCATGACGGCGGAGAAGAGCACCAGGTAGGCGAGGAAAACGCCCAGCGTCTTGGCCACCGCCACCCCCCAGCCCATGCGGTAGACGCGCTTGAAGGCCAACAGCGCGTACGCCGCACTCCACAGGAAGAAGACGCCCAAGACGGGCCCCCAGGGAAGCAGCGTGAGGAGTGCGGCGGCGAAAATGAAGCTGTGCAGGTGCAGCGTGAAGACGAGGTGCTCGACGAAGTAGCGCTTCCACCAGAAGAGCTTGAAGAGGATGGCGGAGAGCGGCAGCAGCACGAAGACCATTTTCGGCGCCAGCCCAGCAAGCCTTTGCGACAGGGCCTCCCGCGCGGGCGTCCCTTCTGGGCCTTCGAGAGCGGCAGTGTTGCGCTCGAAGCGCCTGTCCAGCCAGGCGATGGGGAAATGCGGCCGGTCCTTTTTGGTCGCCGCCGTCCCAGGGGCCGGCTCGGTGTCCACCTGCACCCTGAAGGCCTCCGTGGCCGGCACCCGCAGGGCAAAGAGCGCGAAAAACAGGACGCTGACGGTGAGGTACAGCTTGAGTGGCCGGACGTAGCGGGTGCGCCGTCCACCGAGGTACTCGACGGTGAGCGCCCCGGGCCGACGGAGCAGCTGCCCGAGGCTGCGCCACAGCTTGGTGTCAATGAGCGGGTGCTGGAAGAATTCCAGCGCCAAGTCCTTGAGGCTGCGCTTGAGTGGCTCGTCCTTTTGTCCGCAAGCGGCACAAAACTTCCCGCTCAGCTCGGCACCACAGTCCAGGCAGAGGCGAGGGCCCGGGACGACGCTCGGAGTGGCGGCGGCCGCTGGGGCCAGCGTCACCGTGTCTCCGGGAAGGCCACCGCCTGGGCGTCCTGGGGCGCGTCCACCGCGTCGAGGCCGTCGAGCCCGCTTGCGGCCAGGCGCCGGGAAACCGCCACACCGCGGCGATTCCCCCGCGCCTCGAGCAGCCATTGGGCGTGCTCCACCACCAAGGCCAGCGCGTAGGCCCGGCCCAGGGTGAGGGCGAAGGCCCGAGCTCCGGCCTCAAGCAACGAGACGTCCTCGCTGGCCCGTGCCTTGAGCCAAGCCGCGGCCTGCCGTGCCGCGTCCACGGCCCGGACGCGCGGGCCCTGAAGCGCGGGGTGGGTGGCCCGGGCCACCCGGGCCTCGAGGTCTCGCAACAGCGCGGACAGGGCCTCGCCGCCGCCAATGGCACGCAGCGTGTCCAGGGCCAGCACGTTGGTGGTGCCCTCCCAAATGGGCAGCACCTGCGCGTCACGCAGCAGCGCCGGCAGGCCCGTGTCCTCGACGTAGCCAGCCCCGCCGAACGCCTCCAGCACCTCGCTGGCATGGGCCACAGCGTGGCGCGCGGTGTACAGCTTCACCACCGGCTGTAGCACCCGCGCCAGAAGCTGCTCGTCCTCGCTCGTGCCTTCGGTCTCCTCGCGGCCCAACAGCTCCACCGCGCGGAAGAGGAGGAGAAAGCTCGACTCGAGCTCTGCTTGCAGCGCGGCCAGTGTCTCCACATGGAGGGGCTTTTCGGACAACGGCGCCCCGAAGGCCTCGCGCCGGCGGGCGTAGTCGCGGGCCAGCGCCATCCCCCGCCGCATGGAAGACACGGCACAGACGGCGTTCCACAACCGGGTAATTTGAAGCATGGGGGTAATGGCCTTCACCCCTTCTTCGGTGCCGGCCACCAGCTCGGCGCGCGTTCCGACGAGGTCCAGCTCGGCGGTGGCCAGCATGCGGGTGCCGAGCTTGTCCTTCAGCCGGTGAAGGTGGATGCCGTTGAGGCCGCCCTCCGGCGTGCGGGTTTCCAGGTAGAAGAGCGCCAGCCCGCGGCCGCCGGGCGGGTTGCCTTCGGGACGCGCCAGGGTGAGCGCCATGTCCGAGGTGGCGGCCGAGGTGAACCACTTGGTGCCGTACAGGCGCCAGCCGTTGGGCTCGGGCCGAGCCTCGGTTTCCGTCCGGCCCACGTCCGAGCCGCCAGTGCGTTCCGTCATCCACTGGCCCGACGTCCAAGCGTTGTGCGGGTCTCGGCTGGTGAGGCGGGGGACGGCGCGCTGCACCAGGCGCGTGGCGCGGTGGTGAAGCAGCGTCTTGGCCGCCCCGTCGCTCATGGCCAGCGGGCAGGTGTAGACGCTGGAGGAGGGGGCGAAGAGGTAGAGGAGGGCGAATTGGTGCAGACGCGACCAGGGCCCCTGCGCCTTCTCATAGGGAATGCTGACCAGACCCTGCTCGGCCGCCACCCGGGCGTACTCCTTCCAGGCTGGCGGCACTTGAATCTCGTCCACCCGACGCCCCCAGGCGTCATAGGGCACCAGCAGCGGCTCCTGTCCCCGGGCTTGCTGGGAGAGCTCCCACAGCCGGCCGGCGGCGAGACCTCCCATTTCCACCAGCGAGGGCTCGATGGCTCGCCGTACCTCCTCCGGGAGGCGTCGGGCCAGCAGCTCCTGGAGCAGCACGTCGTCGTCGTACTGGTTCCCCAGCTCCGGGGCGCTTTGGAAAAAACTCATTGCCGCAGGCCAGCGTACCAGCGCTCGCGCGTCCGGGGGACCGGGGCCCGTCCGTCCTTGCCCGGGTGGACGAGGAGGAGTTGAAAGACGGTGATTTCCGCCAGTCGGAACGCCACGCTCGAGCTGGCCAGGTACAAGCGCCAGGCCCGGGCGCGCTCTGCACCCACCAGCTGGACGGCCTCGTCGAAACGGTGCTCCAGCCGGTGCAGCCAGTGGGCCAGCGTCTGGGCGTAGTGCTCGCGGAGTGACTCGAGGTCCCGCACCTCGAAGCCAGCCCGCTCGGCGGCCTCGGTGACGCGGCCCACGGGAATGAGCTCGCTGTCCGGAAAAATGTAGCGACGGATGAAGCCGCCGTCCTGCCGCGACAGCCAGGGGATGGTGTTGCGGGGTGTCGGCGTGGGGGCGATGGCGTGGTTGAGGAAAAGGCCTCCCGGGCGGGTGGCGCGAAACATCGCCTCGAAATAGGCGTCCAGTCGCTCGGAGCCGACGTGCTCCATCATCCCGATGCTGGCCACCTTGTCGAAGGGCGGCTCCTCCCCCAGCTGCCGGTAGTCCGCAGCGCGCACCTCCATGCGGTGGGGAGGCAGCGCCGCCAGACGGGCGCGCGCCTCGAGCAGCTGATGCTCGCTGAGGGTAATCCCCAAGCCGCCCACGCCGTAGCGCTGCACCGCGTGACGCAACAGCCCGCCCCACCCGCAGCCCACGTCCAGGAGGCGGTCCGTTGGCCCGAGGTCGAGCTTGCGGCAGACGAGCTCCAGCTTCGCCTCCTGCGCTGCCTCCAGGCTCTCGTCTCCGGTCGAAAAGAAGGCGCAGGAGTACACGAGAGAAGGGCCGAGAAAGAGACGGTAAAAGGCGTCTGAGACGTCGTAGTGGTACTGGACGGCCGAGCGGTCGCGAGCCGGCGTGTGGCGGCGCCCACGAAGTCTCGGGGCCAGCGCCGAGTGCACCCGCTGCCACCAGCCGGCGGCCACCGCCTCGACCGACTTCAGGCTGACGGGTGGCCCGGGCCAGCGGGCGGCCGCCTCCAGGACGCCCAGGGTGTCCCCCTCAATGTCGAGAATGCCGGCGGTGAACGCTTCGGCCGCACGCACCTCACTGGCCGGCGGCGCCAGCACCTGCGCCGCGGCGGGACTGCGGAAGACGAGACGTCCCTTGGGTGCGTCCCCAGCTGCGGGCAGCACCGAGCCGTCCCAGAGTGCCACCTCGAAGCCGCGCGTCGCGGGCCCCAGGAGAGTCCTGACCGCGGAAGTCGGGTCGCTCATGGCAGAGGTGAAGAATGCACACGCCGAGCCGCTCGGCAACAGCCTCGCCCGGAGGGGGGCCGGGGGGGCTCAGGGCCGTCGCGCAACCCCGCGGATGGAGGGCCGGACCACCCCTGCCACCCGGCGGATGGACTCCCGCTGGACGTCCTCGAGGGCAAACCCCATCTCCGTAATGGCGTCCTCGGTCCGGCGGGTGAGGTGGCAGTTGCCAGCCATGAAGCGCCAGCCGGGCTCCAACAGGCGCTGCCAGCGCAAGCGCCCCGGGCGTCCCTCGGCGGCCACGTGCTCCAAGAAGAGCAGGCAGCCGCCGGGCCGGAGGAGGCGCCACACCTCGGCCAGAGAGCGGCCCGGCGAGTCCACCGAGCACAGCACCAGCGTTGAGACGACGACGTCGAAGGCCCGGTCCGGCAAGGGAATGGCTTCGGCCGTGGCGTCAATGACGGTGACGTCCTCCCGCTCGCCCACTTTGCGCTTCAGCCGGCCACGCATGCTGGCATCTGGCTCGGCCAACACCAGCCGACGGACGGCCGAGGGGTAGTAAGCGACATTGGCCCCTGTTCCGGCGCCAATCTCCAGGACGTCCCCGTGGGCCAATGCCAACAGGGTCCGTCGCCAGTCGCCGAGGCACGTCCGTTCGGCACGGGCCAGCGTGCAGTCATACACCCAGGCGCCGAGCGGTCCCCACATGCGAGTGCCAAAGCGTAACCGAGGGGGCCCGGCCATGCCTCCAGCCCCACTTCTCCTTGGGGGCGCCCCTGGCGGGCCTCCAGCACCCGCGGCCCCGGGGGCACGACGGAGCCTGGCAACTCGTTGTAGGAGTAGGGCTGCGCATGGCGAAACCCATCGTCATCTGGCCCGACAAGGTGTTGCAGCGGCCCACGGCCAAAGTCACTGACTTCGGGCCGGCCCTGCAGACGCTGCTCGGCGAGATGATGGACTCGCTGCGCGAGGCGGAGGGCATTGGCATTGCGGCCAACCAAATTGGCGTTCCGCTGAGGCTGGCCTGGGTGGGCCGGCCAGACGGGACCTTCTTCGAGATTGTGAATCCCGAGCTTCTGGAGACGCTGGAGCCACTGACGTACGAGGAGGGGTGCCTCAGCGTCCCGGGGGAATTCGAGGACACCCCGCGCTTTCGCAAGGTGAAGGTGCGCTTCCAGGACCGCACCGGCGCCTGGCAGACGCTCGAGGCCGAGGACCGGCTGGCCCATGTGCTACAGCACGAAATTGACCACTTGGAGGGGACGGTTTTCGTCAACCGGCTCTCCTCGCTGAAACGCGACCTGCTCAAGAAAAAAATGCTCAAGCTGCAGAAGACGCGCGCCGACGAGCACGCCCACCCGCACCGCGGCCACCCTCATGGCCATGACCACTCGGGCCATGGCCACCACCACCACGAGGACCACGGCCGCGAAGACGACTGAGCGGCAGACTTCACTCCGGGCGCGCGCAGGCGACTGCGCACCCCCTCCCCTCCGAAATGCGGGGTTGTGACACGGAGCGGCATGGGGTAGTGCGCGCCGCCGCTTGAAGAAACGAAGCATTCGCTCTTGCGCGACGGTAACAGCCGGGGGACAACCGCCGGCCCTTCCGCCGTTGGCGTCCTACCTTGTCAGCGCTGCGGGAACAGCACCACACACGCACGGCTTCCGCTGGGGGCCGTTCCATTGGAGACACGGCATGCTTCGAAGAGTCTCAGTTGTCCTTCTGTCCGCTGGCGCGCTCGCGCTCGGCGCCTGTAGCAGTTCCACCACCCCGCCTGACTCGGGCACTCCAGCCGTCAGCTGCACCGGCACCCCGCAGACCTGCACCATCCCGGTGGGCGCGCCGGAAAGCCAGATTGACGCGGCCATCGCCGCCGCAACGCCGGGGACGACATTCGTCTTCGGAGCCGGCACCTTCACGCTGACCAACGGCTTCACCCTTCCGGCCGGGGCCAACCTCACCATTCAGGGCGCCGGCATGGCCTACGCGGGCATGGTTGGTGGGACGGCCTACACCGGCTCGCCCGCGACCATCCTCGACTTCTCCGGCGAGACGGGCAGCCAGGGCATCGGCATTACCGCCAGCCTCGGCAACAGCAACCTCAAGATTCAGGGCCTGACCATCCGCAACACCCCGGGGGACGGCATCAAGGTGGAGAACGCCAACGGGGCGGCCTTCGTGCAGGTGAACGTGCTGTGGGCCAACGCTGCCGACGGCGGGGCCACCACGCCCTCCTCGCACGGCTCCTACGGCATTTATCCGGTGCAGAGCCAGTACGTGCTGGCCGACCACTGCGTCATCAGCGGCGCCCAGGACACCGGCATTTACGTCGGGCAGTCCAACAACATCATCCTCAGCAACAACCTCGTCTACCAAAACGTCGCCGGCATCGAGATTGAGTCCTCGGTGGACGCTGACGTCGAGGGCAACGAGGCCACGCAGAATACCGTCGGCATCGCCGTCTTCGGGCTGCCCGGGCTGATGGCGCCCCAATTCAGTGACGCTGGCACGGATGGCACCCTCAACGTGCGCGTCTACGGCAACAACGTGCACGACAACAACACGGTCAACTTCGCAACGCCCGGCGACATTGTTTGGTACGTGCCCGGCGGCACGGGCATGTTCGTGATGGCCAGCGCCTTCGTCGAAGTCTTCAACAACACCATCGCCAACAACAACACCATTGGCTACGGCGTCGTCAGCTACATCCTCTTCGACCAGAGCTACGAGCCGAGCAGCCCCACCGACCTCAACCCCTTCCCAAACAACGTCTGGGCGCACAACAACACCTTCAGTGGCAACGGGTCGGCTCCCATCAGCAGCAACCTCTACGCCATCGACGGCGGGACCAACACCAACCAATACGGCGAGTTGTTCGACGCCTTCATCTTGGAAGCCGCCTGGAATTCCACGCCGGACCTCGACTGGGACGGCATTGGGCCGCCCGGGTACCTGCCGCCTGACGCAGGTGTCGCTGCGGGAACGCCGGCCAACCCCTTGGGCATCTGGTTTGCGAGCAACAACGACGCCAACAACAGCGGCAGCGCGGCCAGCTTCGCCAACCTGAACCTGCCCATCGTCTGCCTGAATTGCGCGACGAACCCCATCCCCAACGGCAGTGCCTTGAATACCAACGAAGTCCCATTCACCAACGCAGCGCCGCCTGGCTTCCCACTTCCAGGCGTCGACGCAGGAGCCTTTCCTTGAAATTAGGGGTACTCAGCAGTGTAGGGCTGGCCGTCGCGACGCTGTTGGCCGTGAGCTGCAGCAGCAGCACCAGCAGCGCGCCGGCGTGCACGCCCGTCTCGGGCGGCACGACGGCCTTTGCGACGCTTGCCGAGTGGTGCCAGGTGTCGCTCGTCAATGGCGACATTGCGCTCGAGCCTGGCGTCACGCCCTACATGCTGAATACCCCGCTCTTCTCGGACTACGCGGTGAAGCGCCGGACGGTGTGGATGCCGTCCGGCAGCTCCGCCACCTACGACGCAGTCAACGCCTTCGACTTCCCCGACGGGACGGTGCTGACCAAGTCCTTCGGATGGGCGGACGACATGCGCAAGGCCCAACCCATCCTCACCTGGGTGGAGACGCGCGTCATCTGGAAGAATGCCGGCGTGTGGCAGGCCATGACGTACACCTGGGACGCCGCCCAGAAGGTGGCCACGGCCAACCCTGGCGGAGAAACCGTGCCGCTCAGTTGGATTGACGTGAATGGCAACACCGTCACCACCAACTACGCCGTGCCTTCCACCCCGCAGTGCGCGGAATGTCACGAAAACAGCCTGGTGTTGGGCCCCATTGGCCCCAAGGCCCGAAACCTGAACGGCAACCAGGCCTACAGCGACGGCACCACGCAAAACCAGTTGGCCTATTGGACGGCGAAGGGCCTCCTCAGCGGCACGCCGGACGCATCCGCCTGGCCGTACCTGCCGGTGTGGAATGACCCCACCACCGGCTCCGTCGAGCAGCGCGCCCGCGCCTACCTCGAAACCAACTGCGCCCATTGCCACAGTGCCACCGGCTATGCCGCCCCGACCGGGCTCTTTCTCTCGACGCTCGAGACGGACCCAATTGTCTACGGCGTCTGCAAGGTGCCAGAGGCCGCGGGCATCGCGACGGGTGGACGGTTGGTGGATATTTTCCCCGGGCAGCCCACCGAATCCATCCTCCCCTTCCGGATGGACTCCAACGACCCAGCCATCGCCATGCCCGCCCTGGGGCGAAGCGTCGTCGACGTCCAGGGGCTACAACTCGTCACCGACTGGATTTCGTCCCTCACGGGCACTTGCGGCACGTAAAAACGCGCTTCCTCCAGCGGCTTTTCCTCCGGTGTTGGGGCAGTCCCAAGCTACAGTCGGCGGCCCCGGCATGACGACGCGCTCCGACGACAGGAACTTCCGGCTTTCCCGCGAGGTCCTCCCGCGTCGGTACGAGACGCACCTCGCCGTCGACATTGCCCAGAAATCCTTCTCTGGCTCCGAGCGGGTGACGGTCTCCATTGCTCGGCCGGTGCGGGAATTTACCCTCCACGCGCTCGGCCTCAACGTCACCCGGGTGGAGCTGCGGCTCGGCAAAACGGTGCGCACCGCCCGGGTGAGTCCCCTTCCGCTGAGCGAGACAGTGCTGCTCGAATTCGACGCCGACCTCCCGGCCGGGGACGCGACGCTGTACGTCGAATGGACGGGAAGCTTCTGCGACGGGCTGCGCGGGCTGTACCTGGCGGGAGACGTGGCGGCCACCCAGTTTGAGGCGGCCGACGCGCGGCGCGTCTTTCCTTGCTTCGACGAGCCGGCCTTCAAGGCCCGCTGGGCGCTCAGCGTCGAGGTGCCCAAGGGCTTGACCGTCCTCTCCAACGGGGCCGAGACGGAGCGCCGGCCCAGCAGCGACGAGCGGGACTTCGTCCGGTTTGCCGAGACGGAACTGCTTCCCAGTTACTTGGTGGCGCTGGTGGCCGGGCCGCTCGTCAGTAGCCCCGAGGACTCGGCCGACCGCGTCCCGGTCCGCACCTGGGCGCTGGCCGAGAAGTCGCACCTCACCCACTTCGGCCAGACGGCGGCGCTCGCCGCCCTACCCCGCCTGCAGGCGTACTTCGGCCTGCCCTACGCTTTCGGGAAGCTCGACCAAGTGGCCATCCCGGACTTCGAAGCGGGGGCGATGGAAAATGCCGGCCTCATTACCTACCGCGAGCTCGCGCTCTTGGTGGACCCCCTCACCGCGCCCCTCTCGGTGCAGAAGCGGATTGCCGAAGTCGTCACCCACGAGCTCGCCCACCAGTGGTTTGGCAACTGGGTAACCATGGTGTGGTGGGATGACCTCTGGCTGAACGAGGCCTTCGCCACCTGGATGGCGTACAAAATGGTGGATGGCTGGAAGCCCGGCTGGCGGGTGTGGCTCGACTTCGACGCCGGCAAGTCGGTGGCCCTGCACCTGGACGCCCTGCGTTCCACCCACCCCATCCGCGGCACGGTGCGCAATGCCGGTGAAGCGGGCGAAGCCTTCGACGCCATTACCTACGAGAAGGGCGGCGCGGTGCTGAGGATGATTGAGGGCTTCCTTGGCCAGGAGCCCTTCCGGGCCGGGATTCGCGCCTACATGCGCAAGCATGCCCGGGGCAACGCCGTCGCCGATGACTTGTGGGCGGCCTTGGCCGAAGCCTCCAGCCAGCCGGTGCTGGAGGTGGCCAACGCGTGGATTCGCCAGCCGGGCTACCCGGTGGTGAGTGTGTCCCTCACCGGCAACCGGCTGTCGCTGGCTCAGACGCGCTTCTTCTCGGACCCCTCTGCCCGCAGCGATGAACGCTGGCCGGTGCCCCTCGTCCTGCGCTGGGCGGACGCCTCGGGCGAGCACGAAACGCGCATCCTGTTGCGCGACAACACGCACACCGCCGAGCTCAGCGTCTCCGGCTCCCTGCAGTGGCTGTGCGCCAACGCCGGCTCGACGGGCTTCTACCGCGTGGCCTACGACGGTGCCGCGTTGCTGGCGCTGCGCAACCACCTCGGTGCGCTGGCCCCAGCCGAGCGGATTGGGCTATTGGCCGACCAATGGGCCCTGGTGCGGGCGGGCAAGGGCCGCATTGCCGACTTTCTGGACGTCGCACTGGGCTTTGCCGACGAGCGGGATGACGCCGTCCTCGACGAGTTGGTGGGGAAGCTGGGCTACGTCGAAGCACGGCTGGTGGACGCAGACGACGCGCCGCATTTCCGGCGGGTGGTGGAAGGACTCTTCGGCCCTGCCTTCGCCCGCATGGGATGGGAGCCCAGGCCAGGGGAGAGCGACCTGGACCGGCTGCGGCGTGCCTCGCTGTTGCGCGGCGTCGGCGGGCTGGCGCGCAGCCCAGGCGTGCTCGCCGAGGCCAGCGCCCGTGTGGCCCGCCTGCTGGAACACGGCTCGGACGCGCTGGAAGCCAACCTCTTGGACGGCGCGGTGGGCATTGCTGCACGCACCGGGGACGCGTCCCTCTTCGAGAAGCTCAAAGCAGCCTTCCCCGGCGAGCCGGACCCAGCCACCAAGCGGCGTTACCTCATGGCACTCACCACCTTCGAGGACGCGGCCCTCGCCGCCCAGGCCCGGCGGCTGTTGCTCGACGGCGGAGTGCCCATGCAGGACGTGGCCGGCTACGTGCACGGGCTGCTGGCCAACCGCGAGGCACGCGACGCCAGCTGGCGGCTGCTTCAGGAGCGCTGGACGGACGTCCTGGCCCGCACCGGCGGCGCGCCGATGCTTGTCCGCCGCGTGGTGGAGGCGCTGGGGAACCTCCACACCCGCGCCCACCTCGAGGAGGTGCGTGCCTTCCTCGCCCAGCACACCGTGCCAGAAGCCCAGCAAGCCGTCGCGCAAACCCTGGAGCGACTCGGGCAAGACGTCGCGCTGCGCGAGCGGCTGCGCCCGGAAGTGGCCAGCTGGCTCAAAGCCCGGGGAAGCTAACCCCCGGGGGGCCTAGGGACGTGGGCTGCGCACGGCGCGGGCCGCTTGGGCCAGCGCGTCGAGAAACCCCGCCCCCAACAGCTGGCGCTCCGCCTCGCCCTCGCCGCGCTCGAGGTGCTCCGGCGTCTCGACGTAGCCCAAATAGCCATTCACCAGACTCACCACCCGGCGCGCCCCAGCCGCTTCCTCCAGCACCCGTCCTGCCGCCGCGGAGGGCTCGGCCGGGACACCGAGGAGGACGAGGGGCCCCAGCTGGAGAAGGCCCACCGAGGCCAGCGACGGGGCGGCCGCGCACAGGACGTTGTCGGACAGTGGCCGCAACACTCTGGGGACGAGCCGCTCGGCGTCCGGGCCGGGAAGCTGCACCGAGACGCGGGCCACCGACAAGCCGGGCGGCACCTCCGCCAGGGGAAGCCCGTCGACGGCGGCGCCCAGCGCCGCCACGAAGCGCTCGAGCCGCTCGCCACCCTCCCCGTGCAGGGCCGGCGAGACATTTCCCACCGCTCCCTGCAGCACAAGCGTCACCCCGTGCCCACGGGCGGCCTCGGCCTCGGCCAGCCGGCCCGGCCAGTCCGCGTCGAGGCCGGCCGGGGGCCGCGGCACCAGCGTCGGATGGCAGGCGAAGACGAGCAACTGGGCCACCGGCCCCGCCTCGCCGTTGAAGACGAGGCGCGACAGACGGGCGTCGACGTCCTGGGGCATTTCGCGCGCTCCCACCAATTCCGGGAGGGTGGCCTCGCCAAAGCGCAGCGACACTGGCCGCCGGGCCTGGTTGGCGTCACGCAGCGCCCCCGCGGCAGCGGCCACCACCGCCTCACGGACACGCCGGTGAAGCAGCCCCGTCCCGGCCACCTGCACCAGGGGGTTACTGGCATAGCCACCCGGGCCGGAATGGGTGTGCGTCACCGCTACCCATACCTCGGTGAGGCCAAGCGGCATGGCGGCCTGGCGGATGGCCTTCTCCAGTGCAGCGTCCCCCACCAGGACGTCCAGCGTCACCACGCCCACCCGCACTTGCCCCGCTTCCACCACCAGCGCCGAGGCACGCACGGGGAAGGCGACGGCCGAGGCGCTGGCCCGGGGGACGCCATAGCCGGCCACCGCCGCCGGCAGTGGGACTGCCAGAGGCCGACTCGCCGCCCCGGCCAACAGGGGGCCTTCCCCGACGGCGGCGAGCTCCACCCTGGGGGAGCCCGAGGCCCGGCTGGCGCAGACGTCCAAACTGCCGGCGAGGCCGAGGAGCGCCAGCAACGGGAGGCCAAGGAGGAGGGCAGCGCGCCCGGGACGGCTCACGCCGCGGCGTTCCGGACGGCGACGAGCCGCTCACTGGCCTCCCAAAGCGTTTGGGCCGCCTGGGCGTCGCGCGCCGCCGGGCTCGGCTTCACTGCGCGGCATTTGATGAAGTACTGCCCGGTGATGCCCTCCACCTCCGGCGAGGTGGCCAGGTACACCAACGTCTCGGCGCCCTTTTCCGGAGTCGTCAGGAACGGGGCGGCGAGTCGGATGAGGGTGCGGAAGAGCCCCGGGGTGTTTTGCCCGAAGCCGGTGGCCACCACCCCCGGGTGCAGCGCGTTGACGGTGACGCCGGTGCCAGCCAGGCGGCGTGCCAGCTCCGCGGTGAAGAGAATATTCATGAGTTTCGACTGCCCGTACACCCTGAGGCCCGAGTAGCTTTTCCGGTTCCCCAAATCCTCAAAGTCGAGCCGCATTCCGCGGTGGGCTTCCGAGGCCACATTCACCACCCGGGCCGGAGCGCTCGCCTTCAACAGGTCGAGCAGCTCCCAGCTGAGGAGGAAGTAGCCAAGGTGGTTGAGGGCCAGCGTCTTCTCAATGCCTTCGGTCGTCTCTTCGCGGCGAGTGAAGATGGCCCCGGCGTTGTTGACGAGGATGTCCAGCCGCTGGTAGCGGACCCGGACGTCGGCCGCCAGACGGCGCACCTCGCTGCGCAGCGAGAGGTCCGCCACCAGGCCTTCCACCTGGTTGTTGCCGGTGACGGCGCGGACGGCGGCCACCGTCTCCTCCACCCGCGCCTTGTCCCGGCCCACCAACGCCAGCCTCAACCCGGTCCGCGCGAGCCCCTCCGCGGCGGCCCGGCCGATGCCGCGTGTCGCACCTGTGAGGAGGCACACCTTCTGGCGAAAGTCGACGGTCGTCATGCCCCGGCACCCTACACCACTCCCCGGCCGCGGCCGGAAGCCACCCCAAGCGGTGCCTCTGGCCCGTGCAGGCGACAGCCGAGCGGTGTATGTCCGAAGCAAATGTGCGGCATCTTCGGCATCTTCGGCAACTCTGAGGCCTCCAACCTCACCTACCTCGGCCTGCACGCGTTGCAGCACCGCGGGCAGGAGTCC
>JBKQJL010000037.1:0-14432 GCA_052147975.1 Myxococcaceae bacterium
CGACCACCGCCAACAACACCTAAGAAAAGAGAGAACCGATCCGATGGCAGTAGCCACATCGAAACAGGACAAGGCAGAACTCCTCCGGCGAGGCGAGCAGCTTAAGAGGGATGGCATCGTCATCCGCACCTACCAGCTCTGGAAGACCTACATCATGGGCGACCAGGAGATCCATGCCGTTTGCGGATGCGATCTGGAGGTCAAGCGCGGCGAGTACGTCGCCATTATGGGTCCTTCCGGGTCCGGCAAGTCCACCCTCATGAACCTCATCGGTTGTCTCGATACCCCCAGCGCCGGCCAGTACTACATCAACGGGAATCTGGTGAGCGAGATGTCGGATGACGATCTGGCGCGCATCCGAAACAAGGAGATCGGCTTCGTTTTCCAGACGTTCAACCTGCTGGCTCGCGCCTCCGC
Source organism: Myxococcaceae bacterium (assembly GCA_052147975.1). GTDB lineage: Bacteria > Myxococcota > Myxococcia > Myxococcales > Myxococcaceae > JADGRA01. Next base: position 418 of record JBKQJL010000037.1, read on the forward strand.
GCTGCACAACGTCGAACTGCCGCTGATCTACGCTGGCATTAGCTCGGCCGAACGCCAGGAGAAGGCCAAAGAGGCGTTGCGATCGGTTGACCTGGAGAAGCGCATGCTCCACAAGCCAAACGAGCTTTCGGGCGGCCAGCGCCAGCGGGTGGCCATTGCCCGGGCGCTGGTGACCGAGCCCTCGCTGTTGCTGGCCGATGAGCCCACCGGAAACCTCGACTCGGCCACCGGCGAGGAGATTATTGGGCTCTTCGAGCAGCTCCACGCCGCCGGGCACACGCTGGTGCTGGTCACCCATGAGCCCTCCATCGCCGCGCGGTGCCCGCGGGCGGTCCGCCTCATGGACGGCAAGGTGGTCTCGGATGGACCGGGAGCGCAGGTAGCGCTAGAGAGCCGGGCAGAGCGAGCGCGGGCCGCCGCGGCCGCCGCGGCCCCGTGAAACCGAGCATCGAGCTCTACGAAGGAAGTCGCATCGCGCTGGGCTCGCTCCGCGCCAACCCCTTGCGCACCATCCTCACGGTGGCCGCGGTGGGCATTGGCGTGGCCACCCTGCTGGCCATCATCGCCATCATCCAAGGGCTGAATGCCTCCTTCAGCCGCCAGCTGGCCAGCCTCGGCACCAGCACGCTGAATATCTCTCGCACGCCGCAGATTTCGATGGGACCCACCTGGTGGATGTACCGCAACCGAAAGCAGCTCACCGTGCCGCAGATGCAAGCCATCGCCAACCAGTCCCACTACGCCGCCTTCGTCGTCCCGGAGCTCAACGAGGAAGCCAAGGACTTGAGCAGCCGCACCGAGACGGCCTCCGGCGTCGATGTGACCGGCACCCTGGGCGACTTTCAGCGGGTGGGGGGCTACGAGGTCACCGCGGGCCGCTTCATCACCGACGCTGACAGTGACAACGAGCGCTACGTCATGGTGCTCGGCTCGCAGGTGGCCGAGGCGTTGTTCCCCGACGGCAATGCCGTTGGCCAAAGCGTCCGCCTCGACAACCGCCCCTACAGGGTGGTGGGGGTGCTCGCCCGGAAGGGTCAGCTGTTGGGACAAAGCCTCGACTTGGTGGCCTTCGTCCCCTTCAAGAGTTTCCTCAGCGTCTACGGCAAGCGCGACTTTCAAATCGACGTGGCGGTCAACGACGCCGCCGAGCTGGACAAGGCGGAGGATGAGATTACCGGCATCCTCCGGCGCGCGCGGGGTGTGCCGCCTGACAAGCCGGACGACTTCAGTATTTTCCGGGCCGAACAGCTGGCCGACACCTACAAGAGTCTGACCGGCGCGCTGTACGGAGTCGCCGTGGCGGTGGGCATCATCACCCTCGTCGTCGGCGGCATCGGCATCATGAATATTATGCTGGTGAGCGTCCGGGAGCGGACCCGCGAGATTGGCGTCCGGCGGGCGCTGGGGGCGCGCCGACGAACCATCGTCATCCAATTCCTGCTCGAAGCCTCGGCGGTGTCGGCGCTGGGAGGCGTGTTGGGGACCGCGGTCGGCCTGGGCCTGGCCAAGTTGGTGGCCGCCGTCACCAGCCTGACCGCGGCGGTGCAGCCGCTGACGGTGGTGGGCGGGGTGGCCTTCGCCGCCTTGGTGGGCCTGGTGTTCGGCATCTGGCCGGCGGCCCGTGCCGCCCAACTCGACCCGGTGGAGGCGTTGCGACACGAATGAAGGCGCTGCGCGGGCTTCTCGACAACGTGCGGTTGGCCCTCGGGACGCTGTGGGTGAACCCCTTGCGCTCGCTGCTGACGCTGTTGGGCGTCGTCATCGGCGTGGCCACCGTGGTTTCGATGATGGCCCTCATTGAAGGGCTGCGGCTCAAAGTCACCCGCGACCTCTCGACGCTGGGCGCCAACACCTTCACCATCTCCAAGTGGCCCGGGGGCATCAACTTCGGACGCATCGACTGGCGGCGCTTTCAGCAGCGGCCGCCGTTTCGCCTGGCCGACGTCCAGCTCATCCGCGAGGCGTGCCCGGCGGTGAAAACGGCCTCCGGCCAAGCCGGTTTCGGCCTCTTCAAGGTGGCCAGTGACCGCGCCGAGACGTCGCCCAACGTCTTCACCATGGGCGGCACGGCCGAGTGGATAGACACCAGCGGCGTCATCGGCATCGCCGAGGGCCGTTTCTACAGCCCGAGCGAGGTGGAGGAGCAGCGCGCGGTGGTGGTGCTGGGGACGGAGGTGGCCGCCCAGCTCTTTCCCGGGCAGAGCTCGCTCGGGGAGACGGTGCGGGTGGGAGGCAAGCTGCTGCGCGTCATTGGCGTGCTGAGCAAGCGCGGCAAATTTCTCGGCATCTTCAACATGGACAACCTGGTGGTGATTCCGCTCACCACCGCGCTGGAAACCTTCGGCAAGGACCACAACGTGCGCATCAACGTCATGGCCGAGGGGCCGGAGCTGGTGCAGCGGGCCGAGGACGAAGTGACGGCGGTGCTCCGGCGACGGCGGGACGTGCCCCCCGGGGCGCCCAACAATTTCGAGATTGACACCAACGAGTCCGTCACCCGGACGTTCAACAACCTGAGCAGCGTCATCACCGCCGCCGGCGTGGGGCTGTGCCTGCTGTCGCTCATCGTCGGCGGCATCGGAATCCTCAACATCATGCTGGTGTCGGTCACCGAGCGGACGCCGGAAATTGGCATCCGCAAGGCGCTGGGCGCCAAGCGGGGGAGAATTATGGGCCAGTTCGCCATCGAGGCCGTGACGCTGTCCTTCGCGGGCGGCGTCATCGGCCTTCTGCTCGGCTTCGGCATCTCCTTCCTCGCCCGCTGGGCCTTCGGCTTCCCCACCGTCGTCCCGGCGTGGGCGGTGGTGCTGGCGCTGGGCATGAGCAGCGGGGTGGGCCTCGTCTTCGGCATTTACCCGGCGGCGCGGGCGGCCAAGCTCGACCCGGTGGAAGCGATGCGCATGGAGTAGGCTGCGCCGCCGAGGTGAGCTTGCACCTGCCCTTCCGTGGCCTTGGACTGAGCAGCAACCTCTCCGTCCGCGACGTCCCTCAGCCATGGGCGCTGTTGGCTGCCCAGCCTGGCCTCTTCGACGTGGTGGAGTATTCCGCCCCGCTGGAGCTGGCGCAGGCCCGCCTTGAGGCCTCGCTCTTCGGCGTGCTGTGGGAGGCGCGCCAGCGGGTGCCGGTGCTTTTCCACCCGGTGCACCTCAACCTCTACGGCCCGGAGCTCGAGGACATCGCTTCCCTTCAGCACCTCGAGGCGCACGCCCGCGCGGTGGGCTCGGCTTGGGTGGGCAATGACGTTGGCTGGTGGCACTGCCACGGACAGCCCCTGCCCGGCTACCTGTACCTGCCGCCGCCTTTGACGGCGACGGGTGTGGCGGACGCGGCCGCCCACGCGGCCCACGTCTCCTCGCACCTCTCCGTCCCGCTCGTCCTGGAAAACCCAGTGGTGGGCTGGCGGCGGGGGAGCCTGCACGTGCTGGACTTCATGGCAGCGCTGCACCAGCGCAGCGGCTGCCCGCTGCTGCTCGACCTGGGGCACCTGTTGTCGGCGCAACTGGCCTCCGGCCTTGCGCCCGACGCGGGCCTGGACGGCTTTCCGTTGGCGGCGGTGGTGGAAGTCCACATTGCCGGCGGCGTGCTGACACGCAGCGCTTCCGGGCGGGGGTTTTATGCCGACGACCACTCCCAGCCGGTGCGCGAGGAGCTCTTCGCCCTTTTGGCGCAGCTGGTGGGGAGGCTGCCTTCGCTGCGGGCCCTCGTCTTCGAGGGGGACGGCCACCCGCCGGACATTGCCGCCCAAACGCTGCGACGGCTGCGGGCGCTGTGGCCCGTCCGCGGCGCTTCGGCCCTCCCCTGGCCGGCCACGCCGACTCTGACGCAGGCCCCACCCCGCCCCGGGGCGAGTGCGCCCTGGACGCTTTTCGAGGCGGCCTATGGCCCGGCCGCCGACGAGGCGGAGGACCCCGAGGGCCTGGCGGCCGACCGAAGCTACCGGCTGGCGGTGCTGGCCGACGCGCTGGACGGAAGCTGGCCCTTGTCGCGGCTTGTCCTGGCCGGGACGCGCGCGCAACTCGAGGCCTTCGCCGCCTCGTCGCAATTTCGCGCACTGTGGCAGCAGGGCACCGCGTTGCCTTCCGCCTTCGGCGCCTGGGCCCGCGCCCGCCTGCGGGAAAGGCCCGAAGCCGCCGGCCTTGGGGCGCTGGCCTTTGACAGCTGGGCGCAGGAGGTGGCCTCCGGCCCCGGACGGGGGCGCTTTCCGGTGGACTTGTCCGAGGCCCTTTTTGCCGTCCGGGCGCTCCGCCGTCACCTCGGCACGCGCGCCTGGGCGAGCGGGGTGGTGGAAACCAGCGGGCTCGAGGGCCTGGCCCAGGTGCTGGCCCGGGCCCCCCCGGCGTCCTGGCCGGTGCGCTGTGTGTGGGAGGGAGGACGACTCGGCGTCTCCGCGGCGACAAACATGGAAGCGCAGGCCGAAAATGGCGATGCTGGCTGACGTCGCCCGCCGTCCTCGGGGAGTCCTCCGCGCATGAGCCGAAATGCCTTCGTTCTCTTTCTCCTCGTCATCGCCGGCTTCAGCGCGGTGGGTGTGGTGGGCTGGCGACGTGCCGAGGCCCAGCAGCTTTCACTCCAGCGGGAGCTCGCCGCGGCCCGGCTGCGCGGTGATGCCCTGGAGCGCCTGGGGTGGATACGCTCCATTCCCGACGAGAAGCAGTACCAGGACGAGGTGCAGTCCTTCTTCAAGTGGTACTTCGAGGACGTCGACGCCTACCGGAAGCGTTTCAACCTGAGCCCCGGCTTCGACGAGTACCTGGTGGAGCTGGAGCAAAGGAAAGCGCAGGAGAAGGAGCTCGAAAACCTGCCCGCCCTGCCAGACGGCCGGCGCGCGGTGCCGCCGGCCTCCCGCACCTCGGTGGACCGAAAGGCCTTCTACGATGCGGAGAAGGCCCTCTTCGACCGAATGCACACCGGCCGCTACCTGCCCATTTTCTCCGGGACGGACAAGGGCATGCGGCTGGACGTGGTGAGTGCAGACGTCAGCGCCGCCGGCGGCCGCCCCCGGGTGCGCTTGCCCCTCGTCCTGTGGGGCGCGCAGCGCTACACCAAGGAGGAGGAGCACTCGGGGGCCAAGCGTGTCGTCACCTCCGCGGACATCGCCGCCACCTTCCGCCTCCTCGACTCCAGTGGAAAGCTGGTGGCGGAGATGTCGGCCGGCTCACCGGGCATGAAAAACGACTTCCCGGAGCGCCTCATCGCCGAATTCCCCCCGCAGCTGGTGCTGGCGCAGTACGAGTTCGACCGCGTTCCAGCCGGCGTGGCCCAGATGGAGGCCACTTTCAGCGTGCGCTCCCATGCCCCCAGCGGAGGGGATGCCAACGCCACCTACACCTGGCGCACCTCCGTGCCGGAGGAGTGGCGACTGGGGCCCGGGGAAACCTGGGAGGGCGCGCAGGAAAGCGTCCGCAGCCAAGAGGACATCAACCCGCCCAAGGCCTCCAAGCCGGCGCCCAAGGCCGCCAAGCGCTAGCCGCCTCCTTCTGTGGGGACACACCGGCGCCGCCCGGCCATGGGCCTAGCGCCCGGTGAAGGCGTCCGCCAGCCTCAACAGGGAGGCGGGGGTGGAGCTGGCCTCGGTTTCCAACAGCACGTCCACGTCCAGGCCGTGGCCGTCCACGCTGCGACCGTCTCCAAACAAGTCGCTCGTCCCGAGCGCAATCCGAAACGGCAGCCGGGTGTGCGGCAGCACGGCGTAGCCGGGTTGAATGTATTGAGCGACGCCGTAGGTGTTGCTTCCGGCAATAATTGTCTCTGGAAGGGACGCCAACAGGTACGTCATGAATTCGCAGTCGCTTCCGCAGCCGTTGTTCACCAGGACGAGAATGCGGCGGCGCCCCTGCACCGGCCCAGGTGGCGCCAGGCGGTGCATGGCGTAATTCCACTCTCCCTTCTCGTCCACCGTCCGCCTCGGACACCCCGGCTCGGTGGGGAGGAAGAGCCCGTCCAGGCTTTCTTGCAGTCCCTCCACCAGGCCCCGAGGCAAGGGCGGCGACAGGTGGCGGGAGGTGACGGCGGTGTAGCCCCAGCGGAGCGCGGCATAGAGGCAGGAGGCGCTGCGGTGGGTGGTGCCGTGGAGGGCGGGCGTCAGCCGTTGGAGGTCCACCCAGCCAGCCAGTGTCTGCACCGCCGCGTCCCCGCCGCCGTTGTCACGCAAGTCGACGAGGAGGACTCGGTCCTGGGCGGTGGGGGCCGCCCACGAGGCCAGATGCTCCTCGATGTCGACCGCATTCTCCTTGGTGAAGGTGGGAAGCCGCAGGTAGGCAATGCCCGGGGCCAGCCGCCCGAGAAATGGGTGGTCTCGCGTCGCGCCGGAGAGGGCGAGAATGGCCGCTTCGCGCTGCGGGCTGGGGTGAAAAATGTCGAGCGGCGCCGCCTCCCACACGGGCCGCACCTTCACCCACGCCGGGCCGCAGTGCAGCTCCGTCACCCGTCTGCGCCGCTGCGGGTAGCTGAGGTAGACGCTGGGGTGAAGCGCCGCCCCGTCCCAGGACTGGGCCTGGTGCACCTGTTGTCCGGCGTCGTGCACGTCCAAGGGGAAGGTGGCCCCGGTGGCGGTGCGTGCCTCGGTGCACGGGCCCAGCGGCGCGGTGGCGAGTACCACCGAGGCGGAGCCGCTCCCGAAAAAAGCCCCAGGGCTCAAGGGAATGTTGGTGTGGTTGTCCAGCTGAAACTCCAGCAGCTTCTGGACGGGGGCGAAGGCCTTCTGCAGCGGGAGCTGTCGTGCGCCCTCGGCGCGCAGGGCGGCCTTCCATTGCGCAAACCAGCCGTCCCAGTCCCAGCCCCGCGCCTGGGCGGTGTCCCAGCCGCCGTAGGCGCGGCTCATGGCCTCGCGCAGCAAGTCCAGGTCCTCCCGGAGGCTTGCTGCCGCCACCGTCTCCCCGGAGTCGGAAAACCAGGTGTGCGGGACGACGAAAGACTGGCTCGTCCAGGGGGGGCGGTAGGGCTCGCCCAACACCACGCCGCCGTCTGGAACGTGCAACCCGAGCGAGAGGAGCCAGCGGCTTTCCGCCTCTTGCTCCGTGGGCGAGACGTGGAGCGGGGAGGAAGCGGCGGCGGGCACCGGCCCCGCCTCCTTGGACAAGGCCCAGGCGATGCCGAGTGCAGCGAGGGCCAGGCGCATGGGCAGCGAGGAAGCTTAGCGCCCCCGGGTGGAGGCCTCCCAACGCTTGGGCGGCGCCTGTGGAGAGGACGCTCTCCGGCGGCGGCGGTTGGTGGCTACTCCACCACCCCGAGACTGGCACCGAGCTTCCAGACGGTGAGGTCGCCCGCCGCGTCCAGCACCGCCACGTCGAGGGCCTCGTTGACGCTGAGCGCATGCAGCCCCCCGGGAGCTGGAATTTCCGCCACCACCCGGCCGGAGCGAGCGTCCACGGCGCGAATGGTTTCCCCTGGAACGAGGAGCACCCGTCGCTGCAGACTGGCCGCGGCCGTCGTCGGTAGCCGCTGGCCACCGAGCCGCCAATCCAGCCGGCCCTGGGCGTCCACCCGAAGCACCGAGCCATCGGCCGCCGCGGCAAGCGAGGCCTCCCCGTCCGCATGCAGCGTCCACGGCCCCCGGCCGAGCGGCAGCGAGCGCTCCCACTGCGTCGCGCCCTTGGGGCCAAGACAGAGCAAGACGGGGGCCCCGTCGCGCTGAGCGAGCAGCCGTAGACGGGCGCCGCGCGCCAGCGGCATGGCGGCGGCCGTCAGTGGAAACTCCCGCAGCCAGCGCACCGCCCCGTCGTGGGCGTCAAAGACGAGCACCGCCATGCGGTCCGAGCGCCCAAGCGTCACCACCGCGGCGTGCCCCCAGGCGACGGGGGGGCCGAGGCAGGGAAGGGGGCCGGCGATGCGAAAGCGGACCGAGCCCTCAGCGACGTCCAGCCCGTGCACCACGCCCGACTCGGAGGCAACCAGGACGCGTCCGGAGTGCAGCCCGAGCAAAAGGCGCTGCGGGCGCTGCGGAAGAAAGCGCCAGAGCTCCCGTCCGGTCAGCCGGTCGAGGGCGCGGACGCCGCTCGGCTGCGTCGTGACGAGGAGGTGCGCGTCCGTCAGCACCAGCCGACCCTCCAGCGCCGCTCCGTCGCTTTCTCGAAGCCAGCGGGCGTCCGGCTGCTCGAGGTCGAGGAAGGCCCAACGCGTCTCGGTGGCCAGGAGCGCCTCCCGGCCCGGACCGACCGCCAAGCCAGCGGGCGCCGTCCAGCGCCGCACCAGCTGCCCGTCGCTGGTGACCGCCACAGCGCGGGTGGGGGCGCTGAGAAGGAAGCCCTGGCCGAGGGGCCGCAAGTCCGACTCTCCTTCGCTGGCCAAGCCCTTCGCTTGGCCGCGCTGCACGAAGCCCAGCCGGCGCACCCGGGCGCCGCGCTGGAGCTCGGGGGACGTTCGGCGCCTGGCTGGGCGTCGGGGGGCCCGCGGCTCCTGCGTCGGCCGGGCGACGAGGCCACGCAGCGCGGCCAGAACCGAGCGCCCTCGGCTGGTGAAGTCCGAGAGGTAGTGGTTTTCTCCGAGGGTTGCGTCGAGCGACGTCAACAGCGACGTCAGGCCCAGGGCCGGCGCCACCATCGCCTCTGCCAACTCCGCCGCCGGCCAGGCCAGCGCCCAGCCGGGCGCGAGGACTTTGCCCTGCAGCAGCTCCAACTGCCAGCTCGGCGCCCCGCCGGCCGGCGACAGACGCAAGGCGGCCTCGCCCGCCTCCAGGGCGTGAACCACCTCCTCCCCCTGGCGCAAAAGCTCGAATGCCAGCAGCCCCACCATGCCGCGGGCCCGCCAGGAGGCTCCGTCCGGGGACAACAATACGAGGCTGCCGGGAAGCGCCAGAGCCGAAACGGGAACGGGAGCCCGCCGGGGCTGTCCCCCGAGCATCCCCTCCGGGTCGGCTGCCTCGAGACGGAAGCCAGGCATGCGGCGCGGCTCCAGGCGCAGCCCCCAGCCCGGCGCCAGCGCGGCGAGGGCCTTGGGCTCGCGGTCGGCCTGAGAGAGCAGCGCGCGCGCCCTCGCCCGCACCCGGCCAGGCGCCCCCATCGTCCGCAAGTCCTCAATCCAGCGGCGCGCCGCGCGCGCCACCGCCCGTCGCCACGTCTCGGGGTCCAGCGTCACCGGCGCTCGCACCTCGGCCGCGGGCCGGCCGAGGCGAAGCACGTGCAGGTGCAGCTGCTCGCCTCGTCGCACCAGCAATAACTCTTGGGAGGACTCGGGCAGCGACACCTGGGCCAGCCTCTGGCCGGCCGCCAGCGCCGCCGTCGCCACCAAGAGCTGCTCCATCACCCGCCCCAGCGGCTCCTCGCTTGCCCCCTGCACGAGCGCCATGCCGTCCAGCTCCAGGCCAAAGCCATCCACCGCCTCGGCCGCGCCCTCGTGCTTCCAATGCTGTCCGATTCGGATGCGAAGCATGGTACGGACACTCTGAATGCGAGCCCCATTTGGCTCGATTGACACTTAGCGACGGCGCCCGCTACCGTGCGCCCCTTTCTTCCGCAGGCCAAAGCCGCGGAACTGTTTGGATTTCTATGACATTTTACGAAGCTGCCATCCGAGTGCTGGAGGCGGAGAAGCGCCCGCTGACCACACAGGAGATTACCGAGCGCTGCATTTCCCAAGGCCTGCTGAGTCACGTGGGGAAGAATCCGGCCGAAACGCTGCGGTCGCGCCTCGCGGTCATGTCGCGGCGGACCCGCGACCGGCGCGTCAGCGTGGTGGCGGACGACACGTTTGCCCTGGTGGAGTGGGGCTTGCCCGAGGACGCCGAGGCGCTGGCGCGGATGGGCCAGCCCGAGGAGCCGGCCGTGTCGGAGGAGCCGGCGCCGTTGCGCGCGGTGGAGCGCCACCCGGAGTCTCGCACCGAGGGAGTGCGGGCTGCGCGCCAGGAGCGCCACGGGAGAAGGCACGAGCGGGACCGCGACCGGGGTGGCGGCCACCGTCGCTTGCCTCCGTTGGAGGAGGTGGCCTTCGAGCTGCTCAGCGAAGCGGCCGAGCCCCTTGCTCCCGCCGCGCTGCTCGAGCGTGCGGTGGCCCGGGAGCTGGCCTTGCCACACACCAGCCCCGAAACGTTGCTGACTGCCCTGGTGACCGAGAACCAGCGCCGCATCGACGGCGGTCGGGCGGGGCAGTTTGCGCTTTTGGCCGACGGGACGCTGGCGGTGGACCGTTCCAGCACGGCGGCCGCCGAGCTGCAGGCGGCCTTCGCCGCGGCGCTGGGCCTGCCGGTGGTGGAGGGGCGCGTGGTGCTGAGCACGCCTGTGCCGGCCGAGGGCGGCCCGGAGGCGGCGGTGGTGTCCGCCGCCAGGACGGCGGTCCGGGAGGCGCGCCGCAGCACCGCCCGGGCCTTGCGCTCGCAGCTGGCCGCTCTGGATGTGGGCACCTTCGAGCGGGCCTGCATCAAAATGCTTCATGGGCAAAGCTTCCGCGAGCTGAAGGTGGTGAAGCGCGGAAAGGACGGCCCCCTCATTACCGGGCGCCGTCGCGACGGAAGTCTCGAGCTGCGCTACGCCATCCGCGTTGTCAAAGGCGGCGGGGGTGTGGACCGGCGCCTTGTCCAGGACTGCCGCCGGGAGCTGAGCCAGCACGCCGCGCACATTGGCTTGGTGCTGGCCAGCGGTGATGCCCGGGGGGAGGCCCGCAGCGAAGCCATCGCGCAGCCGGCGCTGGTGCTGCTGTGGTGCGGAGAGGGCCTGGCCGACAAATTTCTCGAAGCGCATGCCGGCGTCCGGGTGACGCACGCCGAGCTCTTCGAGATTGACGCAGCCTTCTTCCAATCCGCCGCGCGCGTCGCCGCCGAGGTGCGCGAGCGCCGCGAGGAGCGCCGCCGCGAGCGTGCCGAGCAGGACGAAGGCGAGGAGGGCACGCCGGGGCAGCAGGAGGAGGGAGGCGGCAGCGCAGGGCAGCCGTCCCCGGCCGGAGCGGACGTCGGTGGGCCCCTGGAGGGCGGCGCCGCTGCCGGCGAGGGCGAAGCGGGCGCCGAGCGCAAGCGCCGTCGGCGCCGCCGGCGTGGACGGCGTGGGCGCGGGCTTCGGCCTGGGGAGGCTCCTGGCGCCTCGGCAGCCCCGGCGGCGGGCAAGGAAGGCAGCCCGGCGTCGGCCGAGGCCCCGGCGGCCTCCGCGCCGGCCGCCGAGGCCCCCGCCGTCAGCGAGCCGCCCCCCGGGCCTCCTGCTGCGGCGAGCGAGGGCAGTGCGCAGTAGACTCCTGGGCGCGTGAAGAAGCTCTGGCCGCTGTTGTTGGGAAGTGGACTGGCCGTCCTGGTGGGCTGCAAGCCGCAGCCGCACCTGGTGGAGCGGGTGGACGTCGTCTCGGCCTCGGTGGCAGACGTCCCTCTGCTGGGGACGACCGCCCAGGCACTTCAAGCGGACCTCACCCGCCGCGTCGCGGCCGAGCCCCGCCTGCAGCTGTTGGCTCCAGGCGTGCGGCCGCCGGAGGGAGTTCCGCTCGTTCGCCTCTTGCTCGAGCTGTCCGGCGCCCGCGAGGTCCTGCGGCCCGGACGGGACGGGCCAGAGGTGGAGGTGGTGGCCGACCTCACCGTGCGCCGGAAGAGTGAAGCCGGCTCGGAGCGGCACGAGCTTTGGGCGTCGGGGCTGGCGCGGCCGGCGGGAGAAACCTTCGAAGACCGGCAGGAAGCGGCCCGGCGGGCGTTGGAGCAGGCGCTCGAGGACTTGGTGCATGGGGCACGTGCCCAGCTGGACGCGCTGGACCGCACCGACGCAGCGCTGACCCATGACTTGAGCTCGACCGACGTCCGGGTGCGGGATGCGGCGCTGGACGTCCTTGCCTCCCGGAAAAACCCCCGTGCCGTGCCGCTGTTGGTGGAGCGACTTCAGTCCGACGACGGGCTCTTGGTGCGGCGGGCGATGGGGGCGCTGGTGGACATGCGGGCCACCCAAGCCGTGCCAGCGTTGATTGACCTGGCCCGGGGCAAGGATGCGGGCTTCCAGCGGGAGCTCGTCTTCGCCCTGGGCGCCATCGGCGGCGACGAGGCGCGTGCCTACCTGTACACGGTGGCCCAAGGGCACGACAGTCCGAGCGTTCGGGAGGCTGCGCAGCGCTCTCTGGAGGAGCTGACGCACCGAGAGTCGCTGGCCCCGAAGGAAGGCGCCGCGGTGGAGGCGACGCGGGGCCAGAGCCGGTGAGGGCCAGCGTCTGTTGGTTGGGGGCCGGGCTGTTGGCCTGCGCGCACCCGGTGGCCCCTGAGGCGCCGCCGCCGTCGCCCACCGGCGCGGCGCGCTACTTTCCGCTGGCGGTGGGAAACCGCTGGAGCTACCGCGCGACGCCCGGCTCGAATGCAGTCGAGGTGGTGGAGATTCGCGGCGTTCACGACGGGCAGTATTCGGACAACAAGGGCCGGCTGTTGTGGGTGAGTCCCGACGGCTTGCGTGACCAGTCCCGCGTCATCCTCCGCTCGCCAGTCGAGACGGGACGCAGCTGGACGGTGGTGCTTGGGCCGGACTCGGTGGAGCACTGGCACATCCAGTCGGTGGGCACGCCCTGCACCGCGCCGGCCGGAAGCTTTCCGGACTGCGTCGAGGTGGAGAGCCGCATTTCGCCTGCCCCGGGCGTCGAGCTCCGCAACCGCATTACCTTCGCCGCCGGCGTGGGCGTGGTGAGCATCCGCACCACCCTGGTGCGCAACGGTGTCGAGACGCCCCAAACCGAGCTGGTGTTGACGGCCTACGAGGTCGCGCCGCCCCGGGCTCCCCCCACTGGCTGAGCGAAGGGCCCGGGCGCCCCCTTGGGCGTCATGCTGCTGGGTTACGCTGCGAGGGAGGCTGTCGAACGGATGCGAGCCGTGGCCACGGACCTGCAAGAAACCACACACGAGGAGCTCATCCTCGGACTGCTCGTGGAGGGCGGGACGGACTACGTCTCGGGGGAAGCACTGTCGGGGAAGCTTGGCCTGTCGCGGACAGCTGTGTGGAAGGTGGTGAACGCGCTGCGGCGGCACGGCTACCGCATTGAGGCGGTGTCCTCGCGCGGGTACCGACTCTTGGAAGCTCCCGACCGGCTCACGGCGCTGGAGGTGCTCCCGCTGTTGGAGACGCATGACCTCGGGCGGACGCTGCACGCCTTTGAGGAAGTGGACTCCACCAACGCCGTGGCTTTCCGGCTGGCGGTGGAAGGTGCCGAGCACGGCGAGTTGGTGGTGGCCGAGCGACAGACGCAAGGGCGAGGCCGCCGGGGCCGCAGCTGGGCCTCGCCCGGCCACCTCAACTTGCATGCCTCCTTTGTGCTGCGCCCCGAGCTTCCCCCCCAGCGGGCCCCGGAGTTGACGCTGTTGGCCGCGGTGGCGTTGGCCGAGTCTCTCCGGGCGACGGGCGTCCCGGCCGACATCAAATGGCCGAATGACCTTCTGGTGGCCGGGCGCAAGGTGGCCGGCATTCTCACCGAGCTCTCGGCGGACCTGGACCGCATCCACTTCGTCGTGGTGGGCATCGGCGTGAACCTCAACGCCCGCCAGGAAGACTTCCCGCCGGAGCTTGCCGAGACGGCCACCAGCGTGCTGTTGGCGACGGGCCGCCCGGTGGCGCGCGCCGCCTTCGCCGCAGCGCTGGCCAAGCGGCTCGAGGACTGGCTCGACCTCCACGCCCTGCAGGGCTTTCGCCAGGTGCGGGAGCGCTGGAGAGCCCTCTCCGCCACCCTGGGCCAAGAAGTCCTGGTCACCTCGGAGCGACGGGAGATTCGGGGCGTGGCCGTCGACATCGACCAGGACGGAGCCCTGCGCATCCGCACTGCCGATGGAAGCGAGGAGCGCGTGCTGGCGGGGGACGTGGAGCAGGTGCGGCCCCGCCTCGCGCCGCCACCTCCTCGGGCGTGGTAAGCCCAAGCGGGGCCCGCCATGCTGCTCGCCATCGACGTCGGAAACACCAACACCGTGGTCGGCGTCTTCGACGGCGCCCGGCTGGTCGACCACTGGCGGCTGGCCACTGACGCCCGCCGGACCGCGGACGAGTATGGCCTGTGGGTGCGCCAGGCGCTGCCCTACGCCGGCGTCGACCCAACGCTGGTGCGGGCGGTGGTGGTGTCCAGCGTCGTGCCGCCCATGCAGTTCAGCCTGG
>JBKQJL010000038.1:0-4168 GCA_052147975.1 Myxococcaceae bacterium
GCTGTCCTGGCGCTCCGGAGAGGCACCCGTCCCCGGCGAATTTAAGTGTCAATTCAATGAGTTGCCGCGCGGCTGAGCGAGCGCTTTCAGAGCTACAACGCCCTCGCTGGCTGTGTTAGAGGGCAGCCCCCTCCCCGGGGGGCGTTCCGGGGCGAGGCTGCGCTGAAGCGCTCGCACGTCGGTGCGGGCGGCCAACCCCCCTCGACCTTCTCTTTGAGGAGTGGCTCACCATGAATGCGGTCTCGTCGCGGACACCGGGGCCTGCCCCGGTCATTCGGGGCCAGCGGAGGCTCACGCGCCTCGCCGGGCTGGTTGCTTTCTGCGTGGCTCCCATCGCCTCGGCGGGCGAGGCGGACCTGCTGCTGCCCGACCTCAACTCGGTGCATTTCCTCGGTGGGACGTCGGGCCGCAACCTCCTCGTGTGGGGGCTGCTCATCTGCGTGCTGGGCTTGGGGTTTGGCGTCTACCAGCTGATGCGGCTGCGAAATCTCCCGGTGCACAAGGCGATGTTGGAGATTTCCGAAATTATTTATGAGACGTGCAAGACCTACCTCGTCACCCAGGGGAAATTCATCCTCATCCTCGAGGTGCTGGTGGGCGGCATCATCGTCCTGTACTTCGGGCTACTCCGGCACTTCCCGGCGGCGGTGGTCGCCACCATTCTCTTCTTCAGCCTGGTGGGCATTGCCGGCAGCTACGGCGTGGCCTGGTTCGGCATCCGCGTCAACACCTTTGCCAACAGCCGGACCGCCTTCGCCAGCCTCCGCGGCAAGCCCTACCCCTGCTACGCCATCCCGCTGCGGGCCGGCATGAGCATCGGCATGGTGCTCATCAGCGTCGAGCTCTTCATCATGCTGTGCATCCTGCTCTTCATCCCGGCGGAGTTCGCCGGCCCTTGCTTCATCGGCTTCGCCATTGGGGAGTCGCTGGGCGCCTCGGCGCTCCGCATCGCCGGCGGCATCTTCACCAAAATCGCCGACATCGGCTCGGACTTGATGAAGATTGTCTTCAAAATCAAGGAAGACGACGCGCGGAACCCTGGCGTCATCGCCGACTGCACCGGCGACAACGCCGGCGACTCGGTGGGCCCGTCCGCCGACGGCTTCGAGACCTACGGCGTCACCGGCGTGGCGCTCATTACCTTCATTCTGCTCGCCGTCCATGACCCGGTGGTGCAGGTGCAGCTGCTGGTGTGGATTTTTGTCATGCGCATCGTGATGGTGATTGCCAGCTTCCTCTCCTACACCGTCAACGAATTCGTCCAGAAGGCCCGCTTCGCGAACGCCGACAAGATGAATTTCGAGCATCCGCTCACCGCGCTGGTGTGGCTCACCTCGGTGGTGTCGGTGAGCATGACCTACCTGGTGTCCTGGCTGCTCATTCCCACGCTCGGCGACGGAAGCTTCTGGTGGAAGCTGTCGACCATCATCACCTGCGGCACGCTGGCCGGCGCCATCATCCCGGAGCTGGTGAAAGTCTTTACCTCCACCGAGTCGGGGCACGTGCGTGAGGTGGTGACCGCCTCTCGCGAGGGCGGCGCGTCGCTCAACATCATTTCCGGACTGGTGGCGGGGAACTTCAGCGCCTACTGGACCGGAGCGGCGATTGTGGCCCTGATGGGCATCGCCTACGGCGTCAGCACCCTCGGCTTGGGCGCGCTGTTTCCGGTGGTGGGGAGCTCCATCGACGCAAGCCCGGTCTTCGCCTTTGGCCTGGTGGCCTTCGGCTTCCTCGGCATGGGCCCGGTCACCATCGCCGTGGACAGCTATGGCCCGGTCACCGACAACGCCCAGAGCGTCTACGAGCTGAGCCTCATCGAAGACGTCCCGGACGTGAAGAATCAAGTGAAGCGCGACTTCGGCTTCACCCCCGACTTCGACAAGGGAAAGCACTTCCTCGAGGCCAACGACGGCGCGGGCAACACCTTTAAGGCGACTGCCAAGCCCGTGTTGATTGGGACGGCGGTGGTCGGCGCCACCACGATGATTTTCTCCATCATCGTGGTGCTCACCAAAGGCCTCACCACCGGACTCGACAACCTCACTCTGCTCCACGCTCCGTTTCTGCTCGGCCTGGTGATGGGCGGGGCGGTCATCTACTGGTTCACCGGGGCCTCCATGCAGGCCGTCTCCACCGGCGCTTACCGGGCCGTGGAGTTCATCAAGCGCAACATCAAGCTGGAGGGCGTCACCAAGGCCAGCGTCACCGACAGCAAGCGGGTGGTCGAAATCTGCACCCAGTACGCGCAGAAGGGGATGATTAACATTTTCCTCGCCGTCTTCTTCAGCACGCTGGCCTTCGCCTGCCTCGAGCCGTTCTTCTTCATCGGCTACCTCATCAGCATCGCGATTTTCGGGCTCTACCAGGCCATCTTCATGGCCAATGCCGGCGGCGCCTGGGACAACGCCAAGAAGCTGGTGGAGGTGGAGCTGAAGGCCAAGGGGACGGCGCTGCACGACGCCACCGTGGTGGGCGACACGGTGGGCGACCCCTTCAAAGACACCTCCAGCGTCGCCCTCAACCCAGTCATCAAGTTCACCACCCTCTTCGGCCTGCTGGCGGTGGAGCTGGCCATCACCCTGGAACGCGGGACGAGCATTGTCCTGTCGGCCGTCTTCTTCCTGGCCTCGCTGGTCTTCGTCTGGCGGTCCTTCTACGGCATGCGCATTGTGGCCAGCCCGGCCAGCAGCGCTGGCGCCGAAGCCAAGGCCGCCTGAGGCGGAGCCCCCCCGGGGAGGTTTCCCCCTCGAGGGGAAGCCTCCCCGGGGTGCACGCACCGACGCCCTGCTGCTTTCAGCCCGCGCGGTCCAGCCGCAGGCGTGGTTGGGGCCCAGCCTGGAGGCCGCTCCCTTGGCGCCGGCCCCGGGCAGTGTGTTAACCGCTCGCCTCGCCGTGGCCTCCGCCGGAATGTCGGTTCTGCGCTTCACCTTTCTCGGCACATCGGCCGCACAGCCCACCATTCACCGAAACCTCTCCGGCTTGAGCGTCAAGGCCGACGCGGACTTGCTGCTCTTCGACTGCGGCGAAGGCAGCCAGCGGCAGATGATTCGCTACGGCACCGGCTTCAGCGTGGATGCGGTGTACTTCACCCATTTTCACGCCGACCACTACCTGGGGATTATTGGCTTTCTGCGCACCCTCGGGATGATGGGCCGCGAGCAGGGGCTGACGCTGTACGGGCCTCCTCCCGCCAAGCGCCTCCTCAACCAAGCCGTGCACCTCGGGGTGGAGGCCCTTGGGTTTCCGCTCGAAATTCTCGAGCTGAAGGACGGCGAGCGCATCCAGCGCTCGGGCTACTCCGTCCGCGCGGTGGGGGTGCAGCACCGGATTAACGCGCTCGGCTACGTGCTGGAGGAGGACGAGCGGACGGGCCGCTTCCACCTGGAACGGGCGCGGGCCCTCGGCGTCCGAGAGGGCCCCGACTTCGGGCACCTGCAACGTGGCGAGGCGGTGGTGGCGCTGGACGGCAAGACGGTGCAGCCGGGCGACGTGGTGGGGCCCTCGCGTCCCGGCCGGCGCCTGGTGCTGTCCGGCGACACCCGGCCCTGTGAGGCCATGGTGGAGGCGGCGAGAGACGCGGACGTCCTCATCCACGAGTCCACCTTTTCGGACGATGAGCAGCAGCGCGCGCTCGAGACGCGGCACTCCACCGCCCGGGAGGCAGGCCGGGTGGCCAAGGCCGCCGGCGCCCGTCGCCTCATCCTCACCCATTTGAGCTCGCGCCATGACACGGACCCCTCCCGGCTCCTGGCGCAGGCGCGGGCCGAGTACCCGGGGCCGGTAGACGTCGCCCACGACGGGATGACGGTGGACGTCGCGCTGCGGGACTAGGCGCCCGCCGCTGTTGTCTGCCAGGCGGCCCGTCCCAAATGGTGGCTGGCTTCGGGCCGTGAGAGACTCTGCGTCTCCCGTCCGGCGCCGCGGCGGGGGGTGGACCGTGAGAAGACGGGCATGGGGAAGAGGAGCATGGCTGGGCGTCCTCGTCTGCGCGGCGTGCGGCACCTCTTCCACGCCCGATGCTGGAGCCACCGCGGGGCTACTACGGCTATTTCCAGTGTGGCTCTGGATTCAGCCAGGCCTGCGCCTCCGAGCTGTACGCGCAAGTCCAGGCGCAAATTGACATGAGCACCAGCCTCTTCGCGCAGGCCGCAGCGCAAGGGGGCTACCT
>JBKQJL010000039.1:0-2621 GCA_052147975.1 Myxococcaceae bacterium
CGGGCTTGGTCAACTATTGGGGGTATTCCCCGGTCTCGTTCTTCGCTCCTCACGCGGGCTACAGTTCACGAAAGGACGCGCTCGGTCCCGTCGACGAGTTCCGCGATCTCGTCAAGGCGCTCCACCGCGCCGGTATCGAGGTGATACTCGATGTTGTCTACAACCATACCGCGGAGGGGAATAGCGAAGGGCCCACGCTCTGCTTCCGGGGCCTCGCAAACGAAATCTATTACATCCTCGAAAAAGACCGCGCTCAGTACGCGAATTACAGTGGAGCCGGAAACACGCTGAACGCCAACCAATCGATCGTGCGCCGCATGATTCTCGACAGCGTGCGGTACTGGGTCACCCACATGCACGTCGATGGGTTCCGGTTCGACCTCGCCTCGATCCTGGACCGGGACGAGACGGGTTGCCCGCTCGAAAATCCCCCGGTTCTCTGGGATATTGACTCGGATCCCGTCCTTGCCGGCGTCAAACAGATCGCCGAGGCGTGGGACGCTGCCGGTCTCTATCAGGTGGGACGCTTCTTTGGCGATGACTGGAAGGAGTGGAATGGCCGGTTCCGGGACGATATTCGCTGCTTCGCGAAGGGGGATAACGGCACGGTGAGGCTACTGGCGCAACGCGGGCTCGGAAGCCCGGACATATTTGGTTACCGCGAATGGGAGAAGCCCGAACAAAGCATCAATTTTATCACCTGCCACGACGGTTTCACGCTGAACGATCTGGTTTCGTACAATTGCAAGCACAACGAGGCGAACGCGGAAGGAAACCGCGACGGCCCAGGAGCCAACTTCTCCTGGAATTGTGGGATCGAGGGACCGACCGCCGACACTGCTGTCGAGCAGATGCGGCGGCGCCAGGTAAAGAATTTCTTCGTCATCCTGCTCACATCGATCGGTACGCCGATGCTGCAGATGGGCGACGAAATGCGTCGCACGCAACAGGGCAATAGCAACGCCTACTGCCAGGACAACGAGGTGAGCTGGCTCAACTGGAGCCTCCTCGACCGCCACCGGGACCTCCATCAATTTGTGCGGAAACTCATTGCCCAGCGTCTCCAGATGTTGGCAACGAGCGATGAGGAAACCCTCGAGCTGAGCCTCAACGAGCTGCTGCGCCGGGCCGAGATCGACTGGCACGGCATCCGGCTCGGCAGGCCGGACTGGAGTGACTGTTCTCACAGCCTTGCCTTCACCGTGCGATCGCGCCAACGCCAAATCCCACTCTGGCTGCATGTCATGTTCAACGCCTATTGGGAGGCGCTCGATTTCGACCTGCCGCTCACGCCTGCCGAGGCAGTTGCCGGCTGGCGGCGGTGGATCGACACCTCGCTCGAATCGCCCGAGGACATCATGGATGCCGCTGCCGCCCCGCCGGTGCCCGGAACGCAATACCGCGTGGCGCCTCGCTCCGTGGCGGCGCTATTTGTTCGAACCGACGGCCGCTCCGGACCGATTGCCAAGCTGAAACCCGAATCAACGTAACACAACGCGTCTTTCACCCGGATGAGGAGCATCAGGATGACGAGCACCCCCACCTACGAGGCGCTTCGCTCGGACGGCGCCATCTCTGCCTACGGCACGGCGCGCTCGACGATCGAGGGGACCCCGCTCAGTCCCGACGAGTTGCGCAGGATCGACGCGTACTGGCGTGCGAGTCTCTATCTCTGCCTCGGTATGCTGTACCTCAAGGCCAACCCCCTGCTGCGAGAGCCGCTGACCCTGGAGCATATAAAGCCGCGGCTGCTGGGCCATTGGGGTTCGGACGCCGGTCAAAGCTTTACCTACACCCACTTCAACCGGCTGATCAAAAAATACGACCTCAACGCGATCTACATCAGTGGCCCCGGGCACGGGGCGCCCGCCGTACTGTCCCAGGCTTACCTCGAGGGGTCGTTCTCCGAGATCTACCCGGAAAAGAGCGAGGACGCCGCGGGACTGCAGCGCTTCTTCAAACAGTTCTCCTTCCCTGGCGGCATCGGCAGCCACGCCACCCCCGAAACGCCCGGCAGTATCCACGAGGGCGGCGAGCTGGGCTACAGCATCTCGCACGCTTACGGGGCGGCCTACGACCACCCGGACCTGATCGCCCTCGTGATGGTGGGCGACGGAGAGTCCGAGACGGGGCCTCTCGCCACCAGTTGGCACAGCAACAAATTCCTCAACCCGATCACCGACGGCGCGGTGCTGCCGGTCCTGCATTTGAACGGCTACAAGATCAACAACCCGACGATCCTGGCCCGCATCAGCCACGACGAGCTGAAGGCGCTGTTCGTCGGTTACGGGTACACTCCGTATTTCGTGGAAGGCAGCGATCACGAGAGCATGCACCAAGCGATGGCGGCGACCCTGGAGCACTGCGTTCAGGAAATCCGCGAGATTCAGGAAAAGGCGCGGCGGACCGGCAAGGCCTTTCGGCCGCGCTGGCCTGTCATAATCCTGCGCAGCCCCAAGGGTTGGACCGCCCCGCGCGAGGTGGACGGGCACTACCTCGAAGGCTTTTGGCGGGCCCATCAGATCCCGATTACGGACGTCGCCGCCAACCCCGCACACTTGAAGTTGCTGGAAAGCTGGCTGCGCGGTTACCGGCCGGAGGAGCTGTTCGACGACAAGGGG
>JBKQJL010000040.1:0-26209 GCA_052147975.1 Myxococcaceae bacterium
AAATCGGCATCCAGCCGGACCTGTTGCTGTGCCGCACCGACCGGGAAGTCCCTGCGGAAATGCGGGCGAAAATCGCCATGTTCTGCAACGTCGACCCGGCCGGCGTCTTCACCAGTCCGGACGTGAAAAGCATCTACGAGTTGCCACTGGAGTTGCACCGGCAAGGCATCGACGAGCGGCTCTCGGAGATTCTCAACATCTGGTCGCGCGCCCCGCGCCTGGAGCGCTGGGAGCGCATCCTGGAGAAGGTGTACCGCCCCACCCGCGGCGAGGTGCGCATCGCGGTGGTGGGCAAGTACACCGACCTCAAGGAAAGCTACAAGAGCCTCAACGAGGCGCTCCAGCACGGCGGCATCGCCAACGACTGCAAGGTGGAACTGGTCTACCTCGACAGTCAGGAAGTGGAAGCGCAAGGGGCCGCCACGTTGCTCGCCGGGACCCACGCCCTGCTCGTCCCGGGGGGCTTCGGCGTGCGTGGGACGGAAGGAAAAATCAACGCCATCCGTTGGGCCCGGGAAAAGAAGGTGCCCTTCTTCGGCATCTGCCTCGGCCTGCAGATGGCGGTGGTGGAGTTCGCCCGCAGCGTCCTCGGGCTGGCCGGGGCCAACTCCATTGAATTCGACAGCAAGACGCCCCATCCAGTCATCTCGCTCATGGAAAGCCAGCAAGGCGTCCAGGACAAGGGCGGCACCATGCGGCTCGGCGCCTACCGCTGTGTCTTGAAGAGCAACTCGCTGGCCTTCAAGCTGTACGGCAAAGACGAGGTGAGCGAGCGCCACCGTCACCGCTATGAGGTGAACAACACCTACCGAGCACGGCTCGCCGAAGCGGGCCTGGTGGTGAGCGGCCACAACCCCGAGCTCAACCTGGTGGAAATGGTGGAGCTGGCGGACCACCCCTATTTCGTGGGCTGTCAGTTTCACCCGGAATTCAAGAGCAAGCCCTTCGCCCCGCACCCTCTCTTCTCCGGCTTCATCCGGGCTGCCGTGGAGCAACGCGACGGGGCGAAGCGATGATTCGACTGGGTGGCCACCCGGTGGGAGCCGGGCAGCCGCTGCTCGTCATCGCCGGCCCGGACGTCATCGAGTCCGCCGAGCACGCCCTGCGCCATGCCCGGCTCTTGGCGGACCTCACCTCGGCCCACGGGTTGCCCTTCATCTTCAAGTGCAGCTTCGACAAGGCCAACCGTACGAGCGGCAACGCCTTTCGCGGTCCCGGTCTGACGGAAGGGTTGCGCGTGCTGGCCCGGGTGAAGCGCGAGGTGGGCGTGCCGGTGCTGACCGACGTGCACGAAACCGCCCAGGTTGCCTCAGTGGCCGAAGTCGTAGACGTGCTGCAGGTGCCGGCCTTTCTCTGCCGCCAGACGGACTTGGTGGTGGCCGTGGCCCGAAGCGGACGCGGCGTCAACCTCAAGAAGGGACAATTCGTGGCGCCCCTGGACATGGTGCAGGCGGCGCGAAAAGCCACCGACGCCGGCAACCCCAACGTGCTGGTCACCGAGCGGGGGGCCAGCTTCGGCTACCACAACCTGGTGGTGGACATGCGCGGGCTGGCGCAAATGCGTGCGGCCGGCCTCACGGTGTGTTTCGACGCCACGCACTCGGTGCAGCTGCCCTCCGCCCAGGGCACCGCCTCTGGAGGCGAGCGCTCGCTCGTGCCGGTGCTGGCCCGGGCGGCAGTGGCCGCCGGGGTGGATGCCCTCTTCGCCGAAGTGCATGAGACGCCGGACAGCGCGCCCTGCGACGGGCCGTGCTCACTAACGCCCGAGCTATTCCAAGCCGTGCTGGCCGACGTGGTGGCCATCCGCCGCGCGCTTGGGCAGCAGGCTTAAACCCCACCGGCTGCGCCCTCGAGGGGCCTATTGTCCCCGGCCGCGGCAAGACGCGAAAAGCGGGAAATTCACCTTTCCTGCTCCGGCGGTTCGGGGCAAAGATGAATTTCCGCGCTCGTGCCAGGACGGTTACTCCATGACGGACACCCTTTACACCACCCACGACATCAGCCGTCTGCTGCAAGTCGACCCGTCCACGGTGAGCAAGTGGATTGACCGCGGCATTCTGGTGGCTTTCCGCACTCCGGGCGGACACCGCCGGGTGCGCGCCGGGGACTTGCGCTCCTTTCTCATCGCCCACGAAATGCCGGTGCCGGAGGAGCTCGGGAGCTCGGCCGTCCGTCTCTTGGTGGTGGACGACGAGAAGCCCGTCCTCGACGCGATGAAGCGGGCTTTCAAAGCGCACGCCAACCAGGTGGAACTCACCACCACCACCTCGGGGGTCGAGGCGCTCCTGCTGGTTGCCGACATCAAACCTCACGGCCTGCTCATCGACTTGAATATGCCCGAGGTGGACGGCTTCGAGGTCTGCCGGCGAATTAAGGCGCGGAAAGCCCTCGAGGGAGTACGGCTCATCACCATGACCGGGCGGCACAGCCCGGAGACGGTGGAGCAGTCTCTGAAGGCCGGGGCGGTGGCCTGCATCGCCAAGCCGGTGGAAGTGGCCCAGGTGCTGGAACTCTTCCGGGTGCCGTTGTCGATGAACAAGAAGGCCGGCTGAGGGCCCTGGGTGCCGGGCTAGGGGGTCCCACCGTCCGCGCGGCTGGTGACGATGCGGCAGTTGCGGGCGGCCCCCGTGATTTTGCCAGCCAGCAGTTGTCCCAACTGTTCGCCGCCGATGGACAGGTTGAGCGAAAAGTCCGTGCCATTCTCGCCGCGGACTTTGATGCCGTCGCCGAGGACGAGCCGGCTGCCTTCCACCTTGGCGTCCGGTGCGACATTCACCTTGCCGCCAAAGGAGATGGCGCTGCCCGTCACCTTGGCACCGGACTCGATGGTGACCGAGCCGTTGACGGCAACTGCGCTTTTCACGTGGGCACCACGGTGGATGATGACGTTGCCGTCGATGGCCACCGCGTCGTTCACGTGCTTGCCGGCTTCCACCACGGCGTCCTTGCCTCGGGCCACCACGTCGCCGGGCTGCACGTCGATGACGCAGTCGTCCGAGGCCCGCGCCACGGCGGGGCAAAGCGCGAGGAGCGCGAAGAGGGGGGCCAGGCGGCGCATGAAGACCTCCAACGGCATTGGCCTTTTATACGCTTGGTGAGCTCCGGCGATTGCCCTCGGGACGCCTCGCGCGTCCAGCCTCCAAGGCCGCCAGCGCGGCGTCGGCCGAACGACTGAATGAGGCAAACGCCGTCGGGCCACAACCCCTGGCAAGCCTCTCGCCTGCAAGAGGGCGCCACCCGGGATGCCGGCCGCTTTCAGGACGAGGTCAAGAGGTGGATGGAGTGAAGCTGGGGGGGTGCTCCCACTCCCTGGGTGGGGACTCTCCTCCCCTCACTGTGTGGGGTCCGGACCCGCTGGAAGGCGTCCGGCCGCCCCAGTTGCCCGCAAGTCCGTGAAGGTACGGTTCCTGCTGTGCAGAGAGGCTTAATGCTGACCGCGCCTCTTCTTCTCACCCTCTCCTTGCTGAGCCAGGTGGATGCTGGCCCCCCGCTGGCCGTGGACGTCTCCGCGGGCCGGCACCCCATCAGCCCGGACATTTACGGGATGAATAGCTACAGCGTCACCACCGCGGATGCCGCCTTCCACGCCGAAGTCCGAGTGCCCGTGACCCGCATGGGAGGAGACGCTGCCAGCCGGTACAACTGGCGCGTGGACGCCAGCAACTCCGGCTTCGACTGGTACTTCATGGCCGGAAGCGGTGAGACGGCCCCGGTGGCCAATGCCACGGCTGACGCCGTCATCCAGCTGGCGACCAATTCGTTCGGGCGAACGCTGCTCACCATTCCGCTGGTGCCCTACATCAACAGCATCGGCCCCGGGAACGACTGCAGCTACCCGAGCACCCAGTTCCCCGACCAGCAGTCCTTCAACCCCTACGTCCAGCCCAACGGGTACCAGTGTGGCAACGGCGTGCTGACGGACGGAGGCAGCCCCATTCTGCTCAGCCAGGAGCAAATCAACCGCATCAACACCCCCAACTCGACGGCACTGGCCACCGAGTGGGTGCAGTACCTGGTGGGCCGCTACGGCAGTGCGGCAGACGGCGGCGTCCTCTTCTACAACTTGGACAACGAGCCGAGCGGCTGGAGCAACACCCACCGAGACATCGTCCCGGTCAATCCACCCTACGCCGGAGACGGAGGACTCACCGAGCTCGGCATCCAATTCGCAACGGCCATCAAGG
The DNA here is from genome assembly GCA_052147975.1 of Myxococcaceae bacterium. Taxonomy (GTDB): domain Bacteria; phylum Myxococcota; class Myxococcia; order Myxococcales; family Myxococcaceae; genus JADGRA01. The sequence continues at coordinate 4,185 of JBKQJL010000040.1, forward strand.
CCGCCGACCCGACCGCCCTCACGCTCGGCCCGGTCGACTTCGGCTACCCGGTGTACCAGTACGCCGCCGGGTACCTGGACGCGATGGCTGCCGCCGAGGCGAGCGGCGGCCAGAGGCTGCTCGACTACTTGGACGAGCACTACTACCCCTCCACCAACCTGAATGAGGCAATGGCCAACACCACGGCCGCTGGCAGCGCGGCGCTGCAAGCGCAGCGGCTCGAGTCCACCCGCTCCTTGTGGGACCCGACGTACTCGGACCAGAGCTGGATTGGGCAGTACAACCCACCCATCCAGCTCATCCCCTACTTCAAACAACTCATTGCCGCCCACTACCCCGGCACCCGGCTGGCCATCAGCGAGTACAACTGGGGTGCGACGCAAACCATGAACGGGGCGCTGGCCGAGGCCGACGTGCTCGGCATTTTTGGCCGCGAGGGGCTCGACCTGGCCACCATGTGGGGACCTCCGGCAAGCACCGACGCGGTGGCTTACGCCTTTCGCATATACCGAAACTACGACGGCCAGGGCAGCAGCTACGGGGACACCTGGGTGAGCTCCACCAGTGGCGGCGCCAGCAACTCCGGACAGGGCACACTGGCCATTTATGGCGCTCAACGCACCGAGGACGGGGCGCTGACGCTGGTGGTGTTGAATAAGACGGGCGGCGACCTCGCCAGCTCGGTGACGCTGGCTGGCTTCGCGCCCTCGGGCACAGCCCAGGTATGGCAGTACAGCCCTGCCAACCTCACCGCGGTGGTGCGCCAGGCAGACGTCCCGGTGAGCGCCTCGGGCCTCAGCACCACCTTCCCGGCCAACAGCATCACCCTTTTTGTGGTTGCCTCCGCCACGGCGGCGACGCCCCCGGACGCCGGGCCGCCGGACGGTGGCACCGCGGACGGCGGCTCCAACGGCGGCAGCCCCACGGGCGGCGGAGGCAATGGCCCCGGCGGTGGCAACTCTGGCCCTGCCGCGGTGGGCACCGGTGTGCAAGGGGGGTGTAGCAGCGCCCCTGGCACCAGCCTGGGCTCAGGCCTGCTCGCTCTCCTTTTTCTGGCCCTCAGTCGTCCTCGCGGCCCAAACGCACCGCGACGCCGTTCCCGTGGCGAGTGACGTGCACACTCCAGGGCCGGCAGCACACTGGGCAGTCCTCGATGTAGCTCTCCGCAGCTGCGCCGAAGGGCTCCACCTGCACGCGCACTCGTTCGCCGCAGTAGGGGCACGGTAACCACTCACCATTCGCGTGGGCTGGCCCTTCGGCCCTCGCCGCCCGGAGGCGCGGCGCGGCCGGAGGCTTCTCACCGCGGGCAGCGGCCTCCTCCCAGCTGCTCAACTGGAGCTCGAGCTCGGACACGTCCACGCCGAGCAGCGTGCTGGGCAGGGCGCCGAGGTGTCCCCGTGCCCGTCCGAAGAGGGTGGCCGCGCCCACCGACTTTCCGCGCTGCCAGTGGTGGAAGGCAGCGGCCAGTTGGGCCAGGGCCTGGAGCAACTCGCGCTCCGCACCCTGGCTGGTGCGCCAGCCGGCCTCCCAGGCTTCATGGGCAGCGAAGAAGTCGCCCCGGGCGAAGCGAACCTGTCCCCTCTGGACGTCAGCGTCGAGCGGATGCACCTTGGGGGGAACTCCAACGCGAGGCACGGGGCGAAAAAGCATGGAGCCTGGAATAGGAAGCCCAGGCCCCTCGTCAGGATGGCAGCCGGCGGCCCACCTAGGAAGTCGCGGGGCGCTCCCAAACGCGAGGAGTCAAGCGTGGACATGTCGAGGGCTTTCGCTTGCCCGTTGTCGGGAGCGTTGGCGGCGGGCGTGTGCTCTGGAGCGCCGACGCCCTGGTGGCGGCCGGTTCTGCCACTAGGCTTGGCGACAGTCTCGGGGACCGGTGAATTTAGCAGTGCCGTCGCCTGACCCGTCGTCCGTGGCATCGGCGCGCTGTCCGCTACCTCCTGACGCCAGGGAGCGCGACAGGCGTCCGGACGGTGCCTCCTCGCGAGGCGGCGGCTTTTAGCGAATGGGTTCCGAGGACAGGACGAGGTCTCCACGCCCCAAGTACTCGCCCTCGCTGAAGGCCCCGTAGAATTCCTCGAGCATGGCGTCGAAGTCCGGGTAGCGGGCCTCGCGTCTGTCATGGGTCATCTTGTCGAAGATGAGGTCGAGCTTGCTCGGGGCGTCGGTGCGCACCTCCGAGGGCAACGGCGAGCGACGGCCGGGAATGGCGCCCGTCAGCATCTCGTACAGGAGAATGCCGACGCCGTAGACGTCCGCCGCGCCGCCCGCGTCCTTGGCCTTCACGATGAGCTCCGGGGCCAGGTAGCTGAGCGAGCCGGTGCCGACGTACACCTGGGGCATGCCCTTGCCCGAGTCAATCTCGATGACGCGGCTCAGCCCGAAGTCGCCAATTTTGGCGTTGCCATAGGCGTCGAAGAGGACGTTTTCCGGCTTGATGTTTTGGTGGGTCAGCCCCTGGGCGTGCGCCGCGCGCAGCGCATAGGACAGCTGCAGGAAGGTGCGCACGGCCAAGGGGACGGGCAGGCCTTTGCCGCCGGTCTGGTCCAGCCGCTCGCGCAAATTTCCACGCATGAGCTCCATCACCACATAAGGCCGGCCGACGTCGGTGTTTTGGTCGAGGATGGACACCACGCCCGGATGGCGGACCTGGGCCTGGGCGCACAGCTCGGCCTTCAGCCGTTTCACCACGTCAGAGCGCTGAAGGAAGGAGAAGTAGCCAAAAATGTCCTTCAGCTCCTTGATGGAGACCTCGGTGCCGAGGCTGTTTTGGCGTCCCTTGTAGACGGTGCCGAGCGGCCCCGAGCCGATGGCGTCGAACTTGGTGTACCGCAGGTCCCCTTCGGCTTTGCCCAGAGGGGCGGGACGGCCGTCCACCGCGGCGATGCCGTCCACGGCGGTGGTGGTGCGGCGGGGCGGCGCGCGCGGCAGGGGTGTATTCGAGGGCGGCGGTGCGGCGGGCGGCTGGGCCACTGCGGTCTCCACGGTGACGTGTTCCAAGGCGGGGACGGAGGTCTCCACCTCGACGGGGTAGGAGCTGACGAGTGGCTCGTCCGCAGGGGCGAGCTGCTCGGAAAAGAATTCCCCCACCTCGCCGCTAAAGCGGTCGAGCTCGTTGCCTTCCACCACCCGCTCGCCCGTGTCGGTGAGGCGCAGCTGCGCTTCGCGGTCCATGGCGATGTAGTGGAACTTCCGCAGGAAGAAAAAGTACGCGTCGAACTCGAGTGAGACCGCTGGCTCGAGGGCCGTCTTGACGTCGGCGAGCTTGTTCGAGCGGCCGAGTCGCCCGTTCTCCCGAAGGTTCTTCAGGATGAACAGCGCCTCGCCGCTCACCGTGTCGCGGGTGATGGCCGCCCTCTGGATGTTCATGGCGTTCGTTTCCCCCAATGCTAGCTGATCCTCAGCAACCGCTTCACCGTTTCCAGGACCTGGATGAACTTCACCGGTTTCCCAAGGTAGACATCGACTCCAAGGTCGGTGGCGCGCTCCTGCGCCTCCGTCCCACCTCCGCTAATCGCTACCACGGGAACGGCTCTCAAGCGCGGGTCCGCTTTCATTCGCTGCACCAACTGGAAGCCGTCCAGTACAGGCATGTAGAGGTCGGTGACGACGAGATGAAAGGGCCGACCCTCTAGCTGGACAAGTGCCCCGTGTCCATCCTTGGCGAAGTGGACTTCCATCGGCACGCGGCCGCCCAGCTCCTCGGCCGCGAGCTTCTTCAGGACGTAACTGTACATCTCGACCACGTGGGGGTTGTCCTCGACCAGCAGCACCCGGTAGCCCGACGCGACCGGAAGCGTCCGCTGGGGAAGGCCCTCGCCGAGCATCGCCTCGAGGCGCTTGCGCGCTGCCCGGTCGGCCACCCGAATGCCGAGGCCTCCCACCGCCTCCGGCCGGGGAAGGCGAACCCACACCACCTCGCCGGAGAGCGCCACCGGCTCCAGCAGCCCGGGAAAGGAGACGGCCAGAGACACCAATTCACCGGGGCGGAGGGCCTCGCTGGTCTGGATGAAGAGTCCCCCGCGCGACAGGTTCTCGGTGGCGTTCAGCGCAGCTGCTCGGTCCTGGAAGTGCACCCGCAGGACGAATGGGACCCGTGCGTCTCCGCGCTTGTCGTCCTCGTCCATGAGCAAATTCCATCCGTTGACAGGGACCCTCGAAAGCCCCTACGAAGCCGGCCCGATGGGGTCGCCCTTCTTCTCGGCCGAGGAGCAGCGCGTCTTCGACGCGAAGCTGTCGGAGATTCTCGCGCACTACCCGGCGGACCGCAAAAGCGCCGCGATGCTGCCGGCCTTGCGTCTACTTCAGGACTTGAAGGGGTGGCTGTCCCCGGACGGCATGCGGATGGTGGCGAAGGCCCTCCAGGTGGCGCCGGAGCGCGCCTATGAGGTCGCCACCTTTTACGTCATGTTTCACACCCAGAAGCCGGGGAAGCATGTGGTGGACGTGTGCACCAACCTTTCCTGCTCCCTGTGGGGGGCGGAGGAGCTGCTCGCCTACCTGGAGGCGAAGCTGGGGCTGAAGGCCGGGACGTCCAATGACCGCTTTACGCTACGGGAAACGGAGTGCCTGGCCTCCTGCGGCACGGCCCCCTGTCTCCAAATCGACGAGGTCCACCACGAGAGACTCACCCGCGGGCGCGTCGACGCCCTCTTCGACAAGCTGACGTAGCTGCACCTGTAGGGGAAGGAAGGCTGATGCTGCCGGCGGCGGAGAAAGTCATCACCCGGAACTGGGGCAAGCCCGACTCCTGGACGCTGGAGTCCTACCGGAGCAGCGGCGGCTATGCCTCCCTGGAGAAGGCGCTGGGAATGAGTCCCCAGGCCGTCACCGACGAGGTGAAGAAGAGCAACCTCCGGGGCCGAGGGGGGGCGGGCTTTCCCACCGGAATGAAGTGGAGCTTCGTCCCCAAGGACAGCCCCAAGCCCAAATACCTGGCGGTGAATGCCGACGAGTCCGAGCCCGGCACCTTCAAGGACCGCTACATTCTGGAGAATGACCCGCACATGCTGCTCGAGGGCGTGGGCATCGCCGCCTTCGCCCTGGGGGTGCACACCGCGTACGTCTACGCGCGGGGGGAATTCAAATTCCAAGCAGAGCGCCTGCAGCGGGCCATCGACGAGGCCTACCGGGCGGGCATTTTCGGCCCCACCGTGTTGGGGAAGCCCTTTGCCCTGGACGTCTACGTGGTGCGCGGGGCGGGCGCCTACATCTGCGGCGAGGAAACGGGGATGCTCGAGTCGCTGGAGGGCAAGAAGGGCTGGCCCCGGCTCAAGCCCCCCTTCCCAGCGGTGGTCGGCCTCTTCGGCTGTCCCACCGTGGTGAACAACGTGGAGACCCTGGCCTCGGTGCCGGCCATCCTCGAGCACGGCGGGGAGTGGTACGCCAAGCTGGGGACCGAGAAGTCCGGGGGCACCAAGCTCATCTGCCTGTCGGGCAGCGTGAAGCGGCCGGGGGTTTTCGAAATCTCCATGCGCACCACCGTCCGGCAGCTCATTGAAGATGAGCGCTACGGGCAAGGCATGCCCGCCGGCCGCACGGTGAAAGCCGTCATTCCGGGCGGCTCGAGCGCTCCGGTGCTGTCGGCCAGCGAGCTGGACGTGGCGCTGGAATTCGAAGCGCTGAAGAAAGTCGACAACATGGCCGGCTCCGGCGGCGTCATCGTCATGGACGACGCCACCTGCATGGTGCGCTCGCTGTGGCGGGTCATCCGCTTTTACGCGGAGGAGTCCTGCGGTCAGTGCACACCCTGCCGAGAGGGGGCGCCGTGGGCGAGCCGGCTACTCCGGAAATTGGAGGAGGGCCGCGGCGAGCCGGAAGACCTGGACATCCTGCTGCATGTGGCGCACAGCATCGCCCCCTACCCGCCCATCGGCCTGGGCAACACCATCTGCGCGCTGGGAGACTCGGTGGCCCTGCCCATCCACAGCTTCGTGGCCCGCTTCCGCGAGGAATTTCAGGCCCATATTTCTGGGCACCGCTGTCCCTTCGGTGACCGTCCCTGGGGGCACTACGGGGTCTTCGCCGCGTGAACCTCAGCCCTCAGCAGCTGGTGTTTTTTCTCCTCGCCTTCGCCACGGTGTTCTCCGCCGTCCTGGTGATTGCCGCGCGCAACCCCATGAACTCGGCCATGGCGCTGGTGGCCACCTTCCTTTTCTTGGCGGCCATCTACGCCCAGCTTCTGGCGCACACCATCGCCGTGCTCCAGGTGCTGGTCTACGCCGGCGCCATCATGGTGCTCTTCCTCTTCGTCATCATGCTGCTGTCGCTCACCCACCTCGGGGAGCCGACGCCGCGTCCAGCCTTCCACCAGCTGGTGGGGGGGCTCAGCGCCGTGGCGGTGCTGGCGGGGCTCTTCATGGCCATCACCCACTGGCACGAGCGGGTTGGCGGTGGGCACCCCCGCGAGAGCCTCGCTCGCTTCGGGACGCTGGAGCAGGTGGGCGGGCTGCTCTACACCCGCTGGCTACTGCCCTTCGAGGCCGTCTCGCTGCTGCTGTTGGTGGCCATGGTCGGCGCCGTGGTGGTGGCCAAACCCCGCATCTAGCTGCACACGCAAACCCGGAAGGGGGCTCCTGGTAAACGGGCCCCCAAGCGTCACGGAGCCTTCCCACGCCAATGGAATTCAGCCCGGTCGACACCCAGTACTACCTGCTCCTGGCGGCGACGCTGTTCTGCATCGGCATGCTGGGCGTGCTCGTCCGGCGCAACGCGCTGGTGGTCTTCATGAGCATCGAGCTGATGCTCAATGCCGCCAACCTCACCTTCCTGGCGGCCGCCCGAGAGCGCATGGACAGCTCGGGCCATCTGGCGGCGCTCTTCGTCATCGCCGTGGCCGCCGCCGAGGCGGCGGTCGGGCTGGCCATCGTCATCGCCGTCTTCCGCAACCGAGGCACCGTCAACGTAGAAGACATCCGGACGATGAAGTACTAGGCCCAGCGACCGACCATGCAAAGCGGCGGCTTCAGCGAATTCTTTACCTCGGCCTGGGCCAACCCACAGGCGCTTTCCGCGTCGCTGTGGCTCATCATCGCCTTTCCGGCCCTGGGCGCGCTGGTGTGCGGAGTGTTTGGACGGGCGTTGGGCCGCACCTACGTCAACCTGGTCGGCTGCGCCTCGGTGCTGGCAAGCCTGGCCCTCTCCGTCTTCGCCTTCCAGGCGGTGTGTGACCCGCAAGTCATGGTGGCCCCGGCGGCCAACGGCACGGCCATGCGCTTCGCGCTCAGCGGGGACTATGGGGTGTGGTTTTCCGCGGGAAGCTTCAGCACGCACTTCGGGCTGTGGGTCGACCACCTGTCGGCCACCATGCTGTTGGTGGTGACTGGGGTGGGCTTCCTCATCCACCTCTACAGCACCAGCTACATGGAGCACGACGAGGGCTACTGGCGCTTCTTCGCCTACCTCAACCTCTTCATCGCGGCCATGTCGACGCTGGTGCTGGCCGACAACCTGGTGCTGCTCTTCGTCGGCTGGGAAGGCGTCGGGCTGTGCAGCTATTTGCTCATCGGCTTTTGGTACACGGACGCGGCCAATGCCTGGGCCGGCCGCAAGGCCTTCATCGCCAACCGGGTGGGCGACTGCGCCTTCATCCTGGCGATGATGTTGCTCGTCCTCACCGTGACGGCCTACGCCAAGGCCCCCGGCAACGAGACGCCGGCCATCTTCTTCTCCCAGCGCCGGGCGGTGTGGACGCACGCCGCCACCAGCGACCCGGGGCCCCTCAACTTTCAAGTGCTGGAGGAGTTCGCCCGGTACGTCCCGGCCAACGTCGCCACCGGCAGCAAGGGCATCCTCGGCAATGCCATCCCCTCGGGGCCGCTGGCCGGCTACACCTACGGCCACACCTTCACCGTCATTTTCCTGCTCTTCCTCTTGGGCTGCGCCGGCAAGAGCGCCCAGCTGCCGCTCTACGTCTGGCTCCCGGACGCCATGGCCGGCCCGACGCCGGTCTCGGCCCTCATCCACGCCGCCACCATGGTGACGGCCGGCGTGTACCTGTTGTGCCGGATGGCCCCGCTGCTCGTTTTCTCCCCGGCGGCCATGGCCGTGGTGGCCATGGTGGGCGCGCTCACCGCGCTGTACGCGGCCCTCATCGCCTTTGCCCAGGATGACTTGAAGAAGGTGCTGGCCTACTCAACCATCAGCCAGCTCGGCTACATGTTCCTCGGGGTGGGGGTGGGCGTCTTCTGGGCGGCCATTCTGCACCTCGTCACCCACGCCTGTTTCAAGGGCTGTCTGTTTCTCAGCGCCGGCAGCGTCATGCACGGCAACGACGGCGAGCTGGACGTCAAAAAGCTGGGCGGCCTGCGCAAAGAGATGCCTTGGACGGCCGCCTGCTTCGGCATCGCCACCTTGGCCATCACCGGCATCGTTCCGTTGAGCGGCTTCTTCAGCAAGGACGACATCCTCCACGCCGCCGAGCACGCTCGTCTGACCGGCTACGGGTGGGTGGGCCCCACGGCTTACGCCCTGGGCTCGCTGGGGGCGCTGTGCACTGCCTTCTACATGACGCGGGTGTACCTCTTGGCCTTCACCGGGAAGCGCGCGCCGGATGCCCGGGTGCCGCACGCCCACGAGAGCGGCTGGGTGATGGTGGCGCCGCTGGTGGTCCTGGCCGCCCTCTCCATTTTCTTGGTGTCGCACGGCTTGCCCTGGGGGGCGCAGTGGTTTGCCCACGGGCCACCGGGGCAGACGTTGATGCAGGTGTTTCTGCGGCCGGTGTTTGCCCTCTCCGACTCGCTGGCCTCGGAGGTGCACACCTTCCTGCCGGAGCCGGAGTCGAGTCCGTTGCCCGGGTTTGCCTTCGCCCTTTTGTTGGCCTGGGCAGGCGGCGGCGCGGCCTACTACTTGTACAAGCGCTTCTTCCCGGCGCACCTCGGGCAGCCGGCGCCGGCCGTCTTCGCGGCGGTGCGCTCCTTCACCGTGCACAAGTTTTACGTGGACGAGCTGTACGACGGCCTCTTCATCCGCCCGGTGAAGTACTTGAGCATCGGGCTCTTCCGGGTGGTGGATGAAGGGCTCATCGACACGGTGCTGGTGGGCGGGACGGCCTGGGTGACGTCGAAGGTGGGCTCGCTGTTGCGCTACATCCAGACGGGGGACGTGCAGACGTACGCCGCCTTCATGGCGGTGGGCCTGCTTGCCGGGGTGGGGTATGCGCTGTTCGAGGTGCTGCTCAAATGAACGCGGCCCACCTCCAGCCCTACCTCCTGACGCTGCTTGTCTTCGCCCCGCTGCTCGGCGCGCTGGTGCTGTTGTTTCTGCCCCGCGAGGAAGACGGGCAGGTGCGGGCCTGGACGCTTTTCGTCATGTTGGTCGACCTGGGCCTGGCAGCGCTGGCCTATGTCCTCTTTGACGCCAAGGGCGCCGAGTTCCAGCTCGAGGTGCGCCGGGCCTGGAGCTCGGAGTTCGGCATCAGCTACCACCTCGGCGTCGACGGGCTGAGCGTCTCGCTGGTGCTGCTCACCGGCTTTCTCGGGCCGGTGGTGGTGCTGTCGTCCTGGAAATTCATCCACCAGCGGGTGAAGGAGTTCCACGTCGCGCTGTTGCTCATCCAGGCGGCGATGCTGGGGACGCTGGTTTCGCTCGACCTCATCCTCTTCTACGTCTTCTTCGAAGCGATGCTCATCCCGATGTACCTGCTGATTGGCGTGTGGGGCTCGGAGCGGCGGCGCGAAGCCGCGGTGAAGTTTTTCCTCTACACGCTGTTCGGCTCGCTCGTCATGTTGGTGGCCATTCTGGCCGTCTACTTCATCGGCCAGCCGGCCGGGGCGCGCAGCTTTGACTACGGCACCATTTACAACTCGCTGCTGTCTGCCAACCGCCAGCTGGCGGCGTGCGTCCAAGGGGTGGGTTGCGCCGAGCTGTCTCCCTTGGCGGTGGTGCTGAAGGTGTGGGGGCCGCTCATGTTTTTGGCCTTCGCCCTGGCCTTCGCCATCAAAGTGCCGATGTTCCCGTTGCACACCTGGCTGCCCGAGGCACACGTCGAGGCGCCGGTGGCCGGCTCCATCATCCTGGCCGGCGTCATGCTGAAAATGGGGACGTACGGCTTCTGGCGTTTCGCCATTCCCCTCTTCCCGGTGGCGGCCTACCAATTCCGGCCGCTCTTCGTCGCGCTGTCGGTGGTGGGCATCGTCTACGGCGCCCTCATGTGCCTGGCCCAGCAGGACGTGAAGAAGCTCATTGCCTACAGCTCCATCAGCCACCTCGGCATTTGCATGCTGGGAATTTTCGCCTTCACCGCCGAGGCGGCCAGTGGCAGCGCCTACCAGATGCTCAACCACGGGGTGTCCACCGGCGCGCTGTTTTGCCTCTTCGGCTACCTGTACGAGCGCCGCCACACCCGGCGCATCGGCGACTATGGCGGCGTGGCCAAGGTGATGCCCTTCTTCGCCGCCGCCTTTCTGGTGGTGACCTTCTCCAGCATCGCCGTCCCCGGCACCAACGGCTTCGTCGGCGAATTCCTGGTGCTGCTGGGGGCCTTCAAGGCCTCCACGCTGTGGCTCGGCTACCCGGTGCTGGCCACCACCACCGTCATTCTCGGCGCCAGTTACATGCTGTGGATGGTGCAACGCGTCTTCTTCGGCCCCATCGACCGGCCGGAAAACGCCGGACTGGTGGACCTCGACTTTCGCGAAGGCCTGACGGCCTGCGCCTTCATGGTGGTGGTGCTGTGGATGGGGCTCCAGCCGCAGCCCTTGCTCGACCGCATTGCCCCGGCCACCGAGCGCTTCGTCGCCCGGGCGCAGCTCGGCACCCCCGACTTCTCCCGGGTGCGGGAGGCGGACATCCGCGTCCTGGTGCCCCCCATCGAGGCGCCATCCGAAACCCCGCCCGCTCCGCCGCTGCCCGCGGTGGCCGTCCAGCGCTAACCCCTCCCCCCTTTCGACAGACGACGCCCCACCCCGCGCGCCATGCCCCCCCTGCCCACCCTCACCGCCGCCGACTTTCAGCCCCTCTGGCCGGCCGTGGTGCTGTCCCTGGCCGGGATGGTGCTGCTGTTGAGCGAGGTGTTTCTCAAGGCCACCGCACGTGAAGGCGAGGGCGTCCGCACCTACCAGGCCGTCTTCACCGTGCTGGCCAGCGTCGGCGCGGGCCTGTTGGCCCTCCGGTTGGCCTTCGAGCCAGGCCGAGCGGTGTTTCTCGGCTTCGCGGTGCTCGACCCCTTCAGCAGCTTCGTCACCGCGGTGGTGTGCCTGGGGCTCGGGCTGACGGCGCTCCTGGCGGACGGCTTTCTGCGGAGCCGGCAGGCGGAGCGCGGCGAATTCTACGCGCTGCTCCTTTTCGCCACGGCGGGCATGAGCCTGCTCGCCCTGTCGAACGAGCTCATCATGCTCTTCGTCAGCCTGGAGGTGATGAGCATCTCCACCTACGCGCTGGCGGCCTACCTGCGGCGCGGGCCTCGCCCCACCGAGGCCGGCTTCAAGTACTTCATCCTCGGCGCCTTCTCCTCGGCCCTGTTTCTCTACGGCGCCGCGCTCATGTACAGCGCCGCTGGCACCACCAACCTGCAAGGGCTGGGGCTGGAGCTGGGGCGAATTTTCTCCAGCCCCGGCTCGGACCGGCGGCTGTTGGTGTACTGCGCCATGGCGCTTCTGGCAGCTGGGCTGGCCTTCAAAGTGGCGGCGGTGCCCTTCCACATGTGGGCCCCGGACGTGTACGAGGGCGCGCCCACCCCGGTGACGACGCTGATGAGTGTGGGGGTAAAGGCGGCCGCCTTCGCCGCCTTGGTGCGCGTCTTCCTGGCGGTGGGACGGCACGTCGAGCCGGCGGTGCCGGTGCTGCTTTTCTCCACGCTGGCCATTCTCACCATGGTGGTGGGCAACCTGCTCGCGCTTCCGCAGCGCAACGTGAAGCGGATGCTGGCCTACTCCTCCATTTCCCACGCCGGTTACCTTTTGGTGGGCGTGACGGCCCTCTTCGTCCCCCAGGCGCGCCTAGGGCTGCCCGGGGTAACCGTGCTGGCCGCTGGCGCCCGCGCCGACCAAGCCGACGCCCTGCGTGGCATTCTCTTTTACCTGTTGGCCTATACGGTGACGGCGGTGGGGGCCTTCGGGGTGGTGGGGGCCTTGGAGCGCCGCGAGGACGAGACGCGAGGCTTCGGCTGGGACGTGGACCGCTTCAGCGGGCTGGCCCAACGGCGGCCCGGCTGGGCAGCGGCCATGGCCGCCTTCATGCTGTCCTTGGGCGGCATTCCGCCCTTGGCCGGCTTCATGGGGAAATTGCTTCTCTTCCGAAGCGCCGTGGACTCGGGGCTGCTGCTGCTGGTGGTGGTGGGCGTCCTCACCAGCGCGGTGGGCGCGTACTATTACCTGCGGGTGGTGGTGTACATGTTTATGCGCCCGCCCCCGGAGCAGGCCACCCTCGCCCCTCGGCAGTGGGGCACCGAGCTCGCCCTGGCCGTCACCGCCGCCGCGGTGGTGCTGTTGGGCGTGGCCCCGGGCTTGGTGTCTCGCTGGCTTGGCCCGGCCGGACACCTCTTCGGCCAGTAGCCCCTCTCCCCCAACGCCGTCTCCTTTGGGGGCTTGCTTGACACGTCTACATTCGTAGTATTACACGTGTCTGAGAAGCCACTCCCCTGCTTGGAAGGCCTCACATGACGGACAGCACCCAACTCACCGAGCTGCAACTGGCCCTGTTGCGCGTGCTGTGGACGCGCGGCGAGGCCACCGTGGCGGAGGTGGTGGAGGCCCTGCGCCCGGAGCGCGAGCTGGCCCCCACCACCGTCGCCACCCTGTTGAGCCGCCTGGAGAAGCGACGCGTCGTCGCCCACACCAGCCGGGCCCGGCAATACGTTTACCGCGCGCGCGTCTCGGAGAAGGCGGTGCGGGCTTCCATGGTGAATGGCCTCACCGAGACTCTCTTCGGAGGCGACGTCGCTGCCCTCATGAGCCACCTCCTCGACGAGCGCTCCGTCAGTCCCGGAGACTTAACCCGTGTGCGCGACCTCATTGAGCGCGCCGAAGCTGCCCTGGAGAAGCGCCATGACGACCGCTGACGTGTTGCGCTGGGGCGAGACGCTGTCCGCCTTGGGCGCCGCCTGGCTACTCACCTATGCCCTGCACTCCAGCCTCCTCATTGCAGGCGTCTGGGCCGCGCAGCGCTTTGCGCTGCTGCGCTCGCTGCGGCTGCGGGACTTTTTGTGGCGGGGCGCCCTGCTGGGCGGCCTCCTCACCGCCAGCCTCCAGGTGGGCATGGGGCTGGCCCCCTTTGGCCTCACCCTCGAGGCCTCGGCCCCCGCGGCCGCCCTTACCCGCGACGCCGAGAGGCCCCTCCTCCCCGAGGCCGCTCCCGCCGCCGAGGCGAGGGCGGCCGGGCGCCTTCCGGAGGCCCCGGCCTTCGCGCCGTCGGCACGCCACACCCCTTTCGCGGACGTCCAGGAGGACAGCGCGGCGCCGGAGGCCCAAGGCGCGGTGGCGGTGCCCGAGGTGCGCGTGCACTCTCTCTTCTTCATGGCCTGGGTGGCGGTGGCCTCGGCGCTGCTGTTGCGCCTGGCGGTGGCGCGCGCCCGCGTCCTCGATGGCCTCGGGCTACGCACCCCCGTCCTCGAGCCCCAGCTGTTGAGCCAGCTGGAGCGGCTGTGTGGCGAGGCCGGGCGCACCACAGCCGTCCACCTCACCACCGCCGAGGGCTTGCGCAGCCCGGTGGCCCTCGGCCTCCGGGAAATTTGCCTCCCGGCCGCCGTCCTCAGCGAGCTCGACGCCGCCCAGCAGCGCAGCGTGTTGGCCCATGAGTTGGCCCACCTGCAGCGGCACGACCCGCTGTGGCTGTTACTCACCACGACGCTGGAGCAACTCCTCTTTTTCCAGCCCCTCAACCACCTCGTCCGCCGCAACCTGCAGGAGGTGGCCGAGTACCTCTGCGATGACTGGGCCGCGGTGCGCGACGGCTCGGGCCTCCCCATTGCCCGTGGACTGGCGGCGGTGGCCCGCTGGCTGGAGGGGGCCGAGGAGCGCAGCGTCCCGTTGGCCGGCATGGCCGAGCACCCCAGCCTCTTGGTGGCCCGGGTGCAGCGGCTACTTCAGACGCGTGCCGTGCCACTCGAGCCCCGCCGCCCCTGGCACCTGTTGGCCTTCGCCCTCGTCCTCCTCCTCACCGTGGTGGCCGTGCCCGGGGTGCGGGCCGCGCCGGCGGTGGGCTGGTTTGAGGGCGAGGGGCAAGCAACGCGCAGCGGTGGCGCCTCCCCCCAGACGCCGGAGACACCGGACACCCCGGAGACGCCGCTTTCGGCCGAGACGGCCAGCTCGCCGAAGCCAGCGCCGCCCAGTCGCCGCGCCCAGCCCAAGCACGCCGAGCTCGCGCAACTCGGGCCAACGCCGCCCGCCCCTGTAGCCCCACCGGTGCCGCCCGCCCCGCCAGTGCCCCCGGCGCCTCTCTCCTCGGCCGAGCTCGCCCGAGACATGAAGCTGCAAAAAATAAACCTGCTGGCCCAGCGGAAGGCGCTGGCCCAGGTGCACGTCGAGCTCGCCCGGGCCCACGTGAATGTGCACGTCCACGCAGCCGTCCACGGCCGCGGCGGCACCAGTGCGGACCCGGCCACCGTGGACGCCCTGGTGAGGGCCCTCAAGGACACGGACGCCGGAGTGCGCGAGGCCGCCGCCGAGTCCCTGGGAAACCTCGGCGCGGTGCGCGCCCTGGAGGCCCTGGCCGTCGCCACCACGGACGCCGAGGCCTGCGTGCGCACGGCCGCGGTGCAGGCGCTGGGAACGCTGCAGGAGGCGCGGGCCATTCCTGCCTTGGCCAGGGCCCTCAAGGACGCCCAGCCCGACGTCCGGCGCGCGGCCGCCGAGGCCTTGGCGCAGCTGCAGGAGTCCTCGGCCAGTGTGGAACCCCTGGTGGGGGCCCTCTCCGACAGTGACGTCCACGTCCGGCTGGCCGCGGTGGAGGGCCTGGCCGCACACAAGGACAAGCGGGCCCTCGGCGCCCTCGGTGCCCTGGTGAAGGACGCCTCCCCGGAGGTGCGCGCCGCCGCGGTGGCCGCCCTGGGCGAGTACCACGACGCCTCCGCCGTGCCGCTTCTCACTGCCGCCCTCAAAGACGACGACGAGGCGGTACGGCTGCAGGCCGTCCGGGCGTTGGCCGACCTCGAGACTCCCCAGGCCACCCAGGCCCTCCTCGAGGCCACCCACGACAGAAGCAGCGACGTGCGCGCTGCAGCCGCGGGCGCCCTCGGCGAGCTGCCGGACGGGGCCCACTCCGCCCCGGTGGTGGCGGCGTTGAGGGGACTGTTGGAGGACAGCTCCGCCGACGTGCGCGAGGCGGCAGTCTCCGCCCTGGGGGAAATTCGCGACGCCGGTGCGCTGCAGGCCCTCATTTCAGCCATGCAAAGCAAGGACGCCGTGGTGCGCAAGGCCGCCGCCGCCGCGCTTGGCCAGCGAGACTAACGGAGGGCTTGCTGCCATGCGCCGTGCGCAGCTCCACTGGGCGCTTGCCCTCTTGTGCCTGGCCGCCCTGTGGCCCCGCCTCGGCGGCGCAGCCCCGAGGCACATGCACCTGGGCGGCGACACGGGCTGCCAAACTCGCCCCAGCCAAGCCGAGCTCCTCTCGCTGTTGGAGGGGCTGGCGCACGCCGAGGAGAAGGTGTGCCGGCTGGCGGTGGACGCGCTTTTGTGCGGGTGCTTCCTCAACCGCGGCCCTCCGGACGAGGCTGGCCCCGCTTCACGCGCGCCCTGGGACGGCGCCCCGGCCTCTGAGGCGGTGCCGCTTCTGGCCAGCCGGCTGGGCGCGGCGCAGCCCTGTGTGCGCCGGCTGGCCGCCACCTGGCTGGGGCGCTCCGAGGGCCCCCGGGCGCTCGCGGTGCTGCGCGCGGCGCTGGCCTCGCCACGGGCCGAGGAGCGCCAGGCCGCCGCCCTCGGGCTGGGCGAGCGCGCCGACGCCTCCCTGCGCGCGCCGTTGGAGGCCGCGCTGTTGGACAGGGACGCTGGTGTGGCGGCCACCGCCGCCTGGGCGCTTGGGGCGCTGCAGGACGCACGCGCCATTGCTGCGCTGAAGGTGGCGGCCCACCACGCCCAGGCGCGCGTGCGCCAAGCGGCGGTGGCCAGCCTCGGGAGTTTCTCGGGCGGCGACACCCTGGTGCTGGCCGTCCTCCTCGAGGGACTCAAGGACAAGGACGCGGACGTCCGTCGCGAAGCAGCCGAGGCCCTCGGCCGCTAACACGCCGCCCCCGCGTTTGCGGGCGGTGCCCGTGGCCCCGTAGCGTCTGCCGCCAGCATGCTGCCGACAACGCGCCCCGAGGACGTCCCGCGTGGGCCCGAGGCGCCCGAGGCCCGCGGCCGCACACCGGGCACAGCCCTCTGGGCGCTGGCCGCCTGGCCCTTGGCTTTGGGGTTGCGGCTGGGCACGGGCCTTGTGCAGTGGACGTCGCGCGTCTCGGTGCAGGGCCCGGGCGCCAGCTACCTCGGCCCGGCGCTGTATGTGAATTGGCACCGCTACCTGCCCTATTTGGGCATGCACCACGGCGCGGCCAGGCGCTGGTTAATGGTGTCCCGCGACGCCTACCTCGCCCCCGTCGTCCTGTGGAACCGCCTGCACGGGGTGCGCGTCATTCGCGGCGGGACGGGAGACGGTGGCCGGGCCGCCCTGTCCCAAATGGTGCAGCGGCTACAGGCCGGGGACTCGGCCTTTCTAGCGGTGGACGGCCCGCGGGGACCGCCGTTGCAAGTGAAGCGCGGCTGCGTGGAGATGGCGCGCGCCGCCCGGGTGCCCCTCATTCCCGTCGGCTATGCCTCGGCCCGGGGGCGCTTCGCGGCCCGGCGGTGGGACCACTGGCTTCTCATGCGGCCCTTCGACACGTTGTGCGTCCATTACGGGCAGCCCCTCTTCTTCGAGGAGGGCGAGCCGCTGCAGGCCGCGCTTGGCCGCGTGGCCGAGGGCCTCGCCCTGGTGTGTGACTCGCGAGAAAACCCAACTGGAAGCGGGGAAAAAAAGCGGCCCGGCACCCATGAAGGACACCGGGCCACTTAGGGACTTCAGACAGCGCGAAGCCTCACTGGTTGGGCCGGTGGGGGGGAACCTGCCCAACGCGGCGAACTTCACGCCCGTCACTTTCTATAGCGAGTCCACCAGCCCTCGTCCATTCTCTGTTTTGTACTTTGTACGCGCGCATACACCGTCGGATGCGCGCGTACACGACTAAGTGCCAGGGTAGAAGCCGCTGCGTGCCGTGGCGTAAGCGTCCGGTTGCACGCTTGCTTGCCTCTGCGCAGCCGTCCCTGGGGCGAGACTCACTGGTGGCTCGTCCGGGCCACGCGCCGCTCTCCCACCCTCAGTGTCACCTTCTCTCTGTCAAAGTACTCGGAGAGTGGGATGACAAATTTCCGACTCTGCCCCACCAGCTGCTTGAAGGCCTGCGTGGAAATTTCCCTGTGCTGGGCCAGGTGCGCCAGCAGTTGGCTGCGCAACGCCGACAGCGGCGCGGCGTGGAAGTAGAGCTCCTCCGTCACCTTCACCACCGCGCCTTCCCGGACGGGCCCCTCCAGGAGGGCGGCCACCCGGGCGGGCAACAGCGACAGGGAGGCACCGAGCTCGCCCAGCGTCGGCGGTGCCAGCCCGGCGGCGGCCAGTGAGGCCACCGCCTTGGCCCGCGCTGCCTCCTCGTCGAGGGTGAGGCTGCGCCCGCGCCCGCGCAGCCGGACGCCGTCCGGCGGCACACTCTCCACCTGCGTGCGCTCGACGAGCTGCTGCACCAGGCGACTCAGCACCCGGGGCTCCAGCGCCGGCGAGAGCCGCTGGCGCAGCTCCTCCCGCCCCAGCGCGTCCTTCAACGGCTCGCGCTCGTGAAAGGCCTGCAGCACCGCCAGCGCCCGGGACAGTAACCCCTGGAAAACCTCGCTCGAGAGGTACAGGCGCTTCTCCTTGTCCACCAGCAGCACCTCGCCGCGGCTGGACAGGACGTCCAAGGCGCGCACCAGCTGCTTCTGCGAGAGGCTGGCGCGGACGAAGAGCTCCTGGGCAAACAGCCCCCGGTAGCCCGCCTGCCGCAACAGCCACCGCACCCGGGCCTCGCCGTCCGCGCCCCGCATTGGCTCGAGCTGCGCGCCCGCCCCGCGCCGTCGCCGCGGCGCGGACAGGGTGAGAATGCGGCCGCCGGCCAGGGTGGCTCCGCGCCCGGGCAGCGGGCGCGGGCCGCGGAGAATAAAGCGTTGGCCGGGCAGGGCGGCCACCGGCGTCGCCACCCGCAGCTGCGCCAGCGCCGTCTCTCCGGGCTGCAGCGCCTCGACGTCCAACAACCGCACTTGGGCCTCCACCTGGGTGGTGCCCAGGTGCAAGAGCAGCGTGCGGCGGCGAGGCAGCGGGGCCTCGGCGGCGGCCAACAGCGTCAACTCCACGTCCAGCGTGCGCGTCTCGGGAAGCTCCAGCGCGCGCGTCAGCACCATGCCCCGGCGCACCTCGGTGGCGGCCACCGCACTGAGGTTGACGGCGGTGCGCTGTCCGGCGGTGGCTCGGGAGACGGCCGCGCCGTGCACCTGGAGGCCGCGGGCGCGGAAGGGCCCGGCCAGCCCGGGAAGCAGCGAGACGGACTCCTCGGGAAGCAGCGTCCCGGACAGCAGCGTGCCGGTGACGACGGTGCCGAAGCCCTTGAGACTGAAGGCGCGGTCCACCGGGAGGAAGAGCGGCCCGTCCGCGCTGCGCACGCCCAAGGTGGCCGCCGCCCGTCCCAGCGCCGCCAGCAGGGCCTCCAGCCCGGCTCCCGTCCGGGCCGACACCTCCACCACCTCGGCCGACTGCAGGGCCGTGCCGGCCAGGAGGGTGCTGACGTCCGCCTCCAACAGCCCGCGCCAGTCGCTTCCCAGCCCGGCCAGAAGGTCCGCCTTGGTGAGGGCCACCACGCCGGCCCGGACGCCGAGCAGCTGGCAAATGTCCAGGTGCTCGCGCGTCTGGGGCATGACGCCCTCGTCGGCGGCGACGACCAGGAGGGCCAAGTCCACCCCGCCCGCGCCGGCGGCCATGGCCTTGACGAAGCGCTCGTGCCCGGGCACGTCCACCACCCCGGCCACCGTGCCGCCCGGAAGGGCCAGGTGGGCGAAGCCCAACTCGAGGGTAATGCCGCGCCGCTTCTCCTCGGGCAGCCTGTCGGTGTCAATGCCGGTGAGGGCCTTCACCAGCGACGTCTTGCCGTGGTCGACGTGTCCGGCGGTGCCGACAATCACCGGCGCCCCCGGCCGCGGGCCTGCACCGCGGGCCGCCCGTCGAAGCGCCCGTCCTCGGTGACGGGGGCATAGTCCCACGGGAAGACGAGCAGGTTGTCGCTGTGCAACGCGGTGTAGTCCGGGGCGTAGCCGTCGGTGCGACACACCAGCGTGGCGGTGCGTAGGCTGCGGGCGCCGGCCCTGCGGGCCAGGGCCTTGGCCAGCTCCAGCGTCTCCCCGCTGGCGGACACGTCGTCCACCACCAGCACCCGGCGCCCTTTGAGCTCCTTCGGCATGCTGCCGGAGAGGCGCGGACGCCCGGTGTCGGTGCGCAGGCGGCTCCGGCGGCTGATGCGCACCGGGTAGAAGTCCGCGTCCAGGGCGGAGGCCAGCGCGCCGCCGACGAAGACGCCGCCCAGCGCCACGCCCAGCACGGCCTGCACCGAGTAGGTGCGCGCAATGGTGCGCGCCAGCGCCTGCAGGTGGGACTCGAAGCTGGCCCAGGAGACTTCGGTGACGGTTTCCGCCTGGCGCGAGCGGTCCATGCCCAGGCCGCCACGGGGGACTTCTGACTGGGGGGCCAGCACTTCCTCTGCCGGCGCAGCAAAGGCGCGCACCGGGCGGCGCGCGGGCACCCTGGTGGAACGCCGGACACGTCTCAACGCCATGGCGGGCACCTCACCGTCGGCGGCCGTGGGGAAAGGGGCCACTTCCTCAAGCCTCGAGAAGGGAACGTATCTCCTCCGCGTCGATGACGTACGCCGTGGTGCAAAACTCGCAGGTGACGTCCGCTTTGCCGTCCTCCCGGAGGAGCTCCTCCAGCTCGCCCCGCCCCAGCAGCCGGAGGGCCTGCTTCACCCGCTCGCGCGAGCACCGGCACTGAAAGCCCAGCGGACGCACGCTGAGGACTTCCGGGGCCGCCTCGGCGAAGAGGGCGCGCAGAAGCCCGGCGGCCGAGGGGGAGGTGCCCAGCAGCGCGTGCGCCAGCGCCCCTTGGCCGTGCAGGCGGCGCCGGTAAGCCTCGAGCGCCGTCCCGTCCCCGCCGGGAAGGCACTGGACGAGCAGGCCGGCCACCCGGAAGAGGGCCTCGTCGCCTTCGGCCAGCACCTCCAGGGCGACGACGCTGTCCACCTGCTCCGAGGCTTGGAAGTAGCGCTCCAAGTCCGACGCCAGCTCGAAGGCCTGTAAGTCCACGCTGCTGCGGTAGAATTCCCCGGCCCCCAACTCACGCACGGTGGAGAGAAAGCCCTTGTTGCCGAGCGCCGGGCGAAAGCGGTAGGGGCCCGGCTCCCCGAGGTGCTGCAACAGCGCGTTTTTGACGTAGCCGCGCACCGCGCCACTGGTGGTGGCGTCGGTGTAGAAGCCGCGCAGCGCCCCGTCGCACTCCAGCTGCAGCGAGACACGCGTCTCCTCCTTCTGCAGCCCGGCCAACAGCGAGACGCCCGTCAACCCGGCTGCCAACACCGACGCCGAGGCGCTGCCCGCCCGGTGGCGCGCGCGGGCCTCCCGGCAAAGCCCGGTGGTGGTGGCCACCACCACCCTGAGGCTGACGCCGGGAAGCAGCGCGGTGAGGAGCTCGTCGGGCACGTGCACAGAAGAAGGGTGTGTAACGCCCAAGGCCCACCCCCGGCACCCCTTCCCCGGAGGGGGGCGCGGGTGCAGGCACCCGAGCGGGTGTGCCCCGGGGCGTCCGACGTGCAATGCCGTCCCCGCTTGGCCGTAGGTTACAGCAGCGTGCACATGGACGTGACAGAGATGGAGGGCCTGCTGAAAGTCCTTTTCCCAGGCGCTGTCATGCTCATGCTCGTGGGGGGCTTCGTTTTTCGGCTGACAGTGAAGCCCACCATTGACGCCATTTCGAGACTTCGCGAGGGGCTGCGGGCGGACCAGGACACGACGCTGCGACGGCTGGCTCAACTGGAGGACGAGGTGAGCCGCCTGCGGGCCGGCCAGACGCCGGCGCCACCGGCCCTGGAGGCCACCTCCTGGCCCATGCGTCGCGACCGCGACTGACGCCCGCGCGGCGCGGCCGCCCTTACTCAGCCCTCCCGCTTCGGCCGTGCCCGGAGAAAGTCCAGGGCCAGTGCCAGCGCCTGCTCGCGGCACAACAGCGGGTTGGCCAACTCGGCAGCGACGTGGCGCAGCCAGCTGTCCTCCACAGGGGCTTGGGACGTCAGCCCCTCTGCCCAGGCGATGAGCGCGTCCAGCGTCATGCCGTCCTGCACAAAGGCCTGCAGCGTCTTTCGCGCCTCTGCCACCGGCTGCCCTGTCCCTTCCTCGACGCGCATGCGTTTTTTCGCTTGGAGGACTCTACTGAAAGCCCGCGCGCAGCACCGACGGGCGCGTGGGCCTCTTTCCCGCTAGGGGGGCCTGGAGGCTGCGGCGCGGGTACGCCCCAGCCAGGCGGCCAGGGCGTCCGCGTCGCGCACCTTGCCCACCGAGCGGAGGATGGACTCCTCGGTGTCAGCAGCCGCAGCGCCGCCTCGCGTAGCCTCGGGCTGGCCAGCACCTGCAAGGCGGCCTCGGCGTCCAGCGACAGCAGCATGCTGCGCGGAAGGCCGAAGAGCTCGAGGGTGGCGCGGTGAATTTCCTCCAGCGCTTGCTCCTCCTCGCCCCGCGCGTGGTAGCCAAGCGCGCGCGCCAACGCCGCCGCCAGCTGGGTGAGCAGCCGTTCCAGCCAGTCGCGGCGAATGGGGCTCATGCCCGCCGTGGCGGAAGGCCCTTGGGCCACCCCCAGGGCCCCGGCCCCAGGGCCCCAACACGGAAGGGGGCCCTGGAGAGGGGGAGAGGGGCGGCGGGAGCCAACCTTCCCTAGAAGGGAATGTCGTCCTCGGCGCCGGCGGCGGTGTGCGCCATTTCCTCGGGCGCCGCGGTGGCGGCGTACTCCTCGCCATTGCGCGC
>JBKQJL010000041.1:0-3213 GCA_052147975.1 Myxococcaceae bacterium
GGGCTGGAAGGCTGCAGTGGTGAAAGCTCGGTAAAAGCACCAGTCGGCCCGAGAGAACCGTAGACTTCGTCAGTCGAAACCATCACGAATCGGCGAACGCTTCCAGCCTTGCAAGCGTCTAGAAGCACCTGGGTCCCGAGCACGTTGGTCTGAACAAAGACTTCGGGGCCAAGAATGGAACGGTCGACGTGACTTTCGGCGGCCAGATGAAGGACAGCGTCAATGTGGTACTTCGAGAGAACGCGATCGAGCAGCTCGCGGTTACAGACGTCTCCTCTGATGAAGACGTGACGCTCGTCGTCCTCCAGGGCGGCAAGATTCTCGAGGTTGCCGGCGTAGGTGAGCTTGTCGAGCGACACCACCGTACTCTCCGGCCGCTTAGCACGGAGGTGATAGACCAGATTCGACCCGATGAAGCCGCAGGCGCCTGTGACGAGGACGTTCATGTCCGGGGGAACCTAACCACCACGCGCGCATAGCTGTGCCTTGCACCACCGTCAAGTGTGTCAGCGCGAAACATGCTCGCTAAGGCTCTTCGAGTCGACGCGCAAAGAACTTACGGAGTCGACGGTGGACGCCGGGAAGCATCGTTTTCAGTGCGGTGTTGACGGCGTCGGCCGCACGGTGTCGGAGCAGCACCGAGGGCCGCCAAACCTGCTCCCGAGAAACTGTGCGCAGTACCCTCACCGGCGACTTCGCGAGCTCGTTCACCACCGATTCGGACTCGACCTCAGCGACCCGCAGCTCCACGCTAGGCGCGTCGTCAATCTCGACGGGTTCGCACGCTCCGAAAAGTGCCGGGAAGAGACTGTCCCGCCAGGCGTCGCCGTCCTCACGAAACCGGAAGTGGAACGGAGCCACACGGCTCAGGTCAACCATGAGTCGACTGGGCAGGGCGGCGTCGAATCGTGGCCAACCGACCGCGCTCCACCCGTGGTGAGGAATTTTGGCCTGCACATAGCCCACCGCACTTTGCGTCACGAGGGCCTGCTGAGCTTTGGCCAGAGCACAGGCTTGGCCACCGGCAACGAGGGCCGCTCGAAGCCGCGCAAAGTGCGTAGGGAACACGATGGCATTGCTCGCAACGAAGGCGACATAGCGGCCTCGAACCCGCTCCAGACCGCGATTCAATAAGGCCGCCTCTCCGGATGATTCCGGAGCTTCCTCGCAAAGAAAGCGGATGCCAGCAGCAGCTGCTTCCTCACCCCACTCGGCCTCCGGCAAAGGTGCCTTGCCCCTCCCGAGGCAGAGCACAATCTCGAGGGGGGGCACCTCCTGATGGAGAGCCGAAAATATGGCCTGGTCGAGCTCCTCAGCGACTGGTGTCTTGGCCCAAATCAGGACACTCACACCTTCGGCTTGCGGCACCGTCTTAGTGACTGGCGCGGCCACCAGTCGTACCAGAACAAACTCGTCCATCACTTGCGGTCGCACCTGGGCCAGAAACATTTCCAGCTCACCAGAGAGGCCCCGGCCGGCTTCGGCGGCAGGCCCTCCGCCGAGCCTCCCGCCGCACCCAAGTCCAGCCTTGGCGAGCGCCCTGGCCACAAGGCTCGGGTGCATCGGAGCGACGCCGACCAACGCCTCGCCTGCCCATTCCCGCAAGAAGGAGGCCACCGCAGTTGCATCTCGGTACAGCAGGTAGATGGGCTTCGCCGTCTGGTCGAAGAACCTACGCAACGCCTCGGGTCCGGCCATCGCGACCACGAGCGCTGCGTCAATCACCACCGCATCAGCCTGGTGGGCGACTTCGAACGGCAGCTCGAGAGGTTGTCCGGCGCGCGATTTTTCGACCGTCAGTTGACCCGAGGCGTCGAGTTCCCAACTGTCCTCGTGAAGTAACACCAGCACTCGACTAACGGGAAAGTGCGCCAAGAGCCGTTCATTAAGCGTCACCAACGCGACCTCGCGAAGCGAAGACCATCCTGGAAATCGGCGACGCCGTCCGGCAGCGGCTCGGGCCGGGCACGTGGCAGCTCGCGCGGACTGCCTCCTTCATCGAGAAAGGCACGACGATGAGCCCGCTCGAACGCCTTGGAATGGTATTTCTGCCCGAGCAAGACAGCGCTGCGATGGACCGCCTGCTCCCGCCTCCGATCTCGCTGTCGTTCCTCCACGTAGTGGAACGCCAAGGCCCGGTGTGCAACGCGCAGCGAAAAGCCTGCGGCCCGAGCCCGCCAGGAGAGATCGACATCCTCGCAGTACAGGAAAAAGCGCTCATCGAAGCCACCGATTTTTTCAAACAGTGCGCGCGTGATCAGGAGTACGGTGCCAGCGCACCAAGTTGTTTCGCCGCTGACCTCGTCGTATGGCTTAGGATGCTCTTCAGGGAAGAGTCTTGCCTCCACGAGGCCGACTCCGCTCTGCTCCGCATGCTGGCAGAGCTCACGAAGGCAATCCCGGTGGAGTTCTGCGTCCGGATTCATGCATACATAGGCGCCAACACCACGTTCAAAAGCCGCCTTCATGAGCGCATTGTGTCCAGAACCGAAACCAGGATTGCTCGGCAGCCAAGACACGGATGGACCGAGCTCCTGGAGCCAATTTTCCTGGGATGGCGAGTGGCTTCGCCAAGAAACGTCGCTCACCAAACCGCTTGGCCAGGCGCGGTCGATCGAATGCTTGGCCCGAAAAACCTGTGCCCGCGGGTTCTGGTAAACGACGACGCCGACCGCAATCCGCATGGATCTCCAAAATTATGACTGCTTTATAGCATCGCCGCCGTCGTTACGTCGCGCGTTCGGAGCCGGGACCTCATTACTCCAGCGACTGCTCAGTCGGCGCTGGCTCTCGCTGCGAAATGGTCCCATACCTTCAGTCGAAGCACTCGGCTTGGAGGGCTCCCTGGGTTTCCCGACTGTCCGCGCTTCCAGGGCTTGACTTCAGCGGCACAGTTGGACCAAGGAACGTACGTGCCAAAGGAAGACTGGGGGGGGCCATCAAATAGGAACGCTCCCCAAGAGGGCACGGCGCCAGCTTCCCGGCTTTCGCCGGCCAACGCGGGCCCGCCTCTTGACGCACAAGCAGTCCTCCAATTTGAGGAGGAGTTGCGTGCGCGCACCGCCACCTACAATCGGTTGTTCAACGCTTGGAGAACGCTCGCCGAAGCGGGCCAGTGGGGCCGCACTGAACTCGCCCAGGTCCTCCAGGCGAAAGCGGAAGGGCTCACCGACGCCCTGGGACACGAGGCGAGGACGCCCCCCACAGGGAGTC
>JBKQJL010000042.1:0-19302 GCA_052147975.1 Myxococcaceae bacterium
CCGGCCTCGGCCACCAGTGCGCGGTGCTCGGCAAAGGCCCGCTCCACCTCGTGGGCCAGGGTGAGCTGCTCGGGACGGTGTTCCCAGCCGGGCAGCACCTGGGAGAGCCGTCCGCGTGGACCGAGCAGCGCTTCCACGGACGTCGTCAATGGCGCCCCAACAGCCGCAGCACAGCCAGCACCAGCGTCGGCGCCAGCAGCAGCACGGCCGCCACCGCCACCGCCTTGGCGCGACGGTGGGACGAGGCTTCGGCGCTGGGGACGGCCTTGAGGGCCGCGACGGTAACCGGCGCGGAAGCCAGCTTGACGGCCGCCTCCAGCGAGCTGCGCGCCAGCACGTCGGCGGGCGCCCGGGCCAGGCGAATGCGGTAGAGGTGGCCGGCCGCCGTCAACTCACCCCCCGCGGCGGCCAGCTGAAGAAAGCGCTGGTGCTCCGGCGCCTCTGCCCAGCGGGCGGCCAGCTCCCGCCAGGCGGCCGCCAGGGGTTGGGAAGGCTGAAGGGCGCTGTCCAGGACGGCGTTGGCGAAGACGAGGCCGCACGCCGGGCAGCTGTTGGCCGAGGGGCCTCGAGGCGCTACGCACTTGGGACAGAAACCGGGGGGCGGCTCGAACACCGCCTCAACCGAGACGGGCCGAGGGCTCTCCGCCTGCCGCGGCAGGGGAGCCGGGCCTGGTGCCTCGCGGGCCACCACCGCAGCACGAGGCCCGGGGGTGGCCACCGCGCCGCTGGCCGCCGACACCGAGAGACGCTGCTGTTGTCCGCAGGCCGGACAGCGGACGAGGACCAAGCCCTCATCGAGACGGAAGTCCACCACCTCCACCGGCTTCTTGCACGCGGGACAAAGGCCATTCATCCGTGGGCGTACCAGCTAAGCACACCTTGCCGGCGCCACCTCAGGGGAGCGCCATTTGCAGCTGCACCGGCGAGGGCGTGAGGCACAGGAGAAAGACGACGAGGCAAGCCATGCACACCAGGAGGCGCCGGCCATCAAGCGGCTCCTCGGGCCGCTCCACCTCCGGATGGCGCAAGCCCACCACCAAGGAGGCCACCAACAGCCACACCAGCCAGGAGACGTTGAAGAAGAGGACCAGGCCCAACAGCCCGAGCGCCGCCAGCTTGCCGAGCCCGACGGCGCGCCGACCGAGGTTGGCGAAGGCCAGGTGCCCTCCGTCCAACTGGCCAATGGGAAACAGGTTGAGGGTGGTGACGAGGCAGCCAAACCAGCCGGCCACAATGTAGGGGTTGGCCAGGACGTCCTTTCCCTCGGGCAAAGGGCCCACCAGCAGCCGCTGGATGAGCAACGTCAAGAGGTTGTCCCCGAAGCTCTGCCCAATGACTTCTGGCGGGTGTCCGGCCAGCAGCAGCCGGAGGACTCCCAAGGCCGACTCGTGGGGCGGAAACACCGAGGGCAACACGGGCACGTCGACCAACGCGGCGTGCGCATAGCCCCACAGCAGCACCAGCAGCGCAACGACAAAGCCGGCCAGCGGCCCCGCGGCGCCAATGTCCACCAGCGCATTGCGTGTTGGAATTCGACTCCGAATCCGGATGACAGCGCCGAGCGTCCCGAAGCCAAGGTGGGGCAGCGGGATGAAGTAGGGCAGCGAGGCGTCCACCCCGTGCCACCGGGCGAGCCACCAGTGCCCCATCTCGTGGCTGCCGAGGATGGCCACCAAGCAGAGGCTGAAGGCGACGCCGTCCAGGACGTTGGCACGGTTCCAGACGCCGGACGTCTGGTCGGCAAGAAACACCTCGAAGGTGGTGCCCAGGGTGAGCAGCAACAGGCCGAGGTGTAAGAGCGGCCGCTGGGCCGGGCGGAGGGCGACGCTGTCCATGGGAGGGCTGTGCTCTTAACCCTGTTCCAGCACCTGGCGCAGCGTCTGGGCGGTGAATTGCACCAGCGGGATGACCCGAGAGTAATTCATCCGGGTGGGGCCGATGACCCCCACCGTGCCCAGCGTGCGACCTTCGTTTCCGTAGGGACTGGCCACCACCGTCACGTCACCGGCCGAGGAGAATTCGCTCTCATTGCCGATGAAAATCTGCATCGCGCCGGCCTGCTCCACCCGGTCGAGCAGCGCCACCAGCTTGCTCTTCTCGTCCAGCGCCCGGAAGAGCGAGCGCATTCGCTCGACGTCGGCAAACTCGGGCGATTCGAGGAAGGAGCCGGTGCCTTCGATGTGGATGCGCTCCGGGGCGTGGAGCTCGGTGGCGGCGTACCCGAGCCGCAGCGCCTTGGCCCGCAGCTCGTCGAGCAGCGCCTGCGCTTGGTGCTGCTCAGCTTGAATTCGCTCCCGCAGGCCCTCGAAGGGCACCTCGTGCAGTAATTCCGAGAGGTAATTCGAAGCTCGGGTCAGCTCCGCCTCGGACATCTCCACGTCCATGCTGAGCGGCTTGTTCAGCACTTGGCCGTCCCGGCCCACCAGGATGGCCAGCACCCGGTTGTCCCGCAGGCGGACGAATTCAATCCGGTGAAAGACGCCCGCCGAGGGCCGCGGGGCCACCACCACACAGGCATGCTTGGTGACGAAGGCCAAAACGCGGCTTGCCTCCTGGAGCGACTCTTCAAGGCCCGCCCCGGTGGGGATGCCGCGCTGGATGAATTCGCGGTCGCGCGGCAGCGGCTGGCGCAGCTGCATCAGCGAGTCGACGTAAAAGCGGTAGGCCCGGCCCGTCGGTACCCGTCCGGCAGAGGTGTGCGGCTTCTCCAGGTAGCCGAGGGCCTCCAGGTCGGCCATCACGTTGCGCAGCGTCGCACTGGAGACTTCAAACTGACTTCGGGCCAGCTGGTGGCTCCCCACCGGACCACCGGTCGCGATGTACTCGCGAATCACTGCATGCAACACGGAGCGCGCACGCTCGTTCAAGTCTTCCATGAAAGAGCCGACGTAAATGGTAGGACCCCCGACCGGCCGTTTCAACCGAGACCGGGCCGGGGGTAACCCCCCGCAAACTCTCGACTTGGCGCTGATTTTGCGGGGAGGGAGTCCACCGCTGCGCCCGGCGCGTTTGGCTTTCACCCACCGCACCACAGGCCTGTCGTTCGTCGTTCCCTTTTGCGACGCCTTGAGGCTTCATGCCGACTTGGGCGCAGAGCAGACACACCATTGCATCAGGAGGCGAGGCGGCGATGAAACCGAAGGAAGTTCTGGGGCTAGCCAAAGAGCGCGGTGCGGTGATGGTCGACCTCAAATTCATGGACTTCGTGGGCACCTGGCAACACTTCACGGTGCCCCTCCATGAGTTGAAGGAAGAGATTTTCGAGGAAGGGCTGGGCTTTGACGGCTCCTCCATCCGCGGCTGGGCGGAGATTCATGCCTCGGACATGCTGGTGATGCCCGACGCCACCACCGCGGTGATGGACCCCTTCACCAAGGACCCCACCCTCAGCCTCATCTGCACCATCACCGACCCCATCACCAAGGAAGCCTACGGGCGGGACCCGCGCACCATCGCGCTCAAGGCCGAGAAGTACCTCAAGTCCACCGGCATCGCCGACACCGCCTACTTCGGGCCAGAGGCCGAATTCTTCGTCTTCGACTCAGTCCGTTTCGACAACCGGGTGAACGGCGCCTTCTACGAGATTGGCTCCAACGAGGGCGCCTGGAGCTCGGGGCGCGAGGAGGAGGGGGGGAACCGCGGCTACAAAATCCGCCACAAGGAGGGCTACTTCCCGGTCGCGCCGTTGGACAGTCAGAACGACATCCGGACCGAGATGTGTCTCGTCCTCGCTGCGGTGGGCGTCGAGGTGGAGCGCCAGCACCACGAGGTGGCCACCGCCGGGCAGGCCGAAATCGACTTCCGTTTCGACACCCTGGTGAAGTGCGCCGACAACCTGAGCTGGTTCAAGCACATCGTGAAGAATGTTGCCTGGCGCAACGGCAAGACGGCCACCTTCATGCCCAAGCCGCTCTTCGGCGACAACGGCAGCGGCATGCACACCCACCAGTCGCTGTGGAAAAACGGCAAGCCGCTCTTCGCTGGCGATGGCTACGCCGGACTGTCCGAGATGGCGCTGCACTACATCGGCGGCATTCTCAAGCACGCGCGCGCCCTGGCCGCCCTCTGTAACCCCACCACCAACAGCTATAAGCGACTGGTGCCCGGCTTCGAGGCACCGGTAAATCTCGCCTACAGCAGCAGAAACCGCAGCGCCTCCATCCGCATCCCCATGTACAGCCCGAGCCCCAAGGCCAAACGGCTCGAATTCCGCAGCCCGGACCCCTCCTGCAACCCCTATTTGGCCTTCGCCGCCCAGTTGATGGCGGGCCTGGACGGCGTGGAAAACAAAATCGACCCTGGCGACCCGTTGGACAAAGACATCTACGGCCTGACGCCCGAGGAGTTGAAGGACGTCCCGAAGATGCCGGGGAGCCTCGAGGAGGCGCTCGATTGCCTCAAAAAGGACTACAAATTCCTCCTCAAGGGCGACGTCTTCACCACCGACGTCATCGACACCTGGATTCACCTCAAGACCGAGCGCGAGCTGAATGCGGTGCGGCTGCGGCCACACCCGATGGAATTCGCGTTGTACTTCGACATTTAGGCACCGACGTCCCCCGCCGGGCGCACCCCGGAGTTTGGGCGGGTGCGCTCTGGCGGCCACCGGACATGTCCTTGGCGCCCCGGCTCCTGGTGGCCTTCCGTTGTCCGCCTCTGCCCGGACGAAGGGCGGCGTGAGCACCGACGCCGAGTGCGAGGGACCGGGCCGTGCTGTCCCCACCCTCCGCCCCGCTTGGCCCGGGCAGCTGCTGCTGCAGCTGCAGCGGGACCCGCTGGCCTTCTTTGCCAACGCCCAAGCCACCCACGGAGACGTGGTGCGCTTCGCCTTCGGCCGAGAGACGGTGTACCTCTTGTCCCACCCGGACAGCGTCCGCGACGTGCTGCTCACCCATGCCCAGAAGTTCCACAAGGGACTGGGGCTGCAGCGCGCCAAGCTGCTGCTGGGCGAGGGACTCCTCACCAGCGAGGATGGCTTGCACCGAAGGCAGCGACGGCTGCTCCAGCCGGCCTTCCACCGGAGCCGCCTCGCCGGCTACGCCACGGCCATGGTGGACGCCGCCCAAGCCACCGCCGACCGCTGGCGGCCCGGGGCGGAGCTCGACCTGCCGGCGGAAATGGGCCGACTCACCCTGGCAGTGGTGGCCAAGACGCTTTTCGACGCGGACGTGGAAGGAGCCGCGGCGGAAATTGGCCAGGCGCTCACCGACACGCTGGGCCTCTTCGGAGCACTGTCCTTACCCTTCGGCAAGTTGGTGCTGAAGCTTCCACTGAGGGCGGTGCGACGCTTTCACCGGGGCAAGGCACGGCTGGACGCCGAGGTGCAGCGGATGGTGAGCGAGCGCCGCGCCGAGGGGCGGGACCGCGGCGACGTGCTTTCCCTGTTGCTCGCCGCCCGGGACGAGGAAGGCCAACCCATGTCCGATGTGCAGCTACGGGACGAGGTGATGACGCTTTTCTTGGCCGGCCACGAGACGACGGCCAACGGCCTGGCCTGGGCCTTTCACCTGTTGGGCCTGCACCCGGAGGTGGAGCAGGCGCTCCACTGCGAAGTCGAGTCCGTGCTCGCCGGCAGGCGCCCCGGGCCCGAGGACGTGCCCCAGCTGCGCGTCACCACCGCCGTCTTCTCCGAGGCCTTGCGGCTGTACCCCCCGGCCTGGGTGCTGGGACGGCGGGCCCTGGAGCCGGTGACGTTGGGCGATGGGACGCGGGTGCCAACCGGCGCGCTCGCGGTGCTGTCGCCGTGGGTGGTGCACCGTGACGCCCGCTGGTTTGCAAACCCGTTGCGCATGGAGCCAACGCGGTGGACGGCCGACGCCAAGGCCAGCCGGCACCGCTTCGCCTACTTCCCCTTTGGGGCCGGCACGCGCAGCTGCATCGGCGAGGGCTTCGCCTGGATGGAGGGCACGCTCGTGCTGGCCGTGCTGGCCAGCCGCTGGCGCCTGGTCCCGGCGGCCGGCAGTGACGTCCGCCCCGAGGCGCGCATTACGCTTCGCGCCCGGGGCCTGCGCATGCACCCGCTGCCCCACGCCTAGCTGCCGGGGGCCGGGCGCGGCGGCAGGGGCTCGACGTCGTGAAAGCGGGTGTAGTCCACCCGCCGGGTCCCGTCGGGAAGCACCTGGAGAATGTCCACGAAGCGCGCATTCCAGCAGATTTCATCGGCGATGTAGCTGTGGCGAGCGTGGATGGTTTGCGACAGCGTCGCGTCGAAACCAGCGAAGTTGACGAGGATTTCTGCTTGCAGGGCCGCCAACTGCTCGGCCGTCACGTTGTACAGAGGGCTTTTCTCATCGAGGACGTGCATCGCCGTCCAGGTGAGGACGAAGGCGCTCGACTGGTTGCGCAACAGGGGCAAGTCCAGCATGCGCCGCAGGCGCTCGCCCTCCTTGGTGACTTCCATCGACATGAGCGTCACCCGCAGCTGCGCCTCGGCAATGTGGTTGGCGCGCTCGTTGGCCACCCGAAACATGAGGGTGGGGACGCCATTGCGCGGCGCCACCACCGCCACGTTGCTGAACACCACTCGGGCCCGCGGACGGCTGAATTTGGCGAAGACCAGGCCGGTCACCACCGCCACCCCGAGCAGGCTCAGCATGGCCTCGGTGGTGACCAGCAGGTGCGCGGTGTTGGAGCGCGGCGTCATCTCCCCGTAGCCGATGGTGCCCATGGTTTCCACGCTGAAAAAGAAGCCGTCGAGAAAGCTTCCCGGCCGCGCGTTTTGCACGCCACCCAGCAGCGCGTAGAGGCCGCCAAACAAAGCGTTGGTCACGAGAAAGGCGCCCACGAAGGCCGTCAGCAGCACCGGCCAGCTGGTGGAAATGAGGAAGTAGTAGAAGTCGTGCAGCAAGTCCGGCTTCCAGCCGACAATCTCGGCGGACTTCCACACTGGCGACCCGTCCCGGGGAAACAGTCGGGGCTGGGGCCTCTTCACCGGCGGCGTCTCTTTGAGCACAGGGGCCTTCTAGCAGCCGAGCACGTCCTGCAGCAGCGCCGTCCCGTCCACCCAAGGCGAGATGCAGGGCGGTCCCAACGTCCACAGACAGCGCGAGCCCGAGCCTTCCGGCGACAGCTGCAGCAGGAAGGACGAACGGGTGCCGTAGCCCAGGGCCGGCGCGTGAATGCACATGCCGTCCCGCGCGTCCGGCTCGGCGTGCACGCGCAGCACGTTGGCCCAGCCCTCCAAGGGCAGGGCCCCGGAGCTCTCCGCGAGCGCCGCCTGCGCTCGGGCCACCCGGGCGCTCTCGTCGCCGGCGCCGAGGCTGCGTTCGGTGAGCACCTGCAGCCCGGGGGCTAGCATGCGCTGCTGCACGCGCTGGCCGTCGGAGTAGGTCAGCCCGGCACGGCCATGCGCGTCGGCGTACAAGAGATGAAAGGGGTTGTACTCACGCGGCCCGAGGCGGGCCAGCCGGCGGTGCAGCTCCTCGACTGAGGCGGCGCCAAGCGCTTCCTTCACCAGCTGGCCGCGCGAGGCGAGCCGCGCGTCCCGCCCCCCGCCGTGCCGGTTGGTGACGCCGACGAAGAGGCCCTGGGCGTTGACGCCCAGCCAGGTGCCCTGGGCCAGCTCGTCGCGCGGGGCGAGGACGGCCCGCGCGCCGGCCCAGCGCTGCGGCGGCGAGGCCGGGCGCGCCAGGAACTCGTCACGGTTGGCGGCCAGTTGAAGCACGCCGCCCGGCGCCGGCACCACCGCGAGTAGCGTGCACATGGCCCTCCTCTAATGCCGGCCGTGCGCCTGCGTCAGCCCCACAACAGGTGGCGGAGGTTTTGGTGGGCGCGGCGGGTGTGACGCTGGGCATCGCGCAACCCGTCAGCCGCGTCCTCCAGCTCGAGCTCCGGGTGGATGGCGGCCAGCGTCTCCACCTCGTCTCCCACCATGTCCAACACGCCCAGGGCGTCGGCCAGCGGCTGCTCGACGTCCGTGGCCAAGGACTTCGTCCCCTCCGGCCCGCCGAGGCGCTGCTCCAGCTCGCGCAGACGCGTCAACTCCTCGGTTACGTAGGCAAAGCGGGGGGGACGTCCAACCGGCGTCGGCAGTGGCAGGACGGTGGTGGAGAAGCACCGCACGCCGTGCACGGTGTGGATTTCCCAGTCGCCGCGGGCCGGACCGCCGCGCTGCACGGCGTCCGCCGCCAGGCTGGACAGGGCTGGAAAGGCTGCGGGCGGCACCCCCAACTCGCTGGCCCGTCGGCCACGGACTTCTTCCATGGAACGCCCCAGACGCGCGGCGCTGGAGGGATTCACCGCCAGGTAGCGCAAGTCGTCCCCCAGCCACTCCACCACCCCCACGCCAAGCGACGACTGGTTGAAGAGGAGGTAGCAGAGCGGGTCATCCATATCCGGCTCGGTCACGACGGGGGGAAGCGGCGCTGCGGGGACAGGGGCCAACAGAACGGGGTGCGACATTTCTTCCTTACACGAAAGAATGGGGAGACTTTGGGGCCGCGCGTCCTACCCCTCTCCTGAAGCATGTTACAAACCGGTGGCGGCGTCGGGCTTATGACGTCCAGTAGCTGTCCACGCGACTCAGCCCGGGGTGGGGGTGAGGACGAGAATGAGGACGCCACTCGCGTGCGGGCCCGCCTGCAAATACACCGAGCCCTCCCGGCCCAGGGTGTAGGTGGTGTGCAGCGGAGGCAGGGCGACGGACACCTGGCTCTGGCTGCCCTTCACGCTCAGCAGCGTGAGGGTGGCGGCCTTCCCGTTGGGAAGCTTCACCTCGGCAGGCTTGCCCAACAGCAGTTGCAGCGGCTGCTGCGCCAGCCGCCGGTAGGACTTGTAGGTAATGCCACTCTTGGCGAATTGGTCCCGCATTTTCTCGAGGCCTGGGTCCACCCCGGTGCCGTCGTTGGACGCCTGGACGACTTCTGCCAAGAGAGAGACGCGACTCTGCGCGGCGACGGGAAGGGCGAGGACGACGGCGGCGAGCAGGCTGGCCCGCACCAGGCCCCTCACAGCTCGCCGCCCTTCGGCCGCGGGGATGGCGGCGGCGCCACGTCCGGGACGGAGGCGTCGGCACCGAGGCTGAGGCTGGGACGGTCCGGGTGGTCCACCAGCCAGATGATGGCATCTCCGCCCTCCGTCTTCAGCACCACCGGCGCAACGTGAGAAGACTCGTCGGTGGAAACGGCCTGCAACGAGGGGTGGGGAGTCTCGGCCTCCACACCGAGCTGCAGCGAAGGCAGGGCCAGCACCGCCAACAGCGAGGCGGCAACCAGCCCGAAGCCGCCCCACAACGCCGCCGAACGGTGCGCCTTCCACTCCGAGAGGGCCACCGACAGCCGCTCACCGAGGGACGGCCGGTGGGCCTGCAGCCGGGCAAGCACCGCCGCTGAAAACCCAGAGAAGTCAGTGGCGTCGGCCTCGGCCTCGAAGCGCCTCCGGAGCGCCTCACCCACCGCCCGGAGCTCGGCCATCCGGGCCCCGCAGGCCGGGCAGCTGGCCAGGTGCGCCTCGAGCGCGACGCGGGCCGACGGGGACAGTTCCCCGTCGAGGTGCGCGGACAATTCCTGGACGGATGAGCAGTGGGGAGCAGCCATGAGTTTTCCCAAGGAAACAAAAGACGAGGGCACCCGTCCCTTTATTCTCCCGGGCCTCCCTTCGGTTTCCCCGGAGTCGTGGACGGCGCATCGGCCAGGTAGTCGGCGAGCAACCGCTGCACCTTTGCCCGGGCGTGGAAGAGGCGCGACATGACCGTCCCTTTGGGAATTTCCAGCGTCCGCGCCAAGTCCTCGTAGGACATTCCCTCGAGCTCGCGCAACAGCAGGATGGCGCGGTGTTTCTCGGGCAGCTGCGCCAGCGCCTCCTCCAGCTTCTCCCCCAGCTCGCGGCGCAGCACGGTCCGAGCCGGACTCGAGTCCAGCTGACTTCCCAGAGCCCCGAGGTTGGCCTCGGCGAGGTCCATCTGCACGCTGTCGTCGTACTCGACAGACTCGGAGGTGCTTGCCCCGCGACGGCGCAGCACGTCGATGCAGGTGTTGGTGGTGATGCGGTACAGCCAAGTGTAGAAGCTGGAGTCGCCTTTGAAGTGGTCGAGGTAGCGGTGCACCTTGACGAAGGCTTCCTGCGAGACGTCGAGCGCCTCCTCGGCGTCCTTCACCATCCCCAGCGCCACCGCGTACACCTTCTTCTGGTAGCGCTCGACGAGCAGGCCGAAGGCCCGCTGGTCGCCGGAACGGGCACGGCGGACGAGCGTGAGGTCGTCGGTCGGCAAGAGCGGCTCCACCTTAGGGAGCCGCCTCCCCCTCCGTCCAGGTTCTGCTGGGGGGGTTGCCTCTTTCTAGACCCAGCCGCGCGGGTCGCGCAGCACCTCCACCAGACGGGCCTCCTCGCTTCCCGGGGCCGGGTGCACGTCGTAGCTCCAGCGCACCCGCGGAGGCATGGACACGAGAATGCTCTCCACCCGTCCTTGCGTCTGCAGCCCGAAGAGCGTCCCTCGGTCCTGCACCAGGTTGAACTCGACGTAGCGTCCGCGGCGGAGCTCGGCCCAGGCGCGCTGTGCGTCGGTGTACGGCAGCGCCTTCCGCCGGGCAACAATGGGGAGGTAGGCCGGCACGAAGGCCCGCGCGCAGTCCTGGACGAAGGCAAACTCCCGCTCCAACTCGCGGCCAGTGTCCTCGAAGAAGACGCCGCCCACGCCGCGGGCCTCCGCCCGGTGGGGCAGCCAGAAATAGCGGTCGCAGGCCAGCTTGAAGCGGGCGTAGGAGCCCAGCTCGTGCTGCTCGCACACGTCGCGCAGCGTGCGGTGGAAGTGCTGGGCGTCCTCCTCAAATAGGTAATGCGGGGTGAGGTCCGCGCCGCCTCCAAACCAGGCTTTGGCCCCGTGCTGGAGGAAGCGAAAGTTGGCGTGGACGGTGGGGACCAGCGGGCTACGGGGGTGGAGAATGAGACTGACGCCGGCGGCGAAGAAGTCGCGGCCATCTCCGCCCAGCTTTTGAGCGAAGGCCTCGCTTAGCTCGCCCCACACCGCCGAGACATTGACGCCCCCCTTTTCGAAGACGCGCCCCTCCTCGAGGACACGGGTCTGGCCACCCCCCCCTCCGGGGCGCTCCCAGCAGTCGTCCCCGAAGCGGCCCTCCCCGTCCTCGGCTTCCACCGCCCGGCAGATGTCCTGTTGCAGTCCCTCCACGAAGGCCTGCATCCGTGCGCCAAGGTCATTGAAGGTCTTCAAGCGAAGGGCCGTCCTGGTCTTTTAGTGCACCGGGAGGTCCGGCCCCTGGCTCTCGACGACGCCAAACCGCGCCTCGTATTTCTGCAGGTTGTCCGCCATGGCGGCCAGCAGCCGTTTCATGTGCCGAGGGCTGGTGATGATGCGGGCCCGCACCGCGGCCTTCGGCTGCTGCGGCTGGACGTAGATGAAGTCCAGGGTGAATTCGGCGTCGGTATGGTTCACCAACGCCATGTTCGCATAGAGACCTTGGGCCACGGTCTCGTCGATCTGGATCTGCAACGCAGTCTCGGGCACCTTGATGTCGGACATGGCCTCCGTGCATACCGCTCCGGTGGGCGCCGGTGCCAGGGGGGCACCGTCGGAGGGGCCCGCCCTGGACCCAAGCCTGACCGCGCCCTTCGAGCTGGGGGTTGGTCCCGGCGCGTGCCTTCTGTTGCACGGCTTCACCGGGACTCCCTGGGACGTGCGGCCCCTCGGCGAAGCACTCGCCACCGGGGGCTTCCGCGTCCGGGGCCTGCGCCTGCCCGGGCACGGCACCACTCCGGCCGCGATGCTGGAGGCGGGGGCCGAGGACTGGCTGCAGGCCTGCGAGGAGGGACTAGCCGCCTTTCGAGAACCCCGGGTGGCGGTGGTGGGCCTCTCCATGGGGGCGCTGTTGGCGGTGGTGCTGGGCGCCCGGCACCCGGACCGCGTCCAGGCGGTGGTGGGCATGGCGCCGGCGGTCCGTTTCAAGGCCCCGCTGACGCGGGCGTTGCGCCTGGGCCGGCCCCTCTCGCTCGCCGTGGCGGCGCGGCTCCGCCCTTGGGTGCACAAGACGACCACCGACGTCCTCGACCCGCTGGCCCGGGCGGCGGCCCCAGTGCTGTCCGCCTGGCCGCTGCAGCGGCTTCGGGACTTGTGGCGCGTCCAGGACGTGGCCTGGGACAGCGCACCCAACGTCCGCGCCCCGGTGCTGCTGGTGGTGGCGCGGAACGACAACGTGGTGGACAACCGGGGCACCCAGGAGCTGGCTCGGCGGCTGAGCCGTGCCGCCAGCGTGCGCTTCATCGAGCTGGACCGCGGTGCGCATATATTGCCGCGCGACGAGGGGCGCCCGGTGTTGCAGCAGGAGGTGCTTGCCTTCCTGCGTCGTGCGCGCACGCTCGATAGCGGCGCGCCGACGGTGTAGTTTCGCCGGCCCCCAACTCCGCGCACGAAAAGCCGGTGGGCGGAAAGGCGTGAAGGAGGAAGCATGGCCAAGCGGCGCTACATCCTCGCCGTCGACCAGGGCACGACCGGCACGCACGTCACGGTGCTCGACGACCGGCTGAAAGTCGCCGGGCAAGCGTACCGGGAGTTTCCACAAGTCTTCCCGCAGCCGGGCTGGGTGGAGCACGACCTCGAGGCCATCTGGCATTCGGTGGAGCGCTGCATCACCAAGGGCCTCAAGGACGCCGGGATTGACCCGGCTTGGGTGTCGGCCATTGGCATTACCAACCAGCGGGAAACCACCGGCCTGTGGAGGCGCGATAACTCCAAGCCCGTCCACCGGGCGATTGTCTGGCAAGACCGACGGACGGCGGAGGCCTGCGCCGCCCTCAAGTCCCGCGGAGAAGAGGCCAGCGTCCGGGCGAAGACGGGCCTGGTGCTGGACCCCTACTTCAGCGCCACCAAGCTGGCGTGGCTTCTGGACCACGTGGAAGGAGCGCGCGCCCGCGCCGTGGCCGGCGAGCTGTGTTTTGGCACCATCGACAGTTGGCTGGTGTGGCGCTTCACCAGCGGCGCGGCCCACGTCACCGACGCCTCCAATGCCAGCCGGACGCTTCTCTATGACATTCACACCAACGCTTGGGATGAGGGTTTGTGCGCGCTGTTTGGCGTGCCGAAGGCAGTGCTCCCCGAGGTGAAAGGGTGCGCCGAGGTGTACGGCGTCACCAAGGACTGCGGCGTCCTTCCCGACGGCATCCCGGTGTGCGGCATGGCGGGCGACCAGCAGGCAGCCCTCTTTGGCCAGGCGTGTTTCCAGCCCGGCGAGTCAAAGTGCACCTACGGGACGGGAGCCTTCCTGTTGATGAATACCGGCTCCACGCCGGTGGTCAGCCAGCACGGGCTGCTCACCACTGTGGCCTGGCGGTTGGGGGGCCTCACCACCTATGCCCTGGAGGGCTCTAGCTTTGTGGCCGGCGCGGCGGTGCAGTGGCTGCGCGATGGACTGGGGTTGATTCGCAAGGCGCGCAAGGTGGAGGACCTCGCACGCCAGGTGCCAGACTCGGGCGGCGTCACCTTCGTGCCCGCGCTGGCCGGGCTGGGGGCGCCGCAGTGGCGGCCGGAGGCGCGGGGCCTGTTGATGGGAATGGACCGCGGAACGACTGCCGCCCACGTTGCCCGCGCGGTGTTGGAGGGCATTGCGCTTCAGACGGCCGACTTGGCGGACGCCATGCGCAAGGACAGCGGGCAGGCCATCCCCTTCTTCAAGGTGGACGGCGGCGCCGCTGGGAATGACTTATTGATGCAGCTGCAGGCCGACATTCTCGACGTCCCTGTGGTGCGACCGCGCAACCTCGAGACCACCTCACTTGGGGCGGGGCTGCTCGCCGGACTTGGCTCCGGCCACTGGAATACCCTGGACGAAATCCGCGGCGCTTGGAAGGCGGAGCGGACTTTCAAGCCGAAGGCCACCCCGGAAGCCCGCGCCGAGGCCATGGCCCGCTGGCGGCGCGCCGTGGGGTGCGCCTGAGGGGCCCGACGCTTTTCTGCTTTTCTGGAGGAGGACAGATGCCCCGGGACAAAGCGACGCTGACGGACGCCGAGGTGCAGGCCTTTCTTGCCAAGGCAAAGGGCTGGGCGCTCGAGGCGGGGATGCTGACCAAGACGTACGGCTTCGCCGACTTCCGGGCGGCCATGGCCTTCGTCAACCGCGTGGCGGATGCGGCGGAAGCCGCTGACCACCACCCGGACATCGACATCCGCTACAGCAAGGTGACGCTCCGCCTCGTCACCCACGACGCCCAGGGGCTCACCGCCCGGGACACCGCGCTGGCCGCCGTGGTGGAGCGCTTCGCCTGACAGCTGCTCCCCCGGTGGGGCGCGTTACTTCTCCGTGACGCGGACGAGGTTGTCGTCGGGGACGCGGTCGATGAGCAAGTTGAGTGGGTCAATGCCGGCCTTGGCCGGTTTCCCCCGGACAGTGAAGGTGAAGTCCTGTAGGCCACTGTGGACACGCCGCTTCTCGAGCTGCAGTGGCTGCTCCTTCTCGTCCAGGACGCCGACGTCCACAAGCTGGTCCATCGGGACTTCCTGCTCTACCCCCAGCTCGCTCGCGCGAAGCTTCTTGGCGCTCACCCGGAGGGTGACTTCCCACGTGTCACCCCCGAGGTTTTTGGCCGTCGCCGACACCGCCCGGTTGTCGAAGAGGGTGATGGTCTCGAAGAGGTCGGTGAGAAAGTCCTGGTACTCAGCCGGCGTCTCCTTTCGCAGCTCGGCCAGCAGGAGCCGCGCGGTTGGGTAAGGGGGCGCTTTCACCGAAGCTTCCTGCAAGAAACGTTGAAGCGCGCGGTCGACGGCCTGCTCCCCAATCGCGTCCTGGAGCGCGTACAGGACCAGGCTGCCCTTCTGGTAGTGAATGTACGGCTGGTTTTCCACCCGCAGCAGCGGCACTTCCTTTTTTCGCTCGGCGCCCCGTCCGCGCAGGTACCCCTGCAGCTCGTATTTCAAGAAGCGGCGCATGTGCTCGTTGCCGTAGCGGTGCTTCATCACCATCAGCGCGGTGTATTGGGCGAGGCTCTCGACCAGCAGCGTCGAGCCCTGAACCCCGGCGCCGATGACTTGGTGCCCCCACCACTGATGGGCCACCTCGTGGGCGGTGACGTAATAGGGGTAGTCGAGGTCCTCGTCGCTGGAAGGGTCGACATGGGCAATGAAGCCGATGGCCTCGGAAAAGGGAATGGTGCTGGGGAAGGACTGCGCGAACATGAAGTAGCGCGGAAACTCGACGATGCGGACCTGGCCGTGCTGGTAGGGGCCGAAATTCGTCGTGCCGTAGAGAAGCGTTGCCTTCACCGCTTCCACCATGCGCTCCACGTTGAAGCGGTGGGAGGGGTGGTAGAAGACTTCGATGGCGACGTCGTTCCACCGGTCGCGTTGGACGGCGTAGCGGGCGGAGAGGACGGAGTAGAAGTCGAGCATCCGGCCGCGACTCCGGTAGAGGAACGCCCGCCGACCGTTCTCCGTCCATTCGCGGACGAGGTCTCCGGGCGCGATAGCGAGTTGGTCGGGCGCGGTGGTCAGCGTCGCCTCGAAGGTGACCCAGTCCACGTCGAGGAGGTTGTGCTGGGCGCCCCGGGCGTCGTCCAGGTCCGGCATCCGCTCCTTCGGCTGAAGCCCGTTCTTGCGGCGAGCGGAGTCGTCCGTCAACTCGACCGCCTCCACGTAGCCGATGCGGGGAAGGCTGAAATTGTCCACGAAGGTGCCGTTGGCAAAGACGCGGTTGCCGACTCCCTCCTCGTTCCGGAACCCTTGGGGCTGTGAGTCGAAGTCGAAGAGGAGCTCGGTCTCGGCGCCGGCGGCGAGCGGCGACGGAAGCACGAAGGTAGAGACGCCAAGCTTGGTGTCCACCTCGGTCGCGGCCTGCAAAGCACCGAGCGCGAGACGACGGACGGCTGGACGCTGCTCTGGGTCAATGCGGACGAAGACTCGGCTCACCGGCACGGCGTTCCGGTTCACCAGCTGGTAGCTGCCGCTCCAGTGCACCCCGCGGGTTTCTGGCCGGAGGTCAGCCCGGAGGCGGACGGCGGTGACACTCGGCTGAGGCTCGTTCTGGAAGGGCTTGTAGCGCCTCTCGTATTCGGCCTGCAGTCGCTCCGTCTGCCGCGAGGTGAGGTAGGGGTTGAGGCGGTTGGTGTTGTGGAAAATGAAGGCGCCGGTGGCGGCGAAGGCCAGAAGCACCGCGCCCAGGGCGAGGGCCATCCCTTTGGTCAGCCGCGCCCGGGCCAGCCGCCAACGCACGCGGGGCCATGTCTCGACCCCCCGCACCCAGAAGAGACGGGACACCAGCACCAGCAACACCGCGCCGAGCCCCCAGTAGACACGGAACCACACCAGGCCCTGGACGAAGTGCCCGTAACCGTTCATGTCCGAGTAGGTGACGGTCGGGGAGGTGCCGTAGTTGTAGAGGTGGTGCTCAAGGCCCAAGGCCGGGCCCATGAATGCGGAGACGAGGAAGTAGACGACCATCCCCAGGTAGCCGAGCAGCTTGTTGTTCACCACCACCTGGATGGCGATGGCCAGCACGCACAGCAGCGCGAGGTCCAAAAGCTGCACGCCATAGAGCTCGCGCAGATACAGGCCGAGCTCGTACTGGTGGTAGCCCTTCAACGTCTGAAAGCCGAGGCCGAAGAGCAGCACCACGCTGAGCAGGAGGACCTGGACCGCCACCAGTGCCAGCACCTTGGAGACCAGTGGAAGCCAGGAGGGAAGCGGCGTGGCGTCGAGGAGTTGGTCCATCCGCGCATCGCGCTCGCGCCAAACCAACTCGCCGGAAAACAGGGTGATGATGATGAAAATGAAGAGATTGAAATCCCCCGTGACCACCAGCATCACCGCGCCGGTGACCGGCCAGACGGTGGTCCCGTAGAGCAGCGCCAGGTTGCGGGTGGCAACCACCATGAAGAGCAGCCCGGCGAAGAGCAGCACCAGGAAGTAGACGTTCTTCACCGTCTCGCGAAGGTTCACCCACGTCGTCCCGGCCAGCAGCGCAGGCCAGCGCCAGCTCGGGCTGACGGCCCCCAGGGCTGGGAGCCGGGCCCCGGGAAGCTCGGCCGGCACCTGGGGAGCGCCTTTGCCGCCGCCCTCGATGGGCTGGGCGAAGCGAAACCGAAGCAGGGCAGCCAACAGGACCAGGGCGCCGACGAAAAGCCACAGAAGGCGGTTTTCGGCCATCGCTCCGCGGAGCGGAATCAGCGACGAATTCTTCTCGGCCACCGTCCAGTACTGGGTGACGAAGCGGAAGGCGCTTTGCCCAAAGGGGTTGACCAGCGCCGCCAGGTGCTGGTTCTCCAGCTTCGAAAACAGCGCGCTGGCAATCTGGAAGCCCACCACCAACAGCACGCTGGCCATGTAGACCGCGCGCATGCCGCGGGTGAGCGCGGCCAAGGAGAGGAAGAGCGCGCCGGCAAACAGCAGGTTGGGTAGGACCAGGACCAGGTACGGCCACAGGTAAAACGCCGTGCGGTTCGGCCCGACCAAGCTCTTGTCCAGAAATGGCAGATGCGCGCCCACCCACAGGCCAAGCCCGATGCTCGAGAAGATGACCAACAGACCGAGGAGCGCTCCTAGGTAGCGGCCCAACAGGTAGTCACGAGGACGCAACCGCGAGGTGAAGAAGAAGGGATAGCTGTGGGTGGCATAGTCCTGGTAGACGGCCTGCCCCATGACCGGGGCGGCCACCAACAGGCCGACGTAGCTCAGCAGGCCGGTGAGCGTCGCGATGCCGTAGGCGGAGTTGGCGAAAACCTTCCCGCCCGAGCCGGCGAAGCCTGAGGGAAGGCTTTCGAAGGCCCCCCCGGTGACGCACATCTGCAGCACCGCGAAGGCGAAGAAGACGGCAAAGTAGACCAGCGTCGAGAGGCGAAGGATGCGGTGCTTCGCTTCAAACCACGCCACCGAGAGGAGCATTGGCTTTTCCGGTGTCCGGTTGGCTCAGCCGACCTGCGCCGGGAGCGGCGCAGAGGCGTGCTGGCGAATGGCGGCGAAGTAGACGTCCTCCACCTCGGGCTGCACCGGCTCGCTGTCCCGGTCCGGTTGCTGCTCCGAGAGGATGCGCACCAGCGTTCTGCCACCTGTCAGCCGGACAGAAAGGACTTGGAAGCGCGACTGGTGGTCCGCCAGCGACGCGCGAGACGTCAGCTTCTGCCACACCCGTCCCTGGAGCGCCCGGGCCAGCTGCGCCGGCTCGCCTTCCACCAGAAGCTCCCCCTGGTCGATGACCGCCATCCGCTGGCAGAGGTCGCTGACGTCCGAGACAATGTGGGTGGAGAGGATGACCACCACCTGCTCGCCAATTTCCGACAACAGGTTGTGGAAACGCACCCGCTCCTCAGGGTCCAGGCCGGCGGTCGGCTCGTCGACGATGATGAGCTTCGGGTCCTGGAGCAGCGCCTGGGCAATGCCGAAGCGCTGCTTCATGCCACCGGAGAAGGTGCCCAGCCGCCGGCGCCGTGCGTCGGCGAGGTTGGTCCGCTCGAGCAGCGTGTCCACCATCCGCCGACGGTCCGCGCTCCTGGCGACGCCTTTGAGTTGCGCGAGGTGGTCCAAGAGCTCCACCGCCGTCACTTTCGGGTAGAGCCCAAACTCCTGGGGCAGGTAGCCGAGGACGCGCCGCACCGCTTCCTTGTCTCGAAGCACGTCGATGCCGTCGAGGGTGGCCGTCCCGGCGTCGGCCTCCTGAAGGGTGGCCAGAATTCTCATCAGCGTGGACTTGCCGGCGCCGTTCGGCCCGAGCAGGCCAAACATCCCCGCGGGGATTTTCAAGGTGACGTCGCGCAGGGCCTGCACGCCCCCCGGGTAGCGTTTGCTCAACCCGGCGATGTGGAGCTCCATGGTGGGTCCTCCTCGAGGGGAGTGCTTCAGGCGGTGACGGGCGGACGGCGGTGGGCCCAGGGCCGGGCCGCTTCCAGTTGGCTGGCCAGGCGCAGCAGCGTGGCCTCACCGTCCAAGGCCCCAATGGCCTGGACGCCCACCGGGAGGCCCGCCGCATTCCAGTGCAAGGGCACCGACATGGCCGGCTGACCGGTGAAGTTGGCAAGCGGGGTGAAGGGGATGAAGTCGAAGACGCGGTCCACCGCCCCCTCGATGCCTCCCCCCAGTCTCAGCAGGAGCGTGCTGCTCCAGGCGGCGGCCCGACGCTGCATGGCCGCCTCGACACCCTTGGGCTGCAGCGCGCCGACCGCCGGCGGCGGCTGGCCCAGGGTGGGGGTGAGCAGCACGTCATGGTGCTCGAAGAAGGCGGACACCTGGCGCGAGACACCTTGCAGGTGTCTCAGGGCCAGCGACAAGTCCCGGGCAGTGGCCTCCTCGGCCAGCATCGTCACCAACCAGGTTTGCGTCTCGAAGTCCTTGGGGGTGGGCCTTCTTCCGACGAGCTGCGCGCCCAAGGCGAGGTC
>JBKQJL010000043.1:0-14652 GCA_052147975.1 Myxococcaceae bacterium
TGGGCAAGCTGCACCACCGCGCCCTCGAAGAGGGCGGTGAAGTCCCACACTGCACTGCGCAGCCGCTCGTCGTCCACCGGGGGCTCGGCCGAGAAGCCGCGGCCGATGGCGCGCGTCTTCAAGGAGAGGGTGCGGGCGACGCGCAGAGCGGCATGTTGCCAAACGCGAGTGGGCGTCCCGGGAGCCACCTCGTTTCGCAGGTACCCGGCGAGGGTGAGCGCCTCGCTGTGCACCAAGGCCAACAGCACCCGAGCGCGGCGGTCCAGCGGCCGCTCCGCCTCAAGCCGCAGGTAGCCGAGCGCGTGCAAAAAGCGAAACAGGGCAAGAAAGGCGGTGGTGAAGAGCCCCCGCTCCGGGTCTGGCAACAGCCGCAGGGCGTCCAGCACCGG
Organism: Myxococcaceae bacterium; assembly: GCA_052147975.1. GTDB lineage: Bacteria > Myxococcota > Myxococcia > Myxococcales > Myxococcaceae > JADGRA01. The sequence goes on from JBKQJL010000043.1 coordinate 390, forward strand.
GACACTGCGAATGCGGTCAAACTCGAGGCAAAACTCCAGCGGGCGCGCTGGGCGGAAGAAGCGATTCTGCAGAATGGTCCGCACCGCCAGGCTGCCCACCTCGTGAAAGACGCGGTGGCCAAGCGTCTGCAGGCCCAACAGGCTGTCCGTGACGACGCAGATGGACTCGAAGCCCTGGGCCAGCAGGAAGAGGCTCTCCTGGGGCGTCTGTTGCTCGAGCTCGTCTTCGAGCAACGCCCGCCGGACGCGGTCGTCGACCGCCTGGGAGCCGAGGTAGTGACGGAAGACAAAGCGCTGCTCGTGCCCCGGGTCGAGCAGCCGCCGGGCCAGCCGGATGGCCTGGTGCATCGCGTCCCGCAGGTCCCGCAGCTCCTCCGAGAAGTCCCGCGTCACCACCGGCCGCACCGAGGCGTCCAAGGGAAGGTTGTGCAGGTGGAAGTAGCGCTCGATGCCACGCAACAAAAGCTCGAACTCGAAGAGCCGCTCCTCGCGGCCCTCCACCCGCACGCTGCGCAGCCACCGCTCGCGCTCGGCGAGCAGCCCCGGCCGCGGCTGACTGTCGCGCATCAGTTGGACGTAGAAATCGCGCGCGCTGCGGGGGGCGCGCACCCGCGGCGCCGTGGCGCGGTCCGGGGCGGCGCTCACAAAAGCGCCCCTTGCGCCGCCGGCGGCGGCGTCAGGCCGAGGTGCCGCCAGGCCTTGGCCGTGGCCACCCGGCCGCGCGGCGTGCGCTGCAGGAAGCCCTCCTGCATGAGGAAGGGCTCGTACACGTCCTCCACCGTCTCGCTCTGCTCGCCCACCACCATGGCCACCGTGTCCAGCCCCACCGGCCCTCCGCCGAACTTGTCGAGAATGGTGAGGAGAATACGCCGGTCCATCGGGTCGAGACCGAGCGCATCCACCTCCAGCCGCTTCAGCGCACCCGAGGCCACCGCCCGCGTCACCACCCGTTCGCCGTCCACCTCGGCGAAGTCGCGAATTCGCCGCAACAGGCGGTTGGCGATGCGCGGCGTCCCCCGGGCCCGCGTGGCAATTTCACGGGCGCCGTCGGGCTGCAGCCGGACGCCGAGGATGCCGGCGCTTCGCGCCAAAATATTCTCCAAGTCCGCGGGGGCGTAGTAGTCGAGGCGCTCTTGAATTTGAAAACGGTCCCGCAAGGGCGAGGTGAGCAGCCCGGTGCGCGTGGTGGCGCCAATGAGGGTGAAGGGCTGGAGGTCCAGCTTCATCGCCCGCGCGGCAGGCCCGGAGTCGATGGTGATGTCCAGCCGGAAGTCCTCCATCGCCGGGTAGAGGTACTCCTCCACTTGCGGCGGCAGGCGGTGGATTTCATCGATGAAGAGGACGTCTCGGGCCTCGAGGCTGGTGAGCAGGCCAGCCAGGTCCCCCTTGCGCTCGACGGCCGGCCCGGAGGTGACGTGGATGGTCACTCCCAGCTCGGCCGCCAGAATGTGGGCCAGGGACGTCTTCCCGAGGCCGGGGGGCCCGGAAAACAGGCAGTGGTCGAGGGCCTCGCGCCGCTTGCGCGCCGCCGCCACGTAGACTTTCAGCTTGTCCACCACCCCGGCCTGTCCGACGTACTCGGCGAAGCGGCGCGGCCGAAGCGAAACCTCGAGGCGCTGTTCCTCGGCGGTGGGGCTGGGCTCGAGCGGACGGTGGACGGGCGCCATGACGGGGCGCCAGAGGGTAGCAGCTTTGGAGCGCGCCCTCCCTAGCCCGCCTGGAGGGTCCGCAGCGCCTCACGGAAGAGCGCCTCGAAGGGGGCCGCCTCACCGAGCCGCCCAGACACTGCTTCGGCCACACCCTCGGCGTCCAGCGGCCGGTAGCCGAGGTTTTCCAGGGCCGACACCAGGTCTCGGCGCGCCCCGGACGGCCCGGCCACTTTGGCCCCCACGGCCAGCCCCCTGGCCTTGTCCTTCAGCTCCAGCACCAGGCGCTCGGCCGTTTTCTTCCCCACGCCGTGGATGCGCGTCAGCCGGGCCAGGTCCCCCTTGCTGAGCGCCTCGGCCAAGTCCGGCACCTCCAAGCCGGACAGCACCGCCAGGGCAAGCTTCGGCCCGACGTGGCTCACCGAGGTGAGGAGCAGAAACATTTGCTCCTCCTCCGGGGAGAGGAAACCCACCAGCTCAATGGCGTCCTCGCGCACCACGGTGTGGATGCGCAGCTCGGTCGGCTGCCCTTCGGCCGGCAGCCGGGCCAACGACAAGGCCGAGAGCGCCACTCGGTAGCCGACGCCCTGGACGTCCACGACGGCGTCGGTGAAGGCCTTTTCCAGCACTACCCCCCGCAGCCGCGCAATCACCGCGGCGCCCCATACACCGCCCGCGACAGGCGGGGCCAGGCCAGCGGGCGTCGCCGAGCCCGGGGTCGCTCCGGAAGCAACGTCACCACCCGGGCCCGGTGCAAATGGCACACCGCCACGGCCAGCGCGTCCGTGGCGTCTGCCCCCAGCGCCCCCGAAAGGCCGAGGAAGGCCCGCATTTGTTTGGCCACCGCCTCCTTGGAGGCGGCCCCGCCGGCGCCGACGGCACGCTTCACCAGGGCTGGGGCGTACTCGAAGACGGGCCGCCTCCCCTGGGCGGCCGCCAACAGGGCCACCCCTCGGGCATGGCCCAGCACCAGGGCACTGCGAGGGTTGCGACAGGCGAAGACGCCCTCCACCGCCACCGCGTCCGGTGTCCAGCGCGCCAGCACCTCGGACAAGCCGTGGAAGAGCTCGGCCAGCCGCAACTCGAGCGCCAGCTCGCCCGGCACCCGCAGGACTCCGTGGGCCACATGGCACAGCCGGCTTCCCTGCGCTTCCACCACCCCGAAGCCAGTGACGCGGCTTCCAGGGTCGATGCCGAGCACACGGAACGGAGCGGACATGTGCCTCAGTCCTCTAGCATACGAGGTGGACGCACCCGACTTTTCTGCCCCGGTTAGGCGCTGGCCGCGGCAAGCACCGCCTCGTCCATCTCGTAGTTGGCCCACACGTTTTGCACGTCGTCGTTGTCCTCGAGCAGCTCGAGCAGCTTGAGCACCCGGCGGGCCGCGTCCGCCTCCACCCGCACCGTGTTTTGCGGCAAAAAGACGGCCCGCTGCTCGCCCACCACCAGCCCCTTGGCCTCCAGGGCGGCGGCCACGGCGTGCAACGCGGCGGGCTCGGTGCGCACCTCGAAGCCGTCGGCGCCCAGCGTCACCACGTCCTCCGCCCCAGCCTCCAGCGCGGCCTCCAGCACCCGCTCCTCCGAGGGCCCGGGTTTCACGTGGATGCTGCCCTTTCGGTGAAAGAGCCAGCCCACGCTTCCCTCGACGGCCAGGTTGCCGCCGCCTTTGGAGAAGTTGGCGCGGATGTCGGCCGCGGTCCGGTGCCGATTGTCGGTGAGGCACTCCACCAGGACGGCCACGCCGCCAGGCGCGTAGCCCTCGTAGGTGACTTCCTCGTAGTGCGTCCCCTCGAGCTCCCCGGTGCCTTTCTTGATGGCGCGGGTGATGTTTTCCGAGGGCATGTTTGCCTCGCGCGCGGCCAGGACGGCGGAGCGCAGCCGGGCATTGGCCGCCGGGTCCCCTCCGCCAATGCGGGCAGCGACGGTAATTTCCTTCGTCACCTTGGTGAAGAGCTTGCCCTTGCTCGCCCCCATGGCCTCTTTCTGCCGCTTGATTTTCGTCCAGCGGTTGTGCCCGGACACGTTGAATGTCTCCTCACCTGAGGGAGGGTGCGCCTGGCGCTAGCGCACGTCCCGCAACAGCCGTCGCGCGTCATCCGCCTCGGGGCCTTCTGGCTCGAGCGCCAGCACCCGACTGAGCTCCGCGTTGGCCTTGGCCCGCTCCGAGCGGCCGAGGTAGATGCCGGCCAGCAGCAGGTGGGCGCGGGGCTCCTTCGGGTCGAGCGCAACGGCCTTCATCGCCGCTCCTTCTGCCCCGCGAACGTCCCCGGCGTCAAACCGGGCCAGCGCCAAATAGAGCCAGGCCACGGCCGAGTCCGGGCTGGTTTGCACCACCTCGTCAAGGACGCGCACCGCCGCCGAGGGCAGCGCAGCCCGGTACAGGGCGATGCCCTCGGCCAGCGAGTGGCCACCCGGTGCGACGGCAGCCGAGGACGCCGCCGGCCCCTTGGGCTCCCCCACTGCAGGCGCACTGCCTTCCAATGGGCCTTGGGCTGCGCCGGCCCCGGAGGGGGCCGGCGCAGCCGCCAACAAGGGAGTCGGCTCGAGCGGAACCACACTCTGCCGCGCAGAGGGTGGCTGCGGATGGCGCAGCCACCAGAGGCCCAGCAGCGCCGCTGCCCCCAGCAGCACCACGGCGGCCAGCCCGCCTCGCAGCAGCGCTGCGCGGCGGCGTCTGCCGGCCGCGGCGAGCGCGTCGTCCGCCCAGGCCTCCTCGGCCGGCGCGCCGGAGCGCGCCGGCGGGTAGGCGCGGGCCCGCGTTCGGGCCGCGGCCTCCAGCGGGGACTCCTCGGGCAGATGGAGCTCTGGCGGCTCGGCCGGGGCGCTGGGTGGCCGCAGCGCCTTGGAGGCCGGCAGCGGGCGCTCGCTCGAGGGGCCCGCCTTCACCGCCGTCAGAGGAGTCGGCAGCGTGGGCTCGGCCGACGCCGCTTCCGAGGCCGGGGCCAGCTCGAGCGCCTCCCAGGCGCCGGGCAAGTAAGGCGCGCGCGCTGCCTCCCGCGCCAGGGCCTCGGGCAACAGCACGCCGCTGGCGTACAGCCTCGAGGCGGCGCGCAGGGCGGGCACCTCCGGGAGGGGGGAGGCGAGAATGGCGTCGCGCAGCGTGCGCTTGCCGTCGAAGAGGCGCAGCAGCGTCTCGGCTTCGACGGGAAGCCCCTGCAACGCGGCCCGCAGCACCTCGAAGTCCGGCTGGAGCACCGCCTCCAAGGGGACACTCACCGCCACCAGCCGCTCCCACAAGGCGAGCTCGGCGCCCAGCCTGCCGCAGAGCTCGCGCACGCCGATGCTGAGCTCGCCCCGGGCCAGCACCGGCCCCAGGTGAATGCGGTAGCCGCCGCGGCCCAGCGCCAGCATGCGCGTCAGTCCGCGCTCGCCCTCCAGCCCCTCGAAGCCAACGGAAACCACCTCGCCACGGCGGAAGAGCAGCTGCCCCCGCGACTCGAGCAAAAGACGTCCCGAGGAGGAGCCGGCGAGCAGAGCTCGCAGGGCTGCCAACAGAGGCAGCACGTCGGTGTGCGAGTCCAGCGTCGCATCCCGAGCGGCATGGCCGGCCCGCAGGCGCACCAAGGTGGCCAAGTCGGAGACGAAGAGTGGCTTGGGCAGGTAGTCGTCGGCGCCGGCCCGGCCCGCCCGCTCGAGGTCCCCCGGGGAGGGCCGCGCGGCGAGCAACAGCACCGGGATGTCCCGGAGCCGCGCGTGCGCCCGAAGCCGCTGACACAAGGCGATGCCGTCCGAGTCGCCGAGGCCCACCTCCGCCACCACCAGGCCCGGCACCACCTGGCCCTCGGCCAGCTCGCGCTCGGCCTCCTCGGCGCTCCCTAGGGCGGCCACCTGGAAGCCCTCGCGAAGCAACCCCAGCTGCAGAAGGCTGCGCGCACCGGCGTCCGGCTCCACCAACAGCACCCGCCGGGCGTCGGCCGGGCGGTCTCCCAACGTCTGGCCGTCCAGCGGACTTGGCCGCCGAAGCGGCGCCCCCGCGCTGTCGGCTTCTGCCGGGACGGGGTCGCGTTCCGGCGCTGTCGAGCCTACCGACATGGACGTCCCTTTCGCCCGCCTGTCATACACGGGGCGGCCAGGGGACGGCGATGGGTCGCACAGGACCGCTCCGCCCGGGAGGGAAGGCCGTTACTGGACGCGGCGCATCTCCTCCAGGAATTCCTCCGGGCCGAGGAAGCCCGTCACCCGCGGGTGAGCGAGAATTTCCCCGCGCGAGGAGACAAAGGCCACGGTGGGGAGCCCCTCCACACCGAAGCGCTGGTACAGCGCGTCGAGGGCATCCTGGCCATTGGTGCCGTCCACTTTAATTCGGACGAAACGCTGGGCTTCGGACACCACCTGGGGAGCGACGTAGGTGGCCCGGTCCAGCTCCTTGCAGGCCGCGCACCACTCCGCGAAGAAGTCAATCATCACCGGCTTTCCCGAGGCCCGCGCCGCGGCCAGCGCCTGGTCCACCGGCGAGGGGGCGGCGGGCTCGCCGGCCCACGTCAACTCCCAGCGCAGCTCGGTGCCCGAGATGCGAGGGGCGTCCAGCGTCGCGGCCCGCAGCAGGATGGCCAGGCACAACAACGCCACGCCGCCGCCTTTGAGCAGCGCCTGCAGGCGGCCGGCGCCGAAGCTGCGGTGGATGGCGCCCAAGAGGATGCCCGAGGCGGCCAGTCCGGCGGCGACGGCAGTGCCAGGCCCGCGCCCGAGGCCCGCCGCCAGGGCCTGCACCGCCTCACGCAGCGGCGGAAAGACGTCTTTCACATAGCTGATGGCGAGGCCCACCAGCATCACGCCCAAGAAGCTCTTCACCCACTCCATCCACCGTCCACCCCGGGGAAGCTGCACCGCGAAGGCGCCGATGAGGAAAAAGGGCACACCGATGCCGAGGGCGTAAATAAAGAGCAGCCCCGCGCCGAGCGCCGTGTCCTGAGACTTGGCGACGAAGGCCAATAGGCCGGTGAGGACGGGTCCGGTGCAGGGGGCGGCCAGAAAGCCGGCCACGCTGCCCATGAGAAGCGCCCCCAGCAGGCCGGCCCCGCCGACGGTGGACAGCCTCTGCACCAGGTGCGGAGGAAGCGTCAGCTCGAAGGCGCCAAACATGCTCGCCGCCAGCAACAGAAGCACCGCCGCCAGGCCAAGCACCACCAACGGCTTGCCCAGCACCGCACCGAAGGCCGCGCCGGTGCGGGCCGCGGCGACACCCAACGCCGAAAAGACGAGCCCCATCCCCACCACGTAGGCAGTGGTGAGCAAAAGCGCCCGCGCCCGGCTGGTGCTGCCGCGCGCGCCGAAGACACTCACCGTGATGGGGATGCGGGGGTAAACGCAAGGCGTCTGGGCCGTCAGCAGCCCGCCCAGAAACACCACCACTGCGCCGGAGGCAAAGCGGCCGGCCCCGAGGTAGCCAGTGGCGTCGAGGGCGCTCGTCGGCCCGGTGGGGACAAGCAGCGGCAGCACCAAGACGGCCAAAGCAGCCAACAGGGCCCAGCCGAGAAGGCCCGGAAACGGCTTGGGAGGGGCGGCGTTGGAGACGTCCATGGAGGCGTTGAAGAGGCTCCGGCCAATGAAAGGGGCGCGCTTCGTTAGCACGCCCATCTCTTATTATTTCGGAAAGGGCGGCCCGGCAGGACGGTCTTGCCTCAAGGGGGGTCGCCGTTATAATGGACTAGTTAAGTCCACATTCCACCGACCATGCTCAAGCTACCGATTTACATGGACAATCACGCCACCACCCCGCTGGACCCGCGGGTGCTGGAGGCGATGATGCCCTACCTGAAAGAAGACTTCGGAAACGCGGCCTCGCGCAACCACGTCTTCGGCTGGAAGGCCGAGGCAGCGGTGGAGCAGGCGCGCGCCCAGGTGGCCGCCTTGCTGGGGGCAAGCGACAAGGAGATTGTCTTCACCAGTGGCGCCACCGAGTCGGACAATTTGGCCCTCAAGGGCGCACTCGAATTCTATCGGGACAAGGGCGACCACCTCATTACGCTCAAGACCGAACACAAGGCCATCCTCGACAGCGCCAAGCGACTGGAGCGGATGCGGCAGGACCGCGTGGAGGAGCTGCGCCTCTTGCGGCTGGCCGAGCTCGCCAACGAGGACGTCACGGCCGACAATGCCGAGGCCCTCGCGATGCGGTACCGACTCGACGAGGACCCGGTCCTCGCGCGCTGGATGGCGCAGCTGCGCACCGGGGCCCGGGTGAGCTACCTCGACGTGCGCAAGGACGGGCTGGTGGACCTCGAGGCCCTGAGCGCCGCCATCACCGAACGGACCGTGTTGGTGAGCATCATGCTGGCCAACAACGAGGTCGGCGTGGTGCAGCCGATGGAGGCCATCGGCCGGCTATGTCGGGAGAAGGGCGTCCTGTTTCACACCGACGCTGTCCAGGGCGTGGGCAAGGTGCCCTTCGACGTCAACCGGATGAATGTCGACTTGGCCTCGGTCACCGCGCACAAAATCTACGGGCCCAAGGGCGTCGGCGCGCTCTACATCCGTCGCAAGCCGCGGGTGCGCATCGCCCCCATCATCGATGGCGGCGGCCATGAGCGCGGGATGCGGTCCGGGACGCTCAACGTGGCGGCCATCGTTGGCTTCGGCAAGGCGGCCGAACTGGCTCGCCAGGAGATGGAGTCCGAGAGCCGGCGGCTCCTCGGGCTGCGTGAGCGGCTCCGGGCGCGGCTCACTTCCGAGCTGGACATGGTGACGGTCAACGGCTCGCTCGAGCATCGGCTGCCGGGAAATCTCAACGTCTCCTTCTCCTGCGTGGAGGGCGAGGCGTTGATGATGGCCATCAAAGACGTCGCGGTGAGCTCCGGCTCGGCTTGCACCTCGGCCTCGCTCGAGCCCTCCTATGTCTTGCGGGCCCTCGGAGTCGAGGAGGACATGGCCCACTCGTCCATCCGCTTTGGCATTGGCCGTTTCAACACCGAGGAAGAAGTGGACTTCGTGGCCGGACTGGTCATCGACAAGGTAAAGAAGCTTCGTGAGATGAGCCCGCTGTACGAGATGGCGCGGGATGGCGTGGACTTGAAGTCCGTCCAGTGGGCGGCGCACTGAAGGAGAACCAGACATGGCCTACAGCGACAAGGTCATTGACCACTACGAAAACCCCCGCAACGTCGGGACGCTCGACAAAGAGGACCCCAACGTGGGGACCGGCCTGGTCGGCGCTCCGGCCTGTGGGGATGTGATGCGCCTGCAGCTGAAAATCTCGGACGACGGCATCATCCAGGACGCCAAGTTCAAGACCTTCGGCTGCGGCTCGGCCATCGCCAGCAGCTCACTCGTCACCGAGTGGGTGAAGGGCAAGTCGGTCGAGGATGCCACTCGCATCACCAACCGCGACATCGCCCAGGAGCTGGCGCTGCCCCCAGTGAAAATCCATTGCTCGGTGCTGGCCGAGGACGCCATCAAGGCGGCCGTGGAGGACTTCAAGCGCAAGCGCGCCGCCCGAGCGGTGCCCGCCACGGCCCCTGCGACGTCCGAGGCCCACGCCCGCTAACCCCTGTGAACGCCGTCGCCCCCCAGGCGCCCGCGGCCAACGCCGCCAAGCCCGCCGCCAAGACGTTCGGCATCACCGCGGCCGCCGCAGCCCGCATCCAGAAGCTGCGCGACGAGCGGCAGACGCCGGAAGCCGGCCTCCGGGTCGCGGTGCGCGGCGGCGGCTGCTCCGGATTGACGTACGTCATCGAGTGGGCCGAGGCCCCCCGGGAGCGAGACAAGCTCTTCGAGCGGGATGGCATTCGCGTCTTCGTGGACCCAAAGAGCTACCTGTACCTCATGGGCTCAGAGCTCAACTACGAAGAGACGCTCATGGCCTCGGGTTTCCGGCTGCAGAATCCCCTGGTGAAGACCGCCTGCGGTTGCGGCGAGAGCTTCTCCATCTGACGCTGGCGGCCCAAGGCGCCCCGCGGCCTTGGGGTTTGGCCCCCGGCGCCCCAGTGCCCCTTTCAGGAAGGACCGACGCTGCCCATGCCGTGTTGGAATTGCCATAGCGACGTTGCCCCGGGCGCCCTCCGCTGCCTGCGCTGCGGCAAGGTGCAGCCGCTGCCCGCCGGCGCGACGCTGTTTGACGCCTTCGGGCTGAAGCCCTCGGTGGACGTGGACGTGCCGGCGCTGGAGCAGGCCTACCGGGAGCGCTCGCTGCAGGTTCATCCCGACCGTTTCGCCACGGCGCAGGCGCGCGAGCGCCGCTTCGCGCTCGAGCAAAGCACGCTGCTCAACGACGCCTACCGGACGTTGAAGGACGCCGCGGCCCGCGCCTTCTACCTCCTCAAACTGCACGGCGTGGACCTCTCGCGCGAGGACACGGGCACCCAGAAGGACATGCCGCTCAGCTTTCTCGAGGAAGTGATGGAGCTGCGCGAGGCCTTGGACGGACACCGCCAGCGCGGCGCGCTGGACCGGGCGCTCCACATGGCCCAAGAGGTCTCCGCCCGCCGCGCGACGGCGCTGGGCGAGGCCGAGACGGCCCTGCGCCAGCTACTCGTCCAGCCCGACGACGCCTCGGCCCGCCTCCGGGCCAGCCACGCACTGGCCAGGGTGCGGTATTTCACCCGCTTCCTCGAGGAGGTCGAGGCGATGGAGGAGGAGGCGCTGGAAAAATGAGCCCCGGCGGCCTGTTGCAAATACATGACCCACTCAAGCCCAAGGGGCAGGTGGTGGGCATCGACCTTGGCACCACCAACTCGCTGGTGGCGGCGGTGGTGCTTGGACAGCCGCGGTGCCTCCCGGTGGACGAGGCCGGCGGGACTCTGCTTCCTTCGGTGGTGCACTACGCGGCCGACGGCGGGGTGGTGGTGGGCGCTCGGGCGCGCGCCCTGGCCGCGGCGTTTCCCACCTCCACCCTGGCCTCGGTGAAGCGCTTTCTCGGCAAGGGCCGCTCCGACGCCGAGACGCGGAAGCTGGGGGCCTACCGCTTCGCTGACGGCGTGGGCGACGTCGTCCGCTTCGACGTGGCTGGCGGCGCGCCGGTGACGCCCATCGAGGTGTCGGCAGAAATTCTCCGCACCCTGAAGCGCCGCGCCGAGGCCTTCTTCTCGTCCAAGGTGGAGCAAGCCGTCATCACCGTGCCGGCCTACTTCGACGACGCCCAACGTCAGGCCACCAAGGATGCTGGACGGCTGGCCGGGCTCGAAGTCCTCCGCCTCCTCAATGAGCCGACGGCGGCCGCCCTGGCCTACGGCCTGGACAAGGGGAGCCAGGGCACCTTCGCCGTCTACGACTTGGGGGGCGGCACCTTTGACGTCAGCATCCTTCACCTGGTGGACGGCGTCTTCCAGGTGAAGTCCACCGGCGGGAACTCCGCGCTCGGCGGCGATGACTTTGACCGGGCCATTGCCGAGCAGGCCCTGGCCGCGCGGGGGTTGACGGCGCCCACCCCGGCGGAAGTCACCGCCCTGCTGGCCGCCGCCCGGGTGGCCAAGGAGGCCCTCACCACGGCGGAGGTGACAACCCTCAGCGTCGAGGGCCACCGAATGGAGATAACTCGGGCCCAGCTCGAGGCGTGGATTGCGCCATGGGTCGAGAAGACCGGGCCGGTGTGCCGCCGCGCGCTGAAGGACGCCGGGCTCTCTGCCGCCCAACTCGATGGCGTCATTCTGGTGGGTGGGGCGACGCGCGTCCCGGCGGTCCGCCGCTACGTGGAGCAGCTCTTCGGCCGTCCTCCCCTCGGCGACATTGACCCGGACCAGGTGGTGGCTCTCGGAGCGGCGGTCCAGGCTGACCTCCTCACCAACCATGAGCGCCAGGACGAGGTGCTGCTGCTGGACGTCATTCCGTTGTCGCTCGGACTGGAGACCATGGGCGGTGTGGTGGAGAAGCTCATCCCTCGCAACACCACCATCCCCACCGCGGCCGCACAGGTTTTCACTACCTTTCAGGACGGGCAGACGGCCATCGACATCCACGTGGTGCAGGGCGAGCGCGAGCTGGTTGCGGACTGTCGCTCGCTGGCGCGCTTTCGTCTCTCCGGCCTTCCTCCGCTCGCCGCCGGCATGACACGGGTGGAGGTGCGCTTCGAAGTCAATGCCGACGGACTCCTCTCGGTGAGCGCCCGCGAGCAAGCCACCGGCGCGGTACAAAGCATCGCGGTCAAGCCCACCCACGGGCTTACGGACGAGCAGGTGGAGCAGATGCTGCTCGACTCCATCGAGCACGCCGAAGAGGACATTCACGCCCGCCAGCTGGCCGAGCAACGGGTGGAGGCACAGCGCATCCTCGCCGACGCCACCAAGCAGCTGCGTGAGAATGGCGACTTGCTGGAGGCCTCCGGACGCAAAGCGCTCGAAGCCGCGATGGCGGAGGTGGAGCGCCTGGCGCAGGAGAAGGATGCTGACGCGCTCCGCGAAGCCATCGCCGCCTTGGATGAGGCGGCGAAGCCCTTCATCGAGCTGGTCATGAATCGGGCCATCACCCGAGCCCTGGCCGGGCAGTCGGTGGAGCAAGCCTGATGCCGAAGGTGAGCTTCAAGAGCCCCCTCGACGACGTCTCGGTCGAGGTGGAGCCGGGGACGTCCCTATTGGAGGCGGCGGAGAAGTGCGGAGCGCACGTGGGCCACTCCTGCGGCGGAGTGTGCGCCTGCTCCACCTGCCACCTCTGGGTGAAGCGAGGGCTGGACAGCCTCAGTGAGCAAGAGGACGCAGAGATGGACCGGATTGACCAAGCCTTCGACGTGCGGGCCTTCTCGCGCCTCGGCTGTCAAGCGCGCGTCGACTCCGAGGATGTCGACGTCGAGATTACCGAGGAGTCGCTGAGCGCCTACCTCGACGAGAACCCGGCACTTCGCCGCACGCTGGAGGCCGAAGGAAAGTGGCCCCTCAAAAAAGCGCGCTGAGCGCTGCGGCCCTGGGACGCTCCAGCTAGGACGGGGACCGGGCTTTGGCGGAGCGGGGAGTCAGCGCCGCGAGCGCCACGGCGACGATGAAGAGTGCCAGGACGTCTCCCGAAAGGTGGCCCATGTGGTGCCCGCCGCTAAACGACTGGACGGCCATCACGCCGCCGTGGACGACGCTCGACCAGACGGTGAACCAGATGAGGCTTAGGTTGGCGAGGGGATTGCGGGCTGCAAGGACGAGAAAAACCCCGAGCGTCGCGTAAAGGGCAAGAATCATCTCCAGGTAATAGGAACGGCCTTCGGTATGCCACGCCCAGCCGGACGGCCAGATGAGGGTGAGCGGCCAGACGCCGAAGATGAAAATGCAACCAACAACAACGAGCACGATGCGCAGAGCTTTGATGCGGTCACCGTCGGTCATGGTTTCCTCCTTCCGCGTCGTCAGCAGCTCCGGGCCGGCAGCAAATTTGTCCTCGCGACGCCGAGCGAAGTCCAGTCCGGATGCGACTCCCCAGTCAACGAAATGGTGCGCATCGCTTACCGGCCGGGCCGCCAGCGCCGAAGGAGCGGCTCAGCATCCGCATCCCTGCCGAACTGCTCGAGCGGCTTCAGGCCCTAGCCAAGGCGGAGCGGCGAAGCGTCAGCTCCGTAACGGTGGCGCTGCTGGAGGCCTCCGTCGAGCGGGCCAAGAAACGCTAAAACATCTTGGGCGGAGGCACCGCGCTGTCCCGCTCGATCTCACGCTGACGCCTGTCCTCCGCGAGCCACACCGGGAAGTGGAATTGCTCGTGGATCCGGCAGTATCCATAGGTTCCTCGGAAGTGGCCGGGTGACCCATCGTGGTCGGGTAACTCATAGACGGACGTCGGACGCACTTCGAGGTGTCCAAGCTGCACCCCAACCCTGCCAATGCGGTACGTCTCTGGTGTCCAGTAGTTGTTCGGAATGCGCGGCTGGCCGGTGACCCGGGTTGGACACTCGCGAACGAAGACCTTGTACCGCTCGAACGCCTCACCGAAGCGCCAGCGCTCGAAGGGACTGCTGATCGCATTCCAGAGTGCCCCTAGGGCCTTGAGTACCGTGCCACCGACGCTGACCGGATCCACCGTGGTCGAAGCCTCGCGAGCCGCCCTGACAGCCCCGAACCGCCGTTCAGGGCCGACCCCCGCTCTGCTGCACTTTGCAGCGTCTTGTGTGGCCCTGTGTCAACGGGATCTTGCGCACGCCTCGCACCGCTCATCAGGACACACTTGCCTCGCACGGTTCGTTCGCGTAAATCCGCGGGCTTCGCCTAACCCCCCGCCTGCCCAGGTGGTGGAATTGGTAGACACACTAGATTCAGGGTCTAGCGCCCGAAACGGCATGGAGGTTCGAGTCCTCTCCTGGGCACAGTGATTTCAGTAGTTTGTGGGATTTGGTGGCACTGGGTGGGATCGAGCTTTGGGCACATGCGGGCGGAGTCAGACGCGCCCGTCGGTCCAGTGGTCTACGGGACTGCGCCCGCTCCCTGGGGCCAGCTTCGCGTAGGCCTCGGTCTGCGTGATGGATGCGTGGGACGCGCTCGGAGCTCGGCCCGCGCCGCCCTGGTACTCCGCCGCCGCGCTTCGCGCCAGCTCGGCCATGTTCCAATTTGCGTCCTGGCCCGGCGTGCATACCGCCAGCACGTCGCGGACTCCATCATCGGCTGCGAACCGTACGGGCTCTGCGGCCAGCTGCTCTCGGTTCGTGGCTAGGCTCCGGCGGCAGAAACCAAGTCGGCCGCTTCCTCGGCGTCTTTGAGAAGCGTCTTGCGCGGCGTTCC
>JBKQJL010000044.1:0-19480 GCA_052147975.1 Myxococcaceae bacterium
CCGGCGAAATCGAACGTGCCGGCTTCGCCGTTGTTGCCCGAATAGAAAGTATCGATGCGCTCACGCCAGCCCTGGAAACCTAAATGGAAGGTGTGGCTGCCGTGGGTATACCCCCAACTAATGACGTATGGCATGTGGAGGACGCCGGTCTCCACGAGAGCGGAGTGTATTGCCGCGGCCAGGATAGTCAGCGTCACGCCCCCGCCGACAACTGCGGCCCGCCGGTGCTCGCCACGGCGCCACAGCTTCACCGAGGCGTCCACCACAAACAGCAGCAACAGAAGGCAAGCCAGGTAGGTAAGCGCGTTCCAAGGATTTGGGACCCCCTCGACGATGTTGTAGCTCGCTCCGCCGAACGTGTTGATGGTCCTGATTCCAGTAACTTGCTTGTAGGTCAGGTGTGAGCCGGGAACAAAGTCGAAGGTGAGCGCGATTGCGTACACGGCTAGGACCGCCCCGGCTAGCCATTTGTTCCCAGTGCCAAAAAACACCCAAATGAACGCCGTTAGCGTGAGGACAAGACTAGCCGCAGAGACGTTTCCCCAGCGCAGCAGCGGCTGGGTGTCCGCTACGCTGTCGACCCGAATGAACGCCAGTTCAATCCCGCTGAACACGGCAGCGCTGAGGGCACACGCGAAGAACAGAAGGCGGCCCGCGCGGGGACGCTGGGCTAAACCGATGCCCAAGTTGATGAAACCCAAGGTCAGGCAAGCAGCGGCCACCATGGGCCAGACAATGGTTATCCAGTTCACGGTTTCGGGCGCTACAAGAACACCACTGCCCTGAGCACTGGTGTGACGGTCAACACGAACCACGCGAACCTACACGACGGGACTTGGAAGCGCTGCGCAAACTCGCGTCCGATACTCTCGACTAGGGGAGCCTTTGAAACCACGACTGCCTCAGCTTCGGCAGCGTCCGCAGTTTTCGCGAGGCAGGACTTGTCGGCTCCTCATCAGGCCTTGGTCATCCGACGGCATTCCGAATGGCGTCGAGCACATCGCTTCCGGAATCCGCCTTGGTGAAGAAGCCAGCGCACCCGAGAGCACTCGCCTGCTGCCGCGCCTGGGGGCTGTCGTGGGCGGTGATGAAGATGATGGGGGGCGTCCCCTTGCGGCCAAGTTGAGCCTGCAGCTCGAGCCCGGAAAGACCGGGGAGCTGAATGTCTAAGACCAGGCAATCGAACGTCGGGTGCTTCCCATCCGCTAGAAAGGCCTCAGCCGACGGATAGGTGATGGCCTGGATGCCCGCAGCGCGCAGCAGCCGTGCCAGAGAGCGGCAGACGCTCTCATCGTCATCGATGACCGCAACGTACGTGTTGCCGGAGTTGGGTCTCCGCATAACTGCGGAGTGTACCGACGGCCCCTCCGTTGCAGTAACTGCCCCTTGGGGCAGGTCACCCCATCGTACGGTCCCCCTTATGCGTTCTACTTGGTAGCCTGCTCTCAACAAGGCGCCTCTGGAGGCGCACTCCAGGCGCCGTTGCTGACTTGCCTGGTCGATTCGCCCGAGCGAATTCGCAGGGGGCACCGGCAGCTGCCCGAGCTTTCCATAGCGGGAATCGCCGTCCTCACGGCCGCGAAGCGTAGAGATAGCCCTGCCCTCGTGAAAGGCAACTGACCTGCCCTGGGTATTTCGGACCAGCTGAAGCATGAGACGATGCGTCTCCGGCGAGCCCGGAGGGCGCTGCGCGCAAGAGCAGATTCACAGAAGAGCAGATGGTGCGGATTCTCCGCGAGGCCGGCCAGGCCCCGGTGACTGAGGTGGCCAAGAAGCACGGCGTCGCCGAGCAGACGCTGTATGCGTGGCGGAAACGCTTCGGGAGCATGAGCGTGGACGAGGCGCGACGGCTGAAGCAACTCGAAGCGGAGAATGGCCGGCTCAAGAGGTTGGTCGCCGTCCGAGACCTCGAGATTCAGGTGATGAAGGAGATTGCCGTAAAAAATGGTGAGCGCGCCCGCGCGGCGACGACAGGTGGAGTTTCGCGCAAGCGCGGCCTGTCGTGTCGTCGAGCCTGTTGGCTTCTTCGCGTGGCGCGCTCGAGCTTGCGGTATGAATCCAGGAAGGAGAAGGCTGATGGCCCTGTGCGGCAGAAGATGGCCGAGCTGGCCGCGCAGTACCTCGGTACGGCTACCGCCGCGTGCAGATTTTCCTCGCTCGCCAGGGCCACCCCATGAGCGCGGACCGGGCCTACCGGCTCTGGCGTAAAGGCGGCCTCCAAGTCCCTCGAAGGCGCCGTCGCAGACGAGTGGCGGCCAGTCGGCCGAGGCCGCTTCCGCCGAGTGGCAGAAACCGCGTCTGGGCTTACGACTTCGTCTTCGACGCGTGCGCCAATGGCCAGCAACTGAAGTGTCTCACCGTGGTGGACGAGTGGACCCGGGAATGCCTCGCCATCGACGTCGCCGGCAGCATCGGCTCCGGCCGCGTCATCGACGTGCTCTCCCGACTTGTCAGTCTCCACGGAGCTCCGAAGTACCTTCGTTCCGATAACGGGCCGGAGCTCATCTCGGCAGCCGCACTCCGCTGGCTGGCCGCGGCCAACATCGACACCGCCCACATTGCTCCCGGCAAACCCTGGGAGAATGGCACGGACGAGAGCTTCAACGGGAAGTTTCGCGACGAGTGTCTCAGCCTCGAGTGGTTTCGTGCTCGAGCCGAAGCTACCGTCCTCATCGAAACGTGGAGGAGCCATCACAACGACGTGCGGCCCCACTCGAGCCTGGGCTACCTCACGCCGAACGAGTTCAAGCTGAAGCAGGAGTTCGTCCCAAACCAACCGGGAGAGGCCTGTCTCTAGAAACTCCTGGTCCTAAGAACCCAGGCAAGTCACCAGTACTCGTACTCCACTGAGTACAGCGAACAAAACTTCGGTTTCAGGAGGGCGGTCATGCCAATTGTTAAAGGATGCAGTCGCCGAACCGTGCTGCAGGCCGGTGCCCTATCTCTTCTTCCGTTGGCGATACCATCCGCGATGGGTACCTCGGGTGTTCCGGTACACACGACCGCGAATGGTGGAACAGAGCCCTTTCCAATCCCTTGGCTCGATAAGAACGGCAGCCACAATCAGCCGGCGGGCCCAAACCTGGAACCTTCACACATCTATCATTTCAAGGGACAAGTGGCCCGGTGCAGTACTTTCACAGGGATGGGCACCGACAATACGGGGAATAGGCTCGCTTTCGGCGCCGCGACTACTGACTATGGCGTCATGCGTGGTGACTACTGGGCGGCCCGGACCACGCAGCACGGCACTTTCACGCATATATGACTCACGGTATTTCGGGGGCAGGCTGTCCCCGCCAACCAAATTCACGACTTTCACCCGGCGATTTCGCAATCTGGACTCTATTGGGTTGTCCCTGTTCCCGAACATGGGCTAACCGTCAGCGTCGGCGGGGCCGTCTTTACACTTGAAATGCGGAACATCCCCATCATCGATCAGCCACGATGGCCTGCGCTGGATGCCATCGCCACGCCGGGCTGGATGAGCTTCAAGATGGTCTGGACATCGAATGGAGAGCCGGTGAAATACGAGGATCCCTCCAAGCACTTCCGCTTCGTCGGCAGCCGGGCGTCCTGTCAGCTGGAAGCAGAAGTCGATGTTCCAGAGCTAGGCTTCTCTTGGAAGTCCGACCCCATCGACACTTCGAAGTGTGACTTCGCCATCATGGGGGAAGAGGTAAATGGCCGTTACTACGACAGTTAAAAGCGTTCCTCGCGGGTACTCATCGAATCCAAAGCAGTACCTCCTCCACCGCGCCCGAGCCCATGCCGACATTGTCCTCGGTTTTGTCACCGCTGTCGCAGACGGAGAGGGCAACCCTGTCATCACGAGGAAGCGCATCCGGACCACGCAGCCCGAGGGGTAGGGCGAGATCTCGTCTTGCGGCAAATGCGCAGGCCGTTTTCAACGCTTCTTCGGCGGTTCCGCTAAATCCACCCGGCGCGGCAAGGAGCGCGATCAGCCTCGCCGAGAGGATGCGTCCCCTTCTTTTCGGTCAAGGCTGGCAGTGTCCAGGATGATGCACTCCGTCGGCCTGAAGCCTCCAAGACACAACGCTACGGAGCGCGAGTTGACGGCCTCCAAGGATACGAGTATTAACCTTGATGGTTATTGCTCGTATCAATTCACTCAGAGGTCGCCCATGTTCCTAGGTCACTTCGGTCTCGCTTTCGGCGCCAAGCCACTCGCGAGCAAGCCTTCGCTCGGGCTCCTGATATTTGCCGCTCAATTTGCCGATTTGGTGTGGCCGATCCTGCTGCTGGCGGGGGTCGAGCGGGTGGCGATCGTGCCGGGCTTGATGGCGGCCTCGCCGATGGAATTCATCAACTACCCCATCACACACAGCCTGCTCGCGCTGGCGATGTGGGGGCTTGCGATCGGCGGCCTCTATTGGCTGGTTCGGCAGGACCGCCGCGGCGCGCTGGTGGTGGGGCTACTGGTGGTCAGCCACTGGCTGCTGGACCTGCTCATGCACCGGCCGGACCTGCCCATCTGGCCCGGAGGGCCTAAGGTGGGACTTGGGCTGTGGAACTCGGTGCCCGGCACGCTGCTGGCAGAGGCCCTGGCCTTCGGGGTCGGGGTCTGGATCTATGCCCGGGCCACCGTGGCCAAGGATCGCAGCGGCCGCTGGGGCTTGGTTGGGCTGGTGGTCACCCTGGTCTGCCTCTATTTGGCGGTCTCGTTCGGGCCACCGCCGGCCAACGTGACCGGCCTGGCGATGGGTGGTCTGGCGCTGTGGATCTTCGTGCCCTGGGGAATGTGGATCGATCGCCACCGCGCCCTGCGGGCGGCGTAGCCTGCCAGCGAGCAATGCCGGCGCTTGCGAAAACATCAACCGCGGAAGTGATTGCTGCCGCGCGCAAGCTGATCGCAAAGCACGGGGTCGAGTCGCTCTCGATGCAGGCGGTGGCCGATGCCGTCGGAGTCTCGGCCCCCTCGCTCTACAAACGCTTCGCCGATCGCTCGGACCTGGTGTCGGCAGTGTTCGAGGAGCTGCTGGTGGGTCTCGCCGAGCGGCAGCGGGCGGTGGCCAACACCGGATCCCCCGAGGGCGACCTGCGCGCGATGGCACATGCGCTGCGGGCCTACGCCCACCGCCAGCCGCACCTCTATGCGCTGTTGGTCAGCGGCCGTCTTCCAAGCACCCCCGTAGCGGCTGCTCGCAACGCCGCGGTGGTGGCCCCGCTGCTTGACCGAGTGCAGCGGCTAGGCGAGGTCACCCACGCCCTCGACGGCGCCCGCCTGCTGACGGCGTTCACCCATGGCTTCGTCAGCATGGAACTGGCCGGAGCCTTTCGGCTGGGCGGCGACACCGACCGGGCCTTTGCCTTCGGGCTCGATCGGGTACTCGCGTCTTTGACGAACAAGCCAGCCAAAGCGCGCCGCCGCTGAGGCCGCTCCAGGTTACGGACGTTCCGGGCCTGCTTGCATGCCCCGATGCAATGCCTCACGCTTCAGCCGCCCTTGCTTTCCTTCGGACGACGCACCGCGTTCTGACAAGCTTGCGAGACCCCTGAAACGAAAAGAGCGGGAAAAGGGATTTGAACCCTGTCGAGGGGTAAACAGACACCAAGCAAGTCGGTGGCTTCCAGGCTCAACCCCTCGAAACCGTTGAATCCCAGTCCGCTCCCGTCCAGTCCTAGCCATTCAAGTCCGCTCGTCTCCGGGCTGCGGAGGGGCAACATAGGGGCAACAAAAAGCACCTCGCCGGGCGGACCCAGTGCAATCGTCGAGCGGTTGGGAATCAAAGGCTAGCGAGGTGCTTCGCGCGCCCCGCGCCTTTGCCCCGCGCCCCGGCACGGCTGTTAAGCTCGTACCCCTCGACACCGTTGAATCTCAGCCCGCTCGCGCCCCAGTCCTGTCCACGCGCGTCCGCGCGTTGGCGAACCGCGGAGGCGCGGGATAGGAGCTCCGCTAATAGTGGCTCATCGGTACTTGTACCGGATTACTGCGAATCCGATTCGCTGACCCTCCTCGACCTCCTCCACCGAGAGGCCGGGCTTCGCCCGTTTCGGGTCCCGGACCATATCGAGGAGCTGCAACGCTTGGGTTTGGTCAGGGAAGTTCACGCGCATCCGGGCCATCTCATCAACCAGCCGCGCCTTCCATCTTGGGAGAGCATCTTTGGACTCGTTGGAATGGACGAGAACTGTGAGCTCGGCGATGAGGCCCATCTCCGCGAAGGGGTCCCGGGAATCGAGCGAAATCGCGCGCTCGAAATGCAGGACAGCCTCCCTGGTCACGTATTTCTCGGCGAGGCACCGGGCGAATACGAAATGGGCGAGTTGGAGGTCGTGCGTGCTGGCATCCGTCGGCTCTGGAGTAAGCGCCGGTCGTAGTTGAGCAATGCAACGTTCGATTTCGGGCTGGTTGTGACCGAAATCTCCAAGGCGGTAGGCCCGTACTCCTTGGCTCAGGACAGAAACAAATGGCGTCATGAGCCGAGGCCACCCTTGCGCCGCGAAGCCGCGACCATCGTCCTCGGCAACACACCAGCGGTCCCGTCCCGGCACGTTGCTTATACGGATTTCGCCGGGTGCGGCCACGCGGAACACGACGTTGTCGCCCTTTTGCGCCGTGCGTACGGCATAGGGTGCGTCTAGCAGTTGTCCGAGAAAACGGTCAGAGCCGGGGTCGTATGCGAGCACGGTAACCCACATGACCTCCCGCGGTGGACGCGATTCCCTTACGTCAAAGACGACCTGGATGTCGTCAGGGTACTCCGCGGAGTGGAATTGGCCCGAGAGTCGGGGGTCCTTGCGCCAAGGGCGAGCTTCCGGCGGCTCGACGGCGCTGAACGCTATAACGTCGCGCTCCCAGACAGGCGCAGTGACCAAGGTGCCTCTTCCTGGCGTCATGGAACCCACCGGCTGGATAGGGCCAGCGTCGGCAAGTTCCACAGGCAAACTGCCAACCGCGACTCGTGTAGCGAGGAGCGAGAAGGCCAAGACGTGCATTTCCGCATCCTCCAAAGATTGCCGTCCACGCCACAGCCATCTGCGCCCGCTCCAGTCCAGGGCCCCGTATCATGTTCCTCTGGCCGACCGCCGAGCCAGCGCGCTATCGCGTACCAGGCGGATGCGACAGCAGCGCCACCGTATTACCTGGGCCGCTGGCTTTCCGTGGGACCTATCTGCGAGTTAGTGGTAACGCGGCGAGATGGTTCGAGTCATCGCTCCTCAGGCATCTCCAGCCCCAAACTGCGACGAAGATAAGCTACTTGCTCTTCTAGTTGGGCAAGGTGCTCCCGCTTCTTCGCGATGATTTCCTCGGTATCGGGCGGGAACATGAGCTCCCGCTTCGTCGGGGGGTCGGCATCCTCTCGTTCGGCAACACGCACAACAAACTCGTCACCGACCGCCAAGTCGTCGCTGCACCAGCGGGCTATCTCGTTGGGCTCAACTCCCCAATCGAAGGCATGAAGGTCAAACCGTTGGCCGTCCGGGTCCCCGCGCTGAGAAGCTGTCAGGCGGTGCATCTCGAACACGAGGACGCCCTTTTCAGGACGAGCAGCTCTTGCCAAGAGCTTCCCATTTCGCAGCACCTCGAAACAGAGCATACGCGGGAGCGTATCCGGCTGTGCCATACGAAGGCGAGGCGACGTTCACCCTCCCAGAGTCCCCCAGGAGGCGAATAACCGTCACTCCGCTCTGCACTCAGCCTCGTCGCTGTCTGGCCACAAGTCGCAGATGAGGTCTGGACCCCAGGACGGCGGGCGGACTTTGCCAGCTTCCGCTCCAGCAGAACCGAAGTGGCAAGCGGTGTATTCGCCCTCATTGTCATAGCCGCATCGCAGCTCTGAAACGCTCGTTGCCGGTGTCAAAGTCTCCACTCGGGAGTCGTACTGTGAACAGAGGATTTCTCCGTCATGGGCGTCGAGGCACGTCAACCATTCGGGCCCGCCGTCCCGGAGTTCCAAGGAACCGCACGACGCGCGGCTAACGAGCGCCGAGCACCCTCCCCCTCCTTGGATGCTGCTATCAAAATGAAGCCGGTAGACCTGATGACCATCCGATGCGACCGCATCCAGTATCTCCGAATCGATGCCCGGCTTCGGCAAAAGAACTTTGAAGGGATTGCCAGCATCGAGTGCGCCTCGGACGCAGTCCCGAACCGTTGACGTTGGTCCCCTGGTTGTACCAGTTCCACAATTGGTGGCGTTTGCGGTGCTTCGTTCGAGCCAACTCGCAAGTTGGCAGGATTCGCAGTGGACGAGCGCGACCCGAAACGTGGCGTCCCCCCGTTGAGTAGGAGGCAAGGGGGGAAGTTCTGCCGCCTTCAAAACGGCGCGAAGCGCCGCCAGACAGTCGTAGCTCCCGCGCTTCACCCTCGGGTCGCACAGCGACGCCGGCAAGCGAAGACCGTCACCGTGCTGCATAGTTGCGACGAATTGCTTCCCACCAAGATTGTGAGCCGGCAACACTCCTGTCCCGCCAAATGCAAGCTTCATGGGTGGGTCCACCTCCCCAGACGGTATGAGGAACACTAGAAGGTGCTCACCGAGGCTTGCGCTTGGCTGATACTGGCCAATCGGTTCCGCCAAGAATGTTAGCGACCTTGTCGATTCGCCACGGGCCAAATACTCGACCCTTAGAGTCGCGATGGAGCGCCCGGGCCGCCGTTCAAGCTTCTCGACTTGGCCGTAGGCAATGACCTGTGCGCTCGCGGTGGCTTGGGCAAGCGTCGGTGTTCGCGTCTGTGCGCCGGCGACTGTGCTCGCGATGAGGACAGCTACTGCTTCTACATGCGACAGTCTCACGCTCCACCGCAGGGCGAGTTGAGTTGACGGGAACAGACGAGCCTACACCGTGAGTGACGCCGGCAGCGCGTCGGCTGCAGCTCTCACCTCGTCGAAGAATTCGCGGTCCATCGACGTGACTGGGAAGGCGGCTTTGCGAAGGAGTGCCACCCCCTCGTTGGCCGCTTCAAGTGCGGCTCGTGCGTCGCCATCAAGGAGGTGAAGTGCCGCTTCAACCTTCTTCCCGTGGAACGCATCGACGAAGGGACCACTAGCGCCTTTGAACCAGACCCGAGCTGCGGCGGCATTCTTCCGAACCCACGCCTCGTAGAGCGCCAAGCTAAGCCGGACGCCCGGGCGGCTGATTGGCGGGACCTCGTCCATTAACTCCACCGCTTGCGAGAAGTGGCGTTCGGCATCAAGCGTTCGGCTCGCGTCCCAGGCATTCGAGAGGGCAAGCACAGCGGCAATCGCTGCAACAGAATCGCGAGTTGTTCCAGGCTCCAGGGCAGCAATCGCCGGGGCAGGCCAGTCTCGGGGACGTATTCCCGCCATGTTGAGATAGGCGATGCCACGGACGGCTCGCCAACGCCCCAGTCCAGGCGCCTCCTGCCAGACTCGCAGCAACTGGTGCCCGTCTGTCAGCGCGAGCGGGTTGCCGGTGGGTAATGGAAGCACGGTCACCATGAAGCCAAACGCACCGAAGATGCCCAAGCCCAACAGAAGGAAAGTAACGGAGGGGAACCACGGCACCATTTCCAACCATTCGCTCGGCGACGGGCCGAAATACAGCAGAGCGAGTGTGCCGCACGCGAGCAGGAGGCTCACGAACGGTCCGGCGGCGAGGACGACGGCCATCTCGCGTCGAGGAAACCTGCCATCACGGGAGAAGCAGCCAGTAAAGCCTCCAAAGAAGGTTCGCCACATCCATCGGAAGCGCATCCCGCCCTCCGGTGGCCAACTCACCAGCAGCGGGCCGACCGACAAGAAATAGACGCGCATCCCGGTGGCTATGGCAGCGATGACGTGACCCATCTCGTGAATGAGGATTGCAACAAAATAGGCGAACACCACCGTCGCCAATGCCGACCAAGGACCCGACGCGAACACGGCTCCACGTTTGAGGAAAAAAATCACGAGGAGCCAAAGCGGAAGCCCCAACGTCATTCCGACTAGGACCCACGCTAGCTTCGCCAGGTGTTGCTTCGGTTTGGTCATCGCTGAGGTCAGCCGTGCTACTCCAACTGTCCGGTTGCGCGTACTAGGCTAGCGCAATCGCGGGGACGCTGGTGCAGCTTCCCAGAGCGCCTGAAAGGTCACCTCAAGCGCAGCAATGAGACTCGACGCGGCGATTACAAGGCTCAAGCCCGTCATCCGCATCCAGGGAGCCCAGGCCAAGGGCCGCCTCGAAAGCAGCAGTGGAGGGAAAATGGCCACAACTCCGCACGCGGTAACCTGGAGGTCGGCTTTGGAGGTTCTCTCGACTCGCTCCGCTCTTGGTACCCACAACGCTATGCCGGGCATCGGCCTGGTCGAAGCGCCTTAGCTATTAAGGGCCGTCTTCAACTCTTCGCACAAGGCTTGAAACGACTTCTCCGCATACTTTGGCAGAAGTGGACCGACCTTTTGCGCCCAACGAATTTTAGCCCAAGGCAGCCCGAACTCGTCGGCCACCGTTTGGAGAATCTGAGCAGCACTCGGCCGCTTTCCGTTCTTACGTGGCTCCGCCGCAGCAGTTCCCAGTTTCTTGACGACATCTTCCTCTGACGGCGCGAGCACATCTTCATCGGCGGCCAACATGGTCAGGGCCTGATAGACGAGCGACGGCTCGAGGAGGTAGTCCTCAAGGTCCCCTTTCAGGAGCGCACGCAGTTCAGCGCCATCGACGTTCGGCGTTGCCTGTCGAGCTGCGTCGTCCAGGACAATGACAAATTTAGCGTGGGGAGCCAGAGCTCGGAGTTGAGCGATGCGTTCTCGAACGCCCCTCGCTCTCTTGCCGCGCACTTCACCGTCACCGCCAAGTCGCTGGAGGACAACGCCGCTAATTGCAGCGTCGCTCTCCGCGAGACGCTGCAAGCAGATACGGAATACGGCTTCGTCGGAAGGTCCCTCGCAGAAGAGGACGCGGTCCGCGAGGATGGCGTCCTCTGGGCGCCAACCCAATTCGGTCACTGCGCTGAGCACTTCTTCTCTCGTCCCTAGGGCGGTAAGTGAGGTTGTCTCGGTTGGTCGGGAGCGTGTAACGAGATGACGGCTGACCACTGTCGGAGAGCCGATAAACACGCCGTCGTGGGCGGCCAACCAGAGGGCGCGGTGCTTTGCCTCGCGGCTGAGCACGCCCAGAAGGCGCCGCTGACCGCTCGGGTGCAGACGCAAGCCCGGCTCGTCGAAAAGCAAGTCGAAATGCGGAAGCGCGTGCAGATGGAATAGCATGAAGGCAAGGTCGCGCAGCCCGTCGCCGCACGAACTTATCGGCCGGCGGGCGCCGTCCTCGACGACGAAAAGGCGAGTCGTGGTTTCTTCCTTCGTCGGAGGTCCGGGCAGGGGTGGGTCAAGCGCAGGCTTGAGGCGCAGCCCCTCTGTGATGAGGGCGAAATCAGAATCGACAGATGCAAAGACGTTCTCGGTTTCCTCAATAAGCATTGATGCGTCGAGCAACCCGACGAACGTATCGAGGTCGCCGATGGGCCTCACCTGGCTTCGGGGACTGGTTGCCTCAAATTGCCGATTGCTCTCCACGACCAAGGCGGGCTGAGGAACCAAAGCACTGAAGAGCTTACGGAAGGCTTCACTCTTACCTAGCTGTTGGACCCTGACCAGCTCCTCCGCCGGCAGCCCGTTCACAAGAAACTCAAATTCGGGGAATGCACCTGCCGCCCCGTCAAATGTCCGCGGCGCCTTCAGGCGAAAATACCCGCCGTCCCCTGTCTTCATTAGGGCCGCGGACTGGGGAGTGAGCCATTCTCCAGCCGCAGCTCTTGTGAGGTCCCAGCAGAGCTGGGCCCCGGCAATTGCGCGCAACGCTACAGTCTTGCCCGAGTTGTTTTTCCCAACGAGCACGTGAATCCCGGGACCCGCTGGCAGTAAGAGGCCGGCGGTTTGGAGCCCAAAATATCCCTGAAGAGCAAGCGCGGTTGCGCGAACAGGATTGGGTTGGCTGGCAACCTCATGCGCGCGTTGGTCTTGCCGGGAGAGGGTTCTAAGGTCACTCACACTTAAGCATTGTGTCACGCGAATCGAGTGTCTGCCTCGTCTGGGCGCGCCTCGGCACAGCGTCCGGGATGCGAGACGGCGCCGCGTAGCCCTGACTTTCGTCCGGTGTTGCCTTGCGTACCTGGACTGGCCAACCCAGCCCTGAGGGGCGTTCGTCGGTATTGATTGCTATTTTCCGCATCCGTGGCTGAGAACAGCACCCCTGAGCGACCCCGTCGCCAAAGGCAACCGCGTAGGTTTGGCCGCCCCTTCCCGCCCGGCGTGTCCGGTAACCCCGGAGGCCGCCCTCGTGGGGTAGCCCAACTTCGGGAGCAACTGGAGCCGCACTCCCCGAAATTCATCGATGCGCTGCTTGAGGCCCTGGAGGACAAGGATGGCCGGGTTCGCCTTGAAGCAGTGAAACTGGGGTGGGCCTATTTGTTCGGAAAGCCTGTCGAGGTGCTTATTCAGGGACACGGTGGGGCTCGACTGGACTACGCCGAGCGCGTCCATCGCCAGGGGTTGCCAGTTCTCGGTCAGTTCTCCCGCCCCCTTCGTTGAGCCTTTGCCCCTCCAGTTTCTGTTCGGTCACGAGCGCCGCGTCTTCTTACCCAGCAGATGCGCTTTCGCCGCTCTGGAGTAGAAGGGCGGCGTGTCGCCTGTGCCGCCAACCATCAAGAGCCTCATTCCACAAACCCTGGCGCTGGACACCTCGGCCCTGGGGAATGTCCTCGATGATGAACCCACACGCCGAAGCTTTGCTGAGGCACTTCGCCGACGGCCGGCCACCGCCTTTATTTCCGACGTCGTGCTCTTCGAGCTGTCCTCGGATGCAAACTTCAGCGAGGTCCTCGTCCGCCTTCGGACGCTCAAGGCCTTGTGTCGCGAGGCCAGCCCGTTCCTTTTCCGGGCGCCAGACCACAAGGATTTGATGCGTGAAGAGATGCGGCATTGGCTCACTGGCGCCCCAGCACACAACTCTGACTGGGGTGGAATCACCAGAGCCCCGGATTCGGAACTGGCCAGGGTGGCGCGAAAGCTTCCGGCGTCGCACAAGTGGATGGTGAAGAAGAAGGATGACCTGTTTCAGTCGGACCGCGGGCTACACCAATTTCTTGCGAAACGTGGCGTCGTCTTCACACCAGAGCAGCTCGCTCAGGAGATTTGTGGGTCGGGCCCTCCCCGTCCGGACGAGATGATGATTGAGATGGCGGTCAAGCTTTCCGAAGGGAACCGTACAGCCGACGAAATCGTGAAGGATAAGCGCCGGTTCAAAGCTACGCACACCGTTTCGCATCTGGTGTGGAGGCTGTGTTTGGGAAACTCCATTGACCCAAGCATCTGTCGTGGGGAACCCGCGCAAATTCTAGGGCTCTGGAGAACGAAGGGCGGCAGTTCAGGACGTGGCGCCTGGTACGACACCTTTATCGCAGGGGCGGCTTCCTACGTGGACACGCTAGTTAGCGATGACATCGAGCAGCGCCGCCGCTGCGAGTTTCTTAGAAAGCGGTCGCTGCTCTCGTTCCGCTCGGTGTCGCTCGCGGAATTCCTCGGGTAGACGGTTCGAGGTAGAGCCGGGCTCAGGCCTTCTTCATTGAGGGTTGAAGAGCCAACTCTCGGCAGTTTTTGGAGCCGCTGCGGACGTTCCGACACTCCGAGGCTGGTCGCTAACCTCCAAAAACAGAGTACGCCAGAATTTCCGACGGCGGCGCGCCTACGCCTCGAGCTATGGCCCAGCCAGGCCGAAGGTCACCCTGACGCGGTAATGCTTCGGCGCGGGCAACGGCCTCCCGACGGGGTCAGCCGTGGGCGGCTCTCCACCCCGCCCTGCCCGCTGAGTTTCGCTCTCTGGTGGAGCGCACTGTGGAGGTGCGCCATGCCCAATTCCCAGCCGCAGCAACCTGAGCAGGGTCACCCCCGAGTGGCTCGGCCGTTTGACCCCACGGCAGTCTACGGAGTGCCGGGTGCAGTGGACATTCGCCTCGTTCGTCCGTTCATTGAATGTCTCCAGACGATTCGTGTCGCCGCATTCGTTCGCTTGGTTCAAGAGGTTCATCGTGGAGACGGCTGTCTGGATGTGGAGGAGAACGCCCTTCTCGGCTGGCTCCGTTGGGCGCACCTGGAGGCCCCCTGGTTTCAGGAATACGTCCTGCTGGTCCTCCTCACCTGGGGCAAGCGACCGGAAGAGTGGTGGCCACACCCCGGAGGGCAGCCGCTCCCCCCGTGGATTCCGGTCCAAAAGGGACAGTTCCCGGGGGCTGAAATAGGTCGGCCGATGCCGAGCCCTCTCGAATCGCTGGACTTCTACCGCACGGAGAGGCTCGGGCCCTGGCGCAAAAAGAAGGGCCTCGTTCCGCTGAAGAAGTGGCGAGCCAAGCAAGGGCGAACGGTGGTGCATCGTCTCGGTTGGGTCGTTCGGTCCCGGGTCCCCCCGCAAGAGACATTCGCCACGATAGCTCGGAGCGAGGACGGAATCTCCGAGCAGGCAGTTCGCAAGGCCGTACGTGAACTAGAAGCTGCACTCCTTTTGTCGCCCACAACTTAGATTCCGACTTCCGGTTGTCCTGGCGGGCCTCGGCCTCTGCTCTCGTGTTCTCACTATGAGAGCACCTAGCCAGCTCGATGCCACAATCGACTCAGCGAGACTTCGCCAGCTCGCTGTCGAATCGGATTCGGACCCCCGCACCGTCAAGAAGCTCCTCAGCGGACAGGCTGTTCGCGGACTCGCTGCCCATCGAATCCGCCGAACACTAAGACGCCACGGGCTCCTTGTTTCTGCGGACCGTTCACCGCAGCGCGGGGAGCATTAGCATGATTGGCCGCGACTCGAACGACGCCGACGGCTGCTCGGTGTTGCCTTGCGCAGTGCCGCTTCTCGAAAGCATCCCGTGTGCTCAGCGCCGGTTAGCCGCGGACGCCTACGAGGGACTTCTCCGGGTGCAAGAGCGCAGCCTCAATGCGCTCGAACTAGGAATGCGAGGCCAAGGGACGTCAGAGGAGCTCGCACGAGCCATCGGGGAAGCAGACGCACTCACGGCCATCGCTGCCGGCAACGGTCCTGTCACGATGGACGCACGGACCCTGCTCCAACTTGACCTCCCGTCCCCAAGTTGGCTTCTCCGCGCCGGCGCCGGATTGGAGGCGCCCGGGCTAGTACTCCGAGACAGCGTCACCATCCTCGGAGGTCCTCCTGGAGTTGGAAAAACCATGTTGGCGATGATGCTCGCATTTGAGCATGCGCTGGAGGGTGGGCGTGTCCTATTCGTCGAGGCCGAAGGGAGCTGGCACGGGATAAGGCAGCGGCTGAAGGCCATCTTCGGAGGACGCTCGCCGTCTGGCTCTCTGGTCGTCCAGCATCCCGGCCCGGACCTTTGCACGGCGTCCGGCATTGAGCAGCTCGCCGAGGGGATTGAGGCAAGGCGCCCGACGCTGCTGGTCCTCGACTCGCTCGCTGCGCTTGCCCCAGGGCTCGACGAAAACGAGGCATCGAACATGGGGAGGCTTGCCGGTGCCATCGGCCGCCTGAGGCGCCAGGGCGGAGGAACCACGATGCTCTGTCTGCACCACACACCAAAAGAAAAATGGGATGGGGGCAAAAAGCCGACTCTTTCGGACCTACGTGGCCACGGTGCCCTGGCCGGGTCTGCCGACGGGGTGCTGATGATGAGTGCGTTGGGCCGCGGGGGACCAGAGCTGCGCTTTACCCTCCACACGGTAAAGCAGCGGGACAGCGCGAGGCCGGAGCCCGTGAACGGCCTCATTGAGATGGGACTGTCCACCGGCAATTTGCTCACCTGGGACCTCACACCGGCCCGCGGAGCTGCTGTGTCGGCGACGTCGCCCAGCGCAGAGGTCGAACAGCGGGTGCTCGACCAGCTAGTGCGGGGGGATGTAGTGGGGGCAGACAGACTGGCGCGCGAGCTACGCCTCGGAGCGGCGCTGGTCCGCGAGGCGGTCAAGCGGCTCATCGTTAAGGGACTCGTCTTGCAAAACCGAAGGGGCGTTCGCCTGACGGGCAGCGCCGGCTCGTCCAGTTCGTCTCGGGTTCGTCCCAACGAACTGGACGAACCAGGAGCCTCAGGTCCACCCGGCTCGGTTCGCTCGCCCCGACCCCTAGGGAGGGGCGAGCCGAATGAGCCGGAGGCAGGAAATGCATCGAGTGGCGCCGAACAATCCAGCCCAGGCCATCAGGCCGCCGAGAGGGCAGGACCGTGAGGCGGTGGCCTAGGCCCCTGGCAGCTCCTGCGCACGCCGAGTTGCTCACCGTGCCCCAGGCTGCAGCGTTGGTCCAGCTTCACCCCAAGGTGCTGAGCGCCCTCCTCAAGGCCGGAAAGGTGCCCGGGCGCGTCCAATTGGGCCGCAGCGTGCGCGTACGTCGTTCCGCGCTCCTTGGTGCGGGGAGTCCCGGCTCGGAAGTAACATCGTCCGCGGAAGCCACCGGCTCGCTCTCGGAGACGGGAGAGACGCTGTGAGCGTGAGGCGGTGGAAGCGTTGGAGGAAAGGCCCGGCGACGGGCGAGGGAAACAAGGACTTGGGCTGGCAGGTTGACGTGAAATGGCGCGTTCCAGGGACGAGCACGGTGCATCGACACCGGCGCGTCCTGCGGACCCGCCGTGACGCGGAGGCCCATGAGCGGCACGTCCGTAAGCAGATGGCCGAAGGTTTGTACGGCGTCGAAGTGAAGAGAGCCCTCACCCTGACCGACTTTGCCCCTCGGTACCTGGAATGGAGCCGTCTTCACAACAAGCCAAGCACGGTGGCAGCGAAGGAGGTTGCCCTAAGGGTGCACCTGCTTCCCTCCCTCGGAGGCATCAACCTGGACGCGGCGGAGCTGCGCGCCGAGGTGGAGGCGTACAAGCAGCGGAAGCTTGAAGACGGGCTCTCCGCGAAGAGCGTCAACAACACGCTGGCCGTTCTCGGAAAAATGCTCAGCCTGGCTGCGGATTGGGGCCTCGTTCAGCATGTGCCGAGAGTCCCAAGGCTTCGGGCCGAAAAGCCCGACTTCGCCTTCCTGGATTTCGATGAAGCGGAGCGCCTTGTCGCGGCGGCGGAAATCCAGTGGCGGACCTGGTTGCTAGTGCTGCTTCGCACAGGTCTACGAGTGGGCGAGGCACTCGCCTTGAAATGGCGAGACGTAGACCTCGCCGCGGGGCAACTGCGGATTCGGGCAACGCGGTGGCAGCACCAGGAGCACAGCCCCAAGGGAAACAGGGAGCGAGTCGTGCCGCTGAGCGGGGACGCATTCACTGCCCTGAGGGCCCACAGGCACTTGCGGACGTACGTCTTTGACCATGAGGACGGACGGCCTTACACGCACTCGGAGGTGAAGGATGTGGTGCCACGGGCTTGCACGGCGGCACGGCTCGGCAAGCGGGTCACCACGCACGGCCTTCGGCACACCTTCGCCAGTCACTGCGTTATGCGGGGTGCGTCGCTCCTCGAAGTGAAGGAGCTGCTGGGCCACGCGGACCTGAGCATGGTGCTCCGGTACGCGCATTTGGCCCCCAGCAGGTTGCGGGACGCGGTCCAGGTGCTCGACCGCCCGCCGCAAGTCGGGGCAACCTAGGGGCAACAAGGACGGGAGCGGACAAAAAAGACTTGGAGAAACCGCTACTTTGAAGAGCGGGAAAAGGGATTTGAACCCTCGACCCTCGCCTTGGCAAGCGTCAGCGGGCGCGAGCTACCGACAGCTCCAGAGGGCGCCGGAGGACCATCAGGGCCAAAATTCGGAGCGTTACGTGGCGCCGGGCGCCATATCCTCGTCCACTCAGGGCCTTCCTGGCCACCCAGAACCACGCCGTTTGTTGACAGAATTTGTTGACGGATTTGAGGGCCCACCCTCGCCCGGTTCCCGTCTCCTGTCCGTGCGTGCGACAGCCGAGCACCTGGGCGTCTCCCTCGCGACTGTGTATTCGTTGGTAGCCAGAGGGCAGCTTCCCTGCCTACGAATTTCGAACGCCATTCGAATCCGCCCGGCCGACCTCGCGGCTTACCTGGCCTGTTACCCACCTCAAATGCTCGCCAAGTAGAGCGCGAGTTGCCTCGGGTATTGGACCGAACAGACAGAAGACTTTGCTACTTGCCCGAACATCGCGACCATCGGGTTATGAGCCCGAGGTCGCCGCTCGGGCAGACGGGCGTCATGACTGAGTTTTTGAGTAACGATGGGGAGTTGGACGCGAGGCGCGTCCACTCCAGTCCTCGCCAGTCCACATGACTCCCCATAAGTTTGGACGTGTTTTGGACACGATCCAGGCGAGGCGCGAACGGCTCACGGCCATGAGGTCTGTAATGGACGCCAGGCGGAAAAGGCATCCGGTGGAAGCAGCCGAGCTGTAGTCTACGGCCCCGAGAAATGGCTCAGACGCCAAAGGCGTGGGAACAGCGTTCACGCGGCTTCATGGGCTCGATCTGAAAGCGGTGGGTCGGGCTAAGCTCGGATCGGTGGCGCCGGGCAGATTAATGACCGAACCAGCATCCCCGTTTGAAGCTCTCGACGCAGTTGAAGGCGGCCTCAGCTATGGAAAGCTTGTCCATGAGACCGGCTAGAACGATGGGCGACTGGCGCGCCGACGCCCGAAGTGCTGGCGGATCTTATTGGGCTTCACCTCGCCATGAACGACGACGGCGAAAGCTCGTGGGGAACGGCGTATGGGCCCTGGGCCGTTCTTGGTGATGGCAGGGAAGTCCCCGCCCGCTCAAAGCTTACCCTGGGGATGGTCGAGGTCTGGGAGCAAAGAGCCCGCTCGGCGCGGAATCCCTACTTGCGGCGACTTTACGCAGACCTTGTCTGGGACCTAGCAAAGCTCGTGGGCCGCCAGCGCCGCCCAGTCGAGTTTGCCCGGCTCTCAGTCGATGCGCTCATCGAGGCTCTGAATTCGGCCAGCTTTGAGCACGCTTTCGAAGCATATCGCGCCGCAAAGCGGGCATTCAGCGTTGCCACCTTGATTAAGGACCAAGAAGGCGCGGCGGCTGTCGAGGAGGCGCTCTTCGCGTACGAGCGAGGCCACGCTAAGGATGAGCATGCGGGGACCTGGGGGGCGAGCTTTGACCTCCTTTTGGATGGGAGCTCAAAACTCTCCGAGGCCAGGCGGGATGAAGTCGTCGCCGACATGGAGGCGCGATTGTCGCGAGCGGCCGCTCATGAGGCAGGTGCACGGAAAATGAGTTGGGTCGAACCAGCGGCGACCCGGCTGGCAAGCCACTACCGGAACCTTAACCGAAACGACGACGTCGCTCGTGTCCTTCGCGCTTACGCCGCAGTAGTTCGAGCGTCCGCTAAATTGACCGGGGGGTTTGTTGCAGGAACGTGGACGGAGAACGTCCGGCGCATAATCGAGGACTTCGGCCTCAAGGCCGATGCGGACGCGCTTGTACCGGAGTTGCAAGCGCACAACGAAC
Source organism: Myxococcaceae bacterium (assembly GCA_052147975.1). Lineage (GTDB taxonomy): Bacteria > Myxococcota > Myxococcia > Myxococcales > Myxococcaceae > JADGRA01. Next base: position 19,335 of record JBKQJL010000044.1, read on the forward strand.
GGGGGGTCGCCGACCTTAAACCCGTTATCGTCCCAATTGAGCACGACCAAGGACTAATTGACGGGCTGATCGACGAAACTCTGGAAGGGAGTGTCGTCGACGCTCTCAGGCGACTGACCATACGGTTTATACCCGAACGCGAGCAC